>NZ_JAEVHL010000394.1 GCF_016803395.1 Micromonospora tarensis | reverse complement strand
GATCGGCCGGGACCGACGGGAATCAGGCGGGGATCGGCCGGGACCGACGGGAATCAGGCGGGGTCGAGGCGGGATCGGGCCGGAATCGGGGTCAGGTGGGGAGGGGGATGGTGCGGGATTCGGTGCGGGCGGTTTCGGCGGCGGCGAGGATCTCGACGACCTCGCGGCCGAAGCGGACGTCGCAGCGGTGGTCCCGGGTGCCGGTCCGCACCTGCTCGACGAGTTGGTCGATGGCGACGCCGAACGCGGTGGCGGCGTCGTTCTCGCCGAACGGGACGTTCTCGATGCCGTTCTCCCCGTAGAACACGAACTCCCGGGCCATCGACTCGGTCGGGGCGTCCAGGGAGAGTGAGGCGCTGCTGGTGGCGCCCCCCTCGTGGGTGAGCAGCAGGTGCACCATCCCGTTCGGCCCGTCCATCGCCGCCACCCGGGTCACCCGACCGAGCACCGGCAGGAGGATCGAGAGCGCGTGCGGGGCGATGTCCCAGAGCGCACCGTGCTCCCGCCGCCACAACGAGCCGCCGTACGGGCTGCCGTCCTGGAAGATCGAGGCGAACGCGGTGGTCCGACCGTGCTGCCAACCCCCGGCGGCGGCGGTGGCGGCGAGGAACGCGGTCACGTTCGGTTGGAACCGCTGGGTGAAGAAGACCACCGAGGCGACCCCGGACTGCTCGGCGGCGGTGACCACCCGGTCGGCGTCGGCCAGGCTGAGCGCCAGCGGCTTGTCCAACAACAGATGCCGGCCGGCGGTGGCTGCCCGGACCGCGATGTCGGCCTGGATGTCCGGCGGCAGCGCGACGGCGATCGCCTCGCACTGCTCGATCAACGCGTCGACGTCGGCGTAGGCGGCCACCCCGTACCGCTCGGCCAGCGCGGAGGCCCGCTCCGGGTTGCGGCCCCACACCCCGACCAACTCGGCGTCCGGGTGGGCGTGCAGCGCCTTCCCGTGCGTCTCGATCGCCCAGTGACCGGTGCCGAACAATCCGAACCGCAGCACGTGTACCTCCGCTTTTCCCCCGCCGCGGCAACGCCACGGACGTGATCAACGCTAGTCGCCCCGCCGGCCATGACGGCGTCGGGTTAGCTCGACAGAGCCGAAGGGCCCGTCGGCACGCAGCCTCTGGGCCCAGTCTGCGCCGCTCCCGGAAACGCCACGTCCGATTGCCGCCAGACACGCCAGTTACGGCGCGGCAGTCTCGACGACATGCCGAGCACGATTCCGGCGGTGACCAGCGGTCTCGCCACCTTTGAACACTGGTACGACTTCACCGAAGGCGGGCCCGTGCACCGGGCGCTGTTGCCGTTCGCGTCGGCGACGCCCGCTCCGTTCGAGGTCGCCCGCTGGTCGGTGGCCCCGGGCACCTCCAACGACCTCGACGTCCATCGGTCCCGGGAGGTGTGGATCATCGTGTCCGGAACCGGCACCCTGACGTTCGCCGACCAGACGGACGTGCTGCGGGCCGGAGACGTCGCGGCGTTCGAGAGCAGGGTGCCGCACCAGATCCGGAACGACGGACCGGAACCGCTGCTCGCCGTCTCCGTCTACTGGCTGCCCGGGGGCGACTGACGCCCACGGGATGCGTTGGCTGGTGAGTGCCGGCACCTCAGGGGGCGCGCGGCACCCGGCGGCGAGGCGGGGTCACCCGATTACTACGACGGTTAGTAGGCTGTGCCGGTGACCGAGGCAACGACCGGATGGGACCGATGACCAGCGCAGCGACGGCCAGCTCGCCGGTGGACGGGATCGTCGCGACGGTGTCGATCGTGCTGTCGCTGCTCGTCGCGGCGTGGGCGCTGGTGGTGGCGGTGCGGCAACGACCGCCGGACCGGGTGCAGTTCGTCGGTCTGGCCGCACTCGAAGTGTCGTTGCTGGTGTTGGCCGTGCTGGCGGTTGTCGCGGTGGGCGGCGGGGACCGGCCCGGCGAGCCCGGCGCGTTCTTCGGCTACCTGGTCACGCTGGTCTGCCTGCCGCCGCTGGCCTGGGTGCTGGCCCGGATGGAGCCGACCCGGTGGGGCTCGGCGATCGTGTGCGCGGTCTGCCTGGTGACCCCGGTGGTGGTGGTCCGGTTGCAGCAGACCTGGGAGGTGCTCGGTGGTTGAGACCCGACCGGCCGGACCGGCCACGAACGCCGGTCCGGGTCGGCTGCTGATCGCTGTCTACCTGCTCTTCGCCATCGCCGCGACGAGTCGGGCGGGTTTGCAGATCGCGACCAAGTTCGACGAGGCGCCGGTGGCGTACCTGCTCTCCGGTCTGGCCGCGCTCATCTACATCGTCGCGGCGGTGGGGTTGGCCCGCGCCGGGCACACCGGCCGACGGGTGGCGCTGGCGTGCTGCTCGGTGGAGCTGGTCGGGGTGATCGCGGTCGGCATCCTGAGCCTGGTCGACAAGGAGCTGTTCCCGGACGAGACGGTCTGGTCGCAGTTCGGCAGCGGGTACGGCTACATCCCGCTGGTGCTGCCGGTGCTCGGCCTGGTCTGGCTCTGGCGCACCCGCCGCGCACCCGCCTGACCCCGCGACGAGGGCGCGTCCCGTCCGGGGAAGCGCCCTCGTCGGGAGTACGGGTCAGTCCCGTGGGCCACCCGCGACATAGATGACCTGACCGGAGACGAAGCCGGCGCCCTCGCTCACCAGGAACGAGATGGTGTGCGCGACGTCCTCCGGCAGCCCCGGGCGGCGGACCGGGATCTCGGCGGCGGCGTGCTTCTGGAAGTCGTCGAAGTCGACCTTCATCCGGGCGGCGGTGGCCGCGGTCATGTCGGTGACGATGAAGCCGGGTGCCACCGCGTTCACCGTCACCCCGAACGGTCCCAGCTCGATGGCGAGCGTCTTGGTGAAGCCCTGGAGGCCGGCCTTGGCGGCGGCGTAGTTGGCCTGGCCCCGGTTGCCCAGCGCGGAGGTGCTGGAGAGGTTGACGATCCGCCCCCACCTGCGCTCCACCATGTGCTTCTGGGCGGCCTGGCTGAACAGGAACGCGCCGCGCAGGTGCACGCCCATCACCGTGTCCCAGTCGGCGCTCGTCATCTTGAACAGCAGGTTGTCGCGCAGCACACCGGCGTTGTTGACCAGGACGGCGGGCCCGCCCAGCTCGCTGGCGATCCGGTCCACGGCCGCCTCGACCTGGTCCCGGTCGGACACGTCGGCGCCCACCCCGAGCGCCCGACCGCCGGCGGCGGCGATGGCGTCCACAGTGTCCTTGGTGGCCGCCTCCTCGATGTCGACCACGGCGACGGCCAGTCCGTCGGCGGCCAGTCGCCGGGCGGTGGCCGCGCCGATACCGCGTGCGGCTCCGGTGACGATGGCGACGCGGGGCTCCTCCGACATGATTACCTCCCGGTAACTTGGGGTCGATCGAAGGAGCTTAACCCCGCACCGCAGGCCTGAGCGATGGCCATCGCCGCGCCGGTGGCTATACGAGATGATCTTCCGGGCGTAGCGTCGCGTTCGCTGTCACCCCCGCCAGCGAAAGACGACGAGGCAAGGAACGACATCAGGTGAAGTTCTCGCGTACTCGTGGGGCCTGGCTCGCCGCCGTGGTCTCCGCGACCCTCGCGGCGACCGGTGGTTCACCCGCCCTGGCCGCCCCCGGCGCACCGGCGAACCCCGGCCCGCCAGCACCCCGCGAACCGCCCGTGCCCACCCGCCCGGCACCC
>NZ_JAEVHL010000393.1 GCF_016803395.1 Micromonospora tarensis | reverse complement strand
CGCGTCTGGGACGTCCGGGCGGACGTGGTCGGCCGGGCGATGCGGCTGATCGCCGACGGGGTGGTCGACCGGGACGGCGTGCCGGGGCTGGCCGCCCGGCTGGGCTACACCGAGCGGCACCTGCACCGGATGCTGAGCGCCGAGATGGGTGCCGGCCCGCTGGCGCTGGCCCGGGCCCAGCGGGCGCAGACCGCCCGGATCCTGATCGAGACCACCGACCTGGCGATGGCCGAGATCGCGTTCGCCGCCGGCTTCGGCAGTGTGCGGCAGTTCAACGACACGCTCCGCGAGGTGTACGCGAGCGCCCCGTCGGAGCTGCGCACGGCCCGTGGCCGCCAGCAGGCACCGGCCGGGGCGGGGACCATTTCGCTCCGGCTGGCGTACCGCCCGCCGCTGCACGCCCGCGCGCTGCTGGACTTCCTGGCGGTGCGGGCGTTGCCCGGCGTCGAGGAGGTCCGCGACGGGACGTACCGCCGGGGTCTGCGGTTGCCCCACGGCATCGGCCAGGTGGCGCTGACCCCGGCGGACGGGCACGTGGCGGCGACGCTGCGCCTGGCCGACCTGCGGGACCTGGCGCCGGCGGTGGCCCGCTGCCGCCGGTTGCTCGACCTGGACGCGGACCCGGCGGCCATCGACGCCACGCTCGCCGCCGATCCGGCGCTCGCCCCGGCGGTCGCCGCCGAGCCCGGCATCCGGGTCCCCCGCGCGGTAGACGGCTTCGAGCTGGCCGTCCGCGCCGTCATCGGCCAGCAGATCTCCGTCAGCTCCGCGAAAACAACCCTCACCCGCCTCCTGACCACCGCCACCACCACCGCCACCGCCACCGCCACGGTTGATCATGAAGTTATGACCACCGACAGCGGCGTGTCGGGGCAACAACTTCATGATCAACAGGGTGGTTCGGGGGCGCTGCGGGGGTTCCTGCGGCCGGCGGAGCTGTTGGCTTTGCCGGATTCCGGGTTTCCGATGCCGCTGGCGCGGCGGGAGACGTTGCGGGGGTTGGCGCGGGCCGTATCGGACGGGGTGGTGGACCTCGCGCCGGGTGGGGACCGGGCGGAGACCGTGCGGCGGCTGCTCGCGCTGCCCGGCATCGGCCCGTGGACCGCCAACTACCTGGCCATGCGCGCCCTGGGCGACCCGGACGTACTACTCGGCACCGACCTCGCGGTCCGGCGCGGCGCCGCCGCGCTCGGCCTGCCCGACACCCCGACCACCCTCGACGGGTACGCCGAACGGTGGCGTCCCTGGCGGTCCTACGCCACGATCAGACTCTGGAGAGCGGCATGAGCATCGACAGCACCGTCCTGAACACCCCGACCGGCCCGCTGAGCATCCTCGCCGGCCCCGACGGTGAGGTACGGGCAGCCGGCTTCACCCCGGACCCGGCGACGCTGCTGCCCCTGATCCACCCGGCGCTGCGGGCGCCGCTGCGGGAACGGGCCGACCTCGGCCCGGTCAGCGCGGCGGTCCACTCCTACCTGGACGGTGACCTCGCCGCCATCGACACGGTGCCGGTCCGGCAACACACCGGCGGAGAATTCATGGCGCACGCCTGGCAGGTGCTTCGCGAGGTGCCGCCGGGCACCCCGGTCACCTACACCGGGTACGCCGCGCTGGCCGGTCGACCACCGGCGGTGCGGGCTGCGGCCGCCGCCTGCGCCCGGAACGCGGCAGCCCTGTTCGTGCCCTGTCACCGGGTCCTCCGCACCGACGGCACGCTCGGCGGCTACCGCTGGGGGCTGGACGTGAAGAAGTGGCTTCTCGGTCATGAGCGACGGTTGACAACAAGCTGACATAAGCATCAACACGCATTGACGCTACCGTCTGGTAGTGCCTGTGGAGAGCGACGGCGACCCGGCCGCCCGGGCCGCCGCGGGCCCCCACCCGGTGCACAACCTGTGGCGGCTGCGCCCCTACCTGCGCCCGTACGCCGCGGAGTTCGCCTGGCTGCTCGTCGCGGGGCTCGCCGGCACCGCCGCCGGGATCGCCGTACCACTCGTGGTGCAGCGGGTGGTGGACGGGCCGGTGTCCCGGCACGAACCGGCCGGCCTGCTCCAGCTCGGCGCTCTGGCACTGCTGCTCGGCGTCGCCGAGGCGGTGCTCATCTTCATCCGTCGCTGGGTGCAGTCCTCCTCGGCGGTGGGCATGGAGGCGGCGCTGCGCGCCGACGTCTACGCCCACCTGCAACGGCTACCGACGAGCTTCCACGACCGCTGGCAGTCCGGCCAGTTGCTCTCCCGGATCACCAGCGACCTGTCGGTGATCCGCCGGTTCCTCTCGTTCGGCGTGTTCTTCCTGGTGCTCAACCTGACCACGTACGTCGTCGTGGTCGTCCTGTTGATCAACCTGCATCCGGTGCTCGGCGTGCTGGTCGCGGCCAGCGCGGTGCCGCTGCTGCTGATCAGCCGCCGGTTCGGGCGGCACTACCACGCCGCGTCCCGCCTGATGCAGGACCAGCAGGGCGACGTGGCGACGCTGGTCGAGGAGACCGCACAGGGCCTGCGGACCATGAAGGCGTACGGCCGGGGCCCCGAGATGGCCGCCCGCTTCACCGACGCGGCCCGCCGGCTGCACGAGACCGGCGTCGGCAAGGGACGGCTGCTGGCCAACACCTCGGCGCTGCTCGACCTGGTGCCCAACGTGACCCTGGGCGTGGTGCTGGTGGCGGGGGCCGCCGCCGCCGCGGCGGGCACGCTCACCATCGGCGAGCTGGTCGCGTTCGTCAGCCTCCAACTGATGCTCATCTGGCCGGTGCAGTCACTGGGCTGGATCATCGCCAACGGTCAGGAGGCCGCGACCGCCGCCGACCGGATCCAGGAGGTGCTGGACACCCCGCCCCGGATCGTGGACTCGCCCGGTGCGCTCGCGCTGCCCCGCGACGCGGTGCACGGCCGGCTCCGCTTCGAGCGGGTCGCGTTCCGCTACCCGGGCGCCGCCACGCCGGTGCTCGGCGAGATCGACCTGAGCATCGAGCCGGGCGAGACACTGGCCCTGGTCGGGGCCACCGGCTCCGGCAAGAGCACGCTGCTCTCCCTGGTGCCCCGGCTGCACGACGTCACCGCCGGCCGGATCACCCTGGACGGGCACGACCTGCGCGACCTGCGGCTGGCCGCGCTGCGCCGGCTGGTCGGGGTGGCGTTCGAGGAGCCCACCCTCTTCTCGATGTCGGTGCGGGAGAACCTCACCCTGGGCCGCCCCGACGCCGGGGACGACGAGGTCCGCGCCGCGCTCGCGCTGGCCCAGGCCGACTTCGCCTACGACCTGCCCTGGGGGTTGGCCACCCGGGTGGGCGAGCAGGGGCTGTCCCTGTCCGGCGGGCAACGGCAACGGCTCGCGTTGGCGCGGGCCGTGCTCGGCCGGCCGGCCGTGCTGGTGCTGGACGACCCGCTGTCCGCGCTCGACGTGCACACCGAGGCGTTGGTCGAGGCCGCGCTGCGGCAGGTCCTGCGCGACAGCACCGCGCTGCTGGTGGTGCACCGACCGTCGACGATCGCGTTGGCCGACCGGGTCGCCCTGCTCCAGGACGGGCGGATCACCGCGCTCGGCCGGCACTCCGAGCTGCTGGCCACCGTGCCGGCGTACCGGGCGCTGCTCGCCGCCGAACCGCCCGCCGGGCACCCACCACCGGCCGGAGCCGGCGGGCCGAGACCGTC
>NZ_JAEVHL010000392.1 GCF_016803395.1 Micromonospora tarensis | reverse complement strand
CGGGCGGGTCCGACGGCGGCGCGGAGTGCCCGGCGGGTTCGACCCGGCCGCGAGGCGCTGCACCGCCCCGGCCGCCGAGCGCAGCCGGCCGGCCAACCAGCTACGCGGGTGCTGGCGCGGTGGCACCGCCGGTCTCCAGCTCCAGGCCCTCGTAGCGCAGGGTCAACGAGGCGATGGCGATCTCGTGGCTGAGGGTGTTGAGGTGCGCGCCGCGCCACCGGGTCGGCCAGGCGTCGATCAGGTTCCAGCGCAGCACCTCGGCGGTCCCGACCGAGTCCAGCAGCACCACCGAGACGTTGCGCCGGTTGAGGGTGCCCTGGGCGGTGGCGTTCACCCAGTCCCACAACTCGCGGGACGCGGTGAGGCCGAAGTGCAGCGTCACCGGCTCGTACTCGGCCTGGCCGGGCACCATCCGCATCCGACCCAGGCCGTGCTCCCGGTACGGCTGCCCGGGGATGTTCACCTCCAACCCGGTCATCTCGGTGAAGTGGCCGTTGGTCACGCCGTTGATGAGCAGCCGGAAGTTGTACGCCCGGTACGGGTCGACCGGGGCGCCGGGCTGCGGGGTGGCGGGGGTGGGCATGTCAGCCTCCGATCGTCTCGGTCTCGGTGCCGCCGGCCCACTGGCTCAGCTTGAACACCACGAATTCGGCGGGCTTGACGACGGCGATGCCGATGTGGGCGATCACCATGCCGGCGTCGCGGACGTCCGGCGGGTTGGTCTCCTCGTCGCACTTGACGAAGAACGCCTCCTCGGGGCTGCGCCCGAGCAGCGCGCCGTCGCGCCACACCCGGGTCAGGAACGCCCCGATGTCGCGCCGGATCGAGCGCCAGAGGGTGAAGTCGTTCGGCTCGAAGACCATCCACCGGGTGCCGTTGGCGATGGCCTGTTCGATGGCGATGCTCAGTCGCCGTACGTTGAGGTAGCGCCACTCGCTGGCCTCGGCGGCGAGCGTTCGGGCGCCCCAGACGCGGATGCCCTCCCCGGCGAAGTAGCGGATCACGTTGACGCCCTTGGGGTTGAGCACGTCGTGTTCCGGCCGGTGACCAGGTAGCCCAGGTCGACGGCGCCGCGCACCGGCTCGTTGGCCGGTGCCTTGTGCACTCCGCGCAGCGCGTCGGTGCGGGCCCAGATGCCGGCGAGGTGCCCGCTCGGCGGGGTGAGCTCCAACTCGCCGCTGATCGGGTCGCGGACCCGTAGCCACGGGTAGTAGAACGCGCCGAACTCGGACTGTCGCGGCCGGTGGGCGGCCCCCTCGTGGCCGCCGGAGCCGCCCGGCTGGGCCGCGTCGCCGCCGGGACCCTCGGCGGGCTTGGGCGGTTTGCCGGAGGACGGCGTGGCGACCCGGGTCAACGCGGAGATGTCGTCGATGTCCGGTGCCGGGTCGCAGATCGCGACCATGGTGCGGGTGCGTTCGGCCATGCTGAGCAGCGCCTCGTGCGACACCGGGTCGTGGAAGCCGGGTGCCGCGATGATGGAGATCTCGTCCACCGCCTCCAGCAGTTGCAGGCCGCCGCGCCGCTGCCCGGTGCCGGTGATCGCGCCGCCCTCGCCGACGTTCACCACCCAGCAGCGCGCGCCCCCGTTGTCCAGGAAGCCGAAGACCGCCCGGGCCAGCGGGGTGCTCTCCACCCGCTCGCCGTCGGCGAAGAGCCGCAGGAACTCCGTCCAGTTGTTGACCGGTACCGCCTTGCCCAGGTGGGCGGTGCGGTTCGGGGCGACGCCGACGAAGGCGGCGATGCTGGTGCTCGCCGGGCCGATCGGTCGGGCGCCGCTGGGGACCTCCTCGACATAGATGCCGGGGGAGAAGTAGCTGGGCATCGGGCCTCCTGTGCGGATGGGTGTCAGCGGTTCGGTGGCGCGCAGACGATGACGATGTCGGGCTCGGCGGGGTCGACGTCGGCGGTGAGGACGAGCCCGCGCCCGGTCAGCCGGAGCCGGACCGGGCCCGGGTGCTCGGGGTCGTGCGGGACGCCGGTGAGCTGGAACCGGCCCTGGGGGTCGGTGCGGGTGGCGGCTCCGGTGGCGGGCAGCTCGACCCGCATCGCGGCGAGGGGTTGCTCCTCGGGGCCGACCACCCGTCCGCCGAGGGTGCGCACGTCGAGTTGCCGCAGTCGCAGCGGTCGCAGCACCGGCGGCGCCGCCGGGGTCGGGTGGTCCACCTGCGCGGGTACGTCGATCAGCAGCGCCGGTCGGGGTGCGGTGCCGAACGCCGTCCACAGTGCTGGCTCGCTGGCGTCCAGGGTGAGCGGGTAGCCGCCCTCGCCGGTCGCCGCGGTGAGCACCCGGTCCAGCCCGGCCAGCCCGGCCGGCCCGGTCACGCAGAGCAGGTAGCGGATGGTGAACCGGTACGGTTCGCGGACCGCGCCGCTGGAGCGGGTCTGCCGGGCCGGGCGCAGCTCCAGCGGCCAGAGGGTGAGCCCGTCCGCGTCGTCACACGCTCGGGGCGGGCCATCGGGACGGCTTGTCCCGCCGCGCCGGTCAACCAGGCGACCAGCTCCGTCGTTGCCGTCTCGATCGGTCCGCCTCCGGGGTTGGTCATCGCGGCGGCGTCCCCTGGATCCGGTACGCGATGGCCTCGTTCCACACGTGCGGGTAGACGCCGATCTCGAAGTACCTGGTGAACCGGTTGATCGGCGCGTTGGTGTGGTCGTGGTAGAGCAGCCACACCGGGGCGATGGTGAACAGCACGTAGTTCGCCAGCACCAGCGGGATGTAGAGCGGGCCGAGCAGGCGACCCTGGAAGATGTGCACGTCCTCGTGCCGCTGGATGCCCGAGCTGGCGCCGGCGCAGACGGTGCCGATGGTGGTGGCGTAGCGGGGCGAGACCCCCTGCACCACGCAGATCCGCCCGCTGCCCAGCGAGGTGGGCCGGTCCAGCGAGTGCCCGAAGATCAGGTGCACGGTCAGGTAGCTGGCGCCGACGACAGTGTTGAGCAGGCTCCAGGTGTGGTCGACGACGAAGAGGAAGATGCCGCGCGCGTCCGGGGCGTACACCCCGGCGGAGGCCACCGCCCAGCCGAAGACCGCGCCGACCACCAGGCCCACGACGGCGCCGATCAGCAGCCCGATCGGGCCGCCGGCCAGGAAGCCGAGCAGGGCGCCGAAGCCGACCTGGACCGCCGCGCTGAGGATTCCGAAGACCATGACGACACCCCCTCAGACCCAGGAGCGGAAGACTCGGGGTTCGCGACCCTGCGCGACCTGGGTCGGCGACGCCTGCGTCGCCTGCCGGTTGCCGGGTGGGAACTGGTTGACGCCGAGCGCGGCGGAGAAGATGACAAGCGCGTTGAAGAACGCGATGACCCACTTCTCGCCGCCGGCGTCGTCGGCGAACGCCGCTGTCAGGTAGGACAGCAGCAGCGCGATGCCGATGGCGATCCACTTGCGGAGCGTGTCGCCGCTCGGGCCGATCAGCCCGCCGATGACGTTGGTGGCCAGCAGGGTCGCGGCGCTCGCGCCGGCGATGGTTCCCAGGGCGGCCCAGGTGAAGAGATCGTTCACGGCGATCCCCCTTTTCTGCGATGGTGCGACCGGGATGTGGTGGTGGTGCGGTGCTCCCACCGGGAGCACCGGTGCCGGTCGCCGTCGTCTCGGGGGCGGCCGGGGCCGGGCGTGGCCGGCTGAGCCGGCCACCAGGTGGATCAGCCGGGCCCCCG
>NZ_JAEVHL010000391.1 GCF_016803395.1 Micromonospora tarensis | reverse complement strand
ACGGCGCGGCACCACACGGGCACGGCACCACTGCGCGCGACACCACACGGGCACGACACCACACGGGCACGACACCACACGGGCACGACACCACACGGGCACGACACCATACGGCGCGAAACCACACTGGCGCGAAAACGTTGCAGGCGGTGGCGCGCAACCGGCCAGCGCGACGAGACGTGGATACCGCCGCCCAATCGAGGGGGCGCCCCGCCGGCAAAGACGAGATCTTGGACAGTTTCCGTTCGCGTGGAACGGAAACTGTCCAAGATCTCGAGGCGGTTGTAGAGGCGCAGCCGCTCGTCGACCGTCCGGTACCCATCCGAGCCACGCCGGGCGACGACGCAGCGGACGGCAACCCGCGGACGGCCACGCAAACGACGGCCACGCAGCGGACGGCCACGCAGCGAAGGGCCACGCAGCCGACGGCAACCCGCGGACGGCCACGCAGCCGACGGCGACCCGCCGGACGGCGACGCAGCGGAGGGCTCGGGCGATGGTTTCGGGTGGTCCAGGGGTGGCCCGTTCAGCCCCACCGCCGATGGAACGGTTCGGATGACACAGCGATAGCACTTTCGGTGGAGCTACCATCGGGTGTTCAGGTGAGGTGCCGCAGCGGTCGAATGCTCGTCGACGCGCCCGTCGGCGAGGACGCATTCGTGTGGCGAATCGGAAATACCCGTCTAGCCCCATCCGCGATGTTCGTCAGCTCCACCCATGTTTCTCACCTTAAAGTCGGCATGATCAGGGCAAATTGTGGCCCATGCCACAGAAGGAGCCTGTGGCATCGGGCATTCGGGTCTTTAGCCTCGTCAGGTGCATCCCGACGACCCCTGCGACCAGAAGCTGACCGACGCGCGCCCGAACACCCTGTCGGCCGACGCCGTATCAACCGAACGGACGATCGGCCGTCACCGCGCCCCAGAACCGCCCCGGCGTCCCCTGCTGGGCTCGACCCCGGTCCGGGTGGCCCTGGCCACCGGCATGACCTGTTGCCTCGGCCTCGTCGCGGTCGCCGCCGCCCGGGGTGACGACGACCCGCCCCGCACGGTGGAGCCGCTCGCCGAGGCGGTGGCCGAGCGCGCCGCCATCGCCGACGAGCGTGCCTCCCGGTCGCTGGACCGCGACCTCGCCCCCGCCCGGATCATGCCCAGCCCGACGGTCACGCCCACGCCCACCCCCACCGCCGTGCGCAAGGCCAAGAAGCCGGTCAAGCCCCGCCGCCCCCGGCCGGTCGCCGGTCTCGACCAGGCACAGATGGACAACGCGAAGGTCATCGTGGACGTCGGGCTGGAGATGAAGATGCCCCGGCGTGCCCTGGTGGTCGCGCTGGCCACCGCGATGCAGGAGAGCAACCTCTACAACCTGGCCAGCGACGTGCTGCCCGAGTCGGCGGAGTACCCGAACCAGGGCAGCGGCTCCGACCACGACTCGGTCGGCCTGTTCCAGCAGCGGCCCAGCAGCGGCTGGGGCACGGTGGCCCAGTTGATGCGCCCCTCGTACGCCGCGCGGGCCTTCTACAGCGCCCTGAACGAGATCCCCGGCTGGCAGGACATGAGTGTCACCGCCGCCGCGCAGTCCGTGCAGATCTCCGCCTACCCCGACGCGTACGCCCAGCACGAGGATCGGGCGACGGTCGTGGCGTCGGCGCTCGCCGCCTGAGCGGGGACGCCCGCGACGGCGTCAGCGACGGCCGGACGGTGGTACGCCGGCAGCCGCAGTCGGGGTGTCGGCGGGCACCTGATCGGCCGTCAGCTGTCCCAGGATCTCGTCGACCCGCGTCTCGCGCCGCCGACGGGCGTCCAGCGCCGCCTCGAAGTCGCGGCGGGCCTGCACGGCGTCCGCGTACGCCCGCTCCCGCACCCGTCGTGCCTCGTCGCGGGCCTCGTCCAGCTCCACCCGGGCCTGCGACAGGATCTGGGCGGCCTCGCGCCGCACCGCGTCGTCGGCGTAGCGGGTGACCGCCGCGTCGCCCAGGTCCAGCCGTTGCAGGAGCCCGCTGAGCGCGGCCGCCTCCTGCCGGATCTCGTCCCATTCCCGGACCGTCCCGGCCGCGCCCCCGACCCGCGCCGCGAGGCGGGACAGCCGGATCCCCAACTCGTCCAGGCAGTAGTCCACCTGCCGCTGGTCGTAACCGATCTCCACGACGGAGAATCTCATTCTGTCGCCCCCAGGCAGCTGCTGTCACGTCCCCACCTGGATCCTCGACCGCGACGGCGACCGGCGAAGGGGTTCGGGGAAAATGTTCAGCATCCGCGCAGGCGGGGCCCGCGTCAGGCGCGCTTGGGGAGCACGACCACCCGACCGAAGAACTCGTCGATGCGGCGGACCACGTCGTTGAAGTCGTCCAGGTCGATCGGCTTGGTGACGTACGCGTTGGCCTGCAACGTGTAGCTGCCGACGATGTCGGTGTCAGCGTTGGAGGTGGTCAGCACGACGATCGGGATGGTCCGCAGGTCCTCGTCCTGCTTGACCGCGCCGAGCACCTGCCGACCGTCCATCCGGGGCATGTTCAGGTCGAGCAGGATCACGTCCGGCCGCCGGGCCTGCTCGTGGCGGCCCTCGGCGCGGAGGAACTCCATCGCCTCCTCGCCGTCGCTGACCACGTCGATGATTTTTTCGACGTCGGAGTCGGCCAACGCCTCCTCGATCATCAGCACGTCACCCGGGTCGTCGTCGACCACCAGGATGCGTACCGGCTGCGGGCTGTCTGGGCCCATCACTACCTGCCTCTGGGTCGGCGGGGACGGGACCTGACGGTCACCGCGTCGGCGGGGAAATCTAGCCCATCAGGGGGCGGAGTGGGCGGCCGGGTCGACCGACTCCGGCTCGTAGCGCAACACGTCGGCCAGGCCGGTGACCCGGAGCACCCGCTCGACCCGGCCGTTGACGCCGGTGAGCCGCAGCCATCCCCCGTCGGCCGAAGCCTGGTTGTCGCCCCGCACGAACACGGCCATCCCGGTGGAGTCACAGAAGGTGAGGTCGGTGAGGTCGAGCAGCACCCGGGTCTCGCCGTCGGCGAGGAGCCCGTCGATCGCGGCGGCCAGCTCCGGGGCGGTGCTCAGGTCCAGTTCACCCGCGAGCCGCAGGCATGCGCCACCGCCGTCGCGCTCGGCGTAGCTGACGCTGAACGTCACCATCTCCCCCTCGCTCCGCTCCACCCTCGGGCGGACGTTTGCAGTGCGGCAAGTATACGCAGAGCTGACTCGGAGGCCGCCGAGCGCGGTGATCGGCCGGAGGCGAACCGGCGGGTCGGTCAGCGGCGGGCGGTGGACAGCGCCGCCCGACCCCCGGTGAGCACCCGCTCCGCCCTGGGGAAGTCACGCAACGCGACGGCGTAGTGCTCCAGGGGCATAGCGATCGCGCCGGCCGGCACCCCACGACTGTGCAGGATACCCGCCAGCCACTCCACGAACTCGGTGAACAACGACGCGTCGTCGACGTAGACCGCCGCGGCCAGGAAGTCCACGATGTGGCCGAGGTCGCTCACTGTCGCGTCGAGCTGCGCGGCGGTGTACTCGCGCACCGCCGGCACCTGGTCCCGCAACTGCGCCAGGGCGCTGTCGACCAACTCGCCGCGACGGCGGACGAGGCTGGCGTACTCGTCGTCGGCCAGGTGGGCGAGCCGTGCCGGCGGCACTCAACGCAGCGCCCGCTCGTCGG
>NZ_JAEVHL010000390.1 GCF_016803395.1 Micromonospora tarensis | reverse complement strand
GAAATCCCCGCCCCCGAAGCCGCCACCACCGAAGTCGCCGCCGTAATCCCCACCGCCGTAATCCCCACCGGCGTAGTCGCCGCCGCCGAAGTCCCCACCCTGGTCGCCGCCGCCGAAGTCGCCGCCCTGGTCGCCACCGTCGCCGCCCTGGTCGACGCCGTCGCCGAAGCCCTCCTGGTAGCCGGCGTCGTAGCCGTACCCCGGGTCGGCGAAGGCGGGCGAGAAGAGCGCGTCGGCGATCAGGATGCCGCCGAGCACACCGGCGCCGGCGCCCAACGCCGTCTTCCACCACGGCGTCGAATACCAACCTGCCGGCACCGGGCGGCCCTGGTAACGCCCACCTGGGTAGTAGTAGGGCGTTTCCCGGCCGGGCTGCGGCCCGGCCCGGAAGGTCTGCCCCTGCACGTCGACCTCGCGCTCCTTGGTGAGTTGCCCGACACCACGGGCGGCGGCCAGGGTCGGCAGCTCGGGGCCCGGGTCGATGCCCATTGCCGTACGGGCCGCCCGGATGTACGCCAACCCCTCCAGCGCGGTCTCCCGGGCCAGCGCGAACTGGTGCGGCGTGGACGCCTGCTCCAGCTGGGAACCGGCCGCGTTGTACCGCTCACCGGCGTCGGCCAGCGCCTGGCGTACCGCTGGTTGGTCGCCGTGCAGGTTGATCAACTGACCGCCGAGGCGCTCGTACCATCGTTGCGCCTCCGCCCGGGCGTCGCCCAGCTCGGTGCGCCGGCGGGCACCGGCCTGGGCGCGGATGAGCGCTGCGGCGCCCAGCGCACCGACCAGCACGACGGCGAGGCAGAGCAGGAGTTCCATGTCTTCGAACGTACCCCCGGGTGTCACGTCGTATCCGTCTGGCAAGCTCCGGTGATGGACGTCTCGACGCTGGTCCTGGTGATCGTGTGCCTCGGCGCCGGTGGGGCGGTGGGCTGGCTCGCGGCGCGGTCCCGGTCGGCGGCCGACATCGCCCGGCTCGACGCCACCCTCGCCGCGACCCGGGAGGGTGAGGGCCGGCTGGAGCAGTCCATGCGGGCGCTGAGCTACGAGGCCACCGCCCAGTCCCAGGAGGCGGTGGCCCGGGCGGTCGCGCCGCTGCACGACACCCTGCGCCGCTACGAGCAGCGGGTCGCCGAGCTGGAGCACGACCGGGTCGACGCGTACGCCGAGCTGCGTGAGCAGGTGCGTTCGATGAGCACCGTCTCCGGTGAGCTGCGCACCGAGACCAAACAGCTGGTGGCGGCGTTGCGCGCGCCGCAGGTGCGGGGCCGCTGGGGTGAGCACCAGCTGCGTCGGATCGTCGAGGCCGCCGGGATGCTTGAGCACTGCGACTTCGCCGAGCAGGTCACCGCCGCCACCGACCAGCAGGCCGTCCGACCGGATCTGGTGGTCCGGCTGCACGGCGGCCGGTCGGTGGTGGTCGACGCCAAGGCACCGTTCGACGCGTACCTGACGGCCATGGAGGCCCGCGACGAGCGCGGCCGGGACGCCCACCTCGACGCGCACGCGCGGCACCTGCGGGGGCACGTCGACGCGCTGGCCGCCAAGTCGTACTGGTCGGCGTTCGACAACTCGCCGGAGTTCGTGGTGCTGTTCGTCCCCGCCGACCCGTTCCTCGACGTCGCGCTCCAGCGGGATCCGACGCTGCTGGAGCACGCCTTCGCCCGCGACGTGGTGCTCGCCACGCCGGCCACGCTGGTCGCGCTGCTTCGCACCGTCGCCTACTCCTGGCGGCAGGAGGCGCTGGCCCGCAACGCGGTCGCGGTGCACACCCTCGCCCGGGAGCTGTACGGCCGGCTCTCCACCCTCGGCGACCACGTGGGCAAGCTCGGGTCGTCGCTGGCCGGTGCGGTGACCGCGTACAACCGGGCGGTCGGCTCGTTGGAGGCCCGGGTGCTGGTCAGCGCCCGTAAGCTCGCCGAGCTGGGCGTCTCGGACGAGGAGTTGACCACGCCCGCGCAGGTCGAGCTGACGCCCCGGCAGCCACAGGCGCCCGAGCTGGCCGACGACGGGGCCGCGGCCCGCGAGCGGCTCGGGTGACAGTGCCCGAGCGGGAGCCGGCACCGCGGTGTCGCTCGTGAACGGCGAGCCCGGCGGCCGGGCTCCCGCTGTCGGAGCGGACCGGTCAGGACCGGTGGGCGGCTGTCACCACGAACGGGGTGCCCTGCTGGCAGGTGGTCATCATGCCGGGCTCCACCCGACCGGTGACCTCGACCCGGACGCCGGGCGTGAGCACGTCGCGCGGGCCACCGAGCAGCAGATAACCGTCGAGTAGCACGCAGTTGGGCTCCACGCCGCTCTGCACCGTGCCGCTCAGGGTGGTGGCCCCGACCCCCGGGGGTGTGCTGGGACCACCCGGCTTCGGCATCTTGGGGCCGGCGGACGGAGTGGGGGCGACGGCCGACGGCGGATTGCTCGGGTCGGGCGTGGGCTGGCTGGTCACCGGCTGCGCCCCAGTGGGTGTCGGGGTGGGGGTGCCGTCGCCGGCACCCGAGTTACCGCAGGCGCTCAGCGCCACGCAGACGGCCAGCGTGGGGATGGCGAGCCGAAAGGTCCTCATGCCGGATCTGACGTACGCCGGCCCGGGTTCGTTCCCACGCTCAGCCGCGTGCCGCAGCGGCTTTCATGTCCCGCTTCAGCTCCTGCGGAAGCGAGAACGTCAACCGCTCGTTGGCGGTGGTGATCTCTTCGACGTCGGCGAAACCCCGCGCGGCGAGGTGGGTCAGGACGTCCTGGACCAGGTCGTCCGGGACGCTCGCGCCCGAGGTCAGGCCGACCGTGGTGGCCCCCTCCAGCCAGGCGTCGTCGATCTCGTGCGCGAAGTCGACCAGGTGGCCGGCGCGGCGCCCGCGTCCACTGCCACCTCGACCAGGCGGACCGAGTTGGAGGAGTTCGTCGAGCCGACGACGATCACCACGTCACAGTCCGGGGCGATCTCCTTGACCACGTGTTGCCGGTTGGAGGTGGCGTAGCAGATGTCGTCGCTGGGCGGGGACTGCAACAGCGGCAGCCGCTGCTTGAGCCGGGCGACAGTCTCCAGCGTCTCGTCGACCGAGAGCGTGGTCTGGGAGAGCCAGACCACCTTCTCCGGATCGCGGACGGTGATCTTGTCGGCGTCGTCCGGGCCGTCCACCAGCTGGATGTGCGCGGGGGCCTCGCCGGCGGTGCCGATCACCTCTTCGTGCCCCTCGTGCCCGATGAGCAGGATGTCGTAGTCCTCGGCGGCGAAGCGCCTCGCCTCGTGGTGCACCTTCGTGACCAGCGGGCAGGTCGCGTCGATCGCCTTCAGCGAGCGCGCCCGGGCCTGCTCGTAGACCTCCGGCGCGACGCCGTGGGCGGAGAAGATGACGGTGGCCCCCTCGGGCACCTCCTCGTTCTCCTCCACGAAGATCGCGCCCTGGGCTTCCAGGGTCTGCACCACGTGCTTGTTGTGCACGATCTGCTTGCGCACGTAGATCGGGGCGCCGTAGAGCTTCAACGCCTCCTCGACGGTCTGCACCGCGCGGTCGACACCCGCGCAGTAGCCGCGCGGCTTGGCCAGAAGCACGCGCTTGGCAATCCGTGAAGTCGCCTCAGCCTCAGTCACCCATCCACCATACGTGCCCCACCAACCAGACCCAGTTGATCATGAAGTTATCGCCACGACACGCGACCGACGATGGCAATAACTTCATGATCAACGGGTCGGGTGGCAGGGTCCGTAGGGTCGGGCGGGG
>NZ_JAEVHL010000389.1 GCF_016803395.1 Micromonospora tarensis | reverse complement strand
GCCAAGCCCGCCGCCTCGGCCCGGCCAAGGCCGCCCCGCCGCGAAGGCCGCCGCGCCGACCGCCGACGGTCCGCAGACCACGCCGTTGCGCGGCGTCGCCGCGAAGATCGTCCAGAACATGGACGCCTCGCTGAGCGTGCCCACCGCGACGAGCGTGCGGGCGGTCCCGGCCAAGCTGCTGGTCGACAACCGCATCGTGATCAACAACCACCTCGCCCGGGGGCGGGGCGGCAAGGTCAGCTTCACCCACCTGGTCGGCTACGCGATGGTTCGGGCGCTGGTCCAGCACCCCGAGATGAACAACTCCTTCGCCGAGGCCAACGGCAAGCCGGCGGTGGTCCGCCCGGCGCACGTCAACCTGGGCATCGCGATCGACCTGGCCAAGCCGGACGGCAGCCGCAACCTGGTGGTCCCCTCCATCAAGGGCTGCGAGCAGATGGACTTCCGGCAGTTCTGGCAGGCGTACGAGGACGTGGTCCGGCGGGCGCGGCGCAACGAGCTGACCATGGAGGACTACTCCGGCACCACGATCTCGCTGACCAACCCGGGCGGCATCGGCACCGTGCACTCGATGCCCCGGCTGATGCAGGGGCAGAGCGCGATCATCGGCGTGGGCGCGATGGAGTACCCGGCCCCCTACCAGGGGATGTCCGAGGCCACCCTGGCCGAGTTGGCGGTCAGCAAGATCATCACGCTGACCAGCACGTACGACCACCGGATCATCCAGGGCGCGCAGTCCGGCGAGTTCCTCAAGGTGATGCACGAGCTGATCCTGGGCGAGCACGGCTTCTACGACCAGATCTTCACCGCGCTGCGCATCCCGTACGAGCCGGTGCGGTGGATGCGCGACGTGGCGGTCAACTCCGAGGGTCAGATCAACAAGACCGCCCGGGTGCACGAGCTGATCCACGCGTACCGGGTGCGCGGTCACCTGATGGCCGACACCGACCCGCTGGAATTCAAGATCCGCAAGCACCCCGACCTGGACGTCCTCCAGCACGGCCTCACCCTGTGGGACCTGGACCGCGAGTTCCCGGTCAACGGCTTCGCCGGCCGGCAGCGGATGAAGCTGCGCGAGATCCTCGGCGTGCTGCGCGACTCGTACTGCCGTCGGGTCGGCATCGAGTACATGCACATCCAGGACCCGGAGGAGCGGCGCTGGGTCCAGGAACGGATCGAGCGCAAGTACGAGAAGCCGTCCGCCGACGAGCAGAAGCACGTGCTCAACCGGCTCAACGCCGCCGAGGCGTTCGAGACCTTCCTACAGACGAAGTACGTCGGCCAGAAGCGCTTCTCGCTGGAGGGCGGCGAGTCGCTGATCCCGCTGCTCGGTGAGGTGCTGGAGTCCTCCGCGGAGAACGGGCTGGACGAGGTCGTCATCGGCATGGCGCACCGGGGCCGGCTCAACGTGCTGGCCAACATCGTCGGCAAGCCGTACGAGAAGATCTTCTCGGAGTTCGAGGGCCACCTGGACCCGCGCTCGACGCAGGGCTCCGGCGACGTGAAGTACCACCTGGGCCAGAACGGCAAGTTCACCACTCCCGACGGTGAGCACGCGGTCAAGGTGTCGGTGGTGGCCAACCCGTCGCACCTGGAGGCCGTCGACCCGGTGCTGGAGGGCATCGTCCGGGCCAAGCAGGACCGGATCGACCTCAAGCTGGAGGGCTACACCGTGCTGCCGCTGGCGGTGCACGGTGACGCCGCGTTCGCCGGGCAGGGTGTGGTCGCCGAGACGCTCAACCTGTCGCAGCTGCGCGGCTACCGCACCGGCGGCACCGTGCACGTGGTGGTCAACAACCAGGTCGGCTTCACCACCGCCCCGGAGTACAGCCGGTCCAGCCTCTACAGCACCGACGTGGCCCGGATGATCCAGGCGCCGATCTTCCACGTGAACGGCGACGACCCGGAGGCCGTGGTCCGGGTCGCCCGGCTCGCTTTCGAATACCGGCAGACGTTCAACAAGGACGTCGTGATCGACATGGTCTGCTACCGCCGGCGCGGGCACAACGAGGGCGACGACCCGTCGATGTCCAACCCCCAGATGTACAAGATCATTGACTCGAAGCGCTCGGTCCGCAAGCTCTACACCGAGGAGCTGATCGGCCGCGGCGACATCACCGTCGAGGACGCCGAAGAGCTGCTGCGTGACTACCAGGCGCAGCTGGAGAAGGTGTTCAAGGCCACCCGGGACGCCGCCTCGGCGCCGCGCCAGCTCAACCGGCCGCGCCGCGAGGAGGAGCCGGAGCCGCAGGTCGACACCGCCACCGACGCGTCGGTGGTGAAGGCGATCGGCGAGGCGCACGTCAACCTGCCGGAGGGCTTCACCCCGCACAAGCGGATCCAGCAACTGCTGGACCGGCGGGCCAAGATGTCCGTCGAGGGCAACATCGACTGGGGCTTCGGCGAGATCATCGCGCTCGGAGCGCTGCTGCACGACGGGGTCACCGTCCGGCTGGCCGGGCAGGACTCGCGTCGCGGCACCTTCGTCCAGCGGCACGCCTCGGTGGTCGACTCCCGTACCGGGGAGGACTACCTGCCGCTGAAGTCGCTCACCTCCGACGGCGAACGCTCCCGGTTCTTCGTGCACGACTCGCTGCTCAGCGAGTACGCGGCGATGGGCTTCGAGTACGGCTACTCGGTGGAGAACATCAACGCCCTGGTCGCCTGGGAGGCCCAGTTCGGCGACTTCGTCAACGGCGCCCAGTCGGTGATCGACGAGTTCATCTCCTCCGGCGAGGTGAAGTGGGGCCAGCGGTCCGCCGTCACCCTGCTGCTGCCGCACGGCCACGAGGGCCAGGGCCCGGACCACACCTCCGGCCGCCGGAGCGGTTCCTCCAGATGTGCGCCGAGGACAACATGCGGGTGGCCATCCCGACCACCCCGGCGAACTACTTCCACCTGCTGCGCCGTCAGGCCCTGTCGCCCAAGCGCAAGCCGCTCGTGGTGTTCACGCCGAAGTCGCTGCTGCGGCACAAGCTCTGCGTCTCGTCGGTGGAGGACTTCACCACCGGCACCTTCCAGCCGGTGCTGCGCGACACGGCCGCCCCGGCACCGGAGGCGGTGAAGCGGGTGCTGCTCTGCTCCGGAAAGGTCTACTACGACCTGTTCCAGGCCCGGCAGGAGCGCGGCGTCACGGACACCGCGATCCTCCGGATCGAGCAGCTGTACCCGCTGCCGGTGGAGGAGATCCGCGCCGCCCTCGCCCAGTACCCGAACGCGGAGGACTTCGCCTGGGTGCAGGAGGAGCCGGCCAACCAGGGCGCCTGGTCGTTCGTCGCGCTCAACCTGCTGGAGCACCTCACGGACGTTCGGCTGCGGCGGATCTCCCGCCCGGCCGCGGCCGCCCCGGCGGTCGGCTCGGCGAAGACCCACGAGGTCGAGCAGACCGCGCTGATCGAGGCGGCTCTCCCCCGCCCGTGACCTGACCTGAGCGCGAAAGCCGGGGCAGGGCCGTTTCACCACGGTCCTGCCCCGGCTCGCGTCGGTCCAACCGACCACCCATCCCCCGGCCCGCGCCGGGCCGAGCACGAGGACGTACGCCGTGTACTTCACCGACCGTGGCATCGAGGAGTTGGTCGAGCGCCGGGGCGACGAGCAGGTGACCCTGGAGTGGTTGGGCGAACGCCTGCGCGACTTCGTCGACCTCAACCCCGACTTCGAAACCCCCATCGAACGCCTCGCCACCTACCTAGCCCGCCTGGACGACCCCGACGACGAAGACGCCTAACCAACCCCCCCAACCCCACCCCAACCCCTCGCCGCGC
>NZ_JAEVHL010000388.1 GCF_016803395.1 Micromonospora tarensis | reverse complement strand
GCCGACGTCCTCACCGACGCGCTGGTCCGCGACCTGACCGGCCAACCCCGCGTCCGCCGGGCCCGCGTGCTGCTCACCGGCGCGGCACCGCACCCCGACCTGTGGATCCGGGTGGACCTGACGGCCGACGCGCCGGCCGCCGGCGTCCGCGAACACGTCCGCGCCGCGGTCCGCCGATTCGCCGCGACCACCGACTGCCAGCCCGCGCACCTCGACGTGACCGCTCGCGTCGAGCCCGACCAGACCTGAGCCGGGCGGCAAGTTGGCCCGACCAGACCTGAGCCGGGCGGCGGCAAGTTGGCCCGACCGGTCAGCCGGCGGTCCGGCGGCGGCGTGCCACCAGGACGCTGGCACCGATGGCGACCACCAGGGTCAGCACCACCACCGCGAGGGTCAGCCAGACCGGCAGCTTGCCCACCGGCGTCTCGGCGAGGATGAGTTTCAGGCCGGCGAAGGCGAGCAGCAGCGCCAGCCCGTAGCGCAGGTAACCGAAGTGTCGCAGCAGACCGGCGAGGCAGAAGTAGAGACTGCGCAGGCCCAGCACGGCGAACGCGGTGGCCGTCCAGACCAGGAAGGTGTTGGTGGTGATGGCGAGAATCGCCGCCACCGAGTCGATGGCGAAGACCACGTCGTGGCCTCGATGGAGACGAGCGCCACCAGCAGTAGGGTCGCCACCCGCCGGTCGTCCACCCGAGCCGTGAACCGGCCCCGGTGGTACCGGGCGTCGGTGGGCACCAGCTTGCGGAACAACCGGACCACGACGTTGCGGTCCGGGTCGACGTCGGGTTTTCCGCGCACGGCCAGCCGCCAGCCGGTCCAGATCAGGAACGCGCCCAGCACGAACCCGGCCCAGCTGAGCCGGTCCAGCAACTCGGCGCCGGCGAAGATGAACAGCAGCCGGAAGACGAGCGCCCCGACGACACCCCAGAACAGCACCTTGTGCTGGTAGCCGGGCGGCACCTGGAAATAGCCGAAGAGCAGCGCGAAGACGAACACGTTGTCCACCGAGAGCGCCTTCTCCAGCAGGTAGCCGGAGAAGTACGCGATGGCCGGGTCACTGCCGAGGCCCCACCAGACGACCAACCCGAACAGCAGGCCCGCCGCGATCCAGATGCCGCTCCACAGCAGCGCCTCGCACAGTTCGATGACGTGGTTGTCCCGGTGCAGGAGCACGTCCACGGCGAGCATCACCGCGATCACCGCGCCGACCGCCGCCCACGCCCAGAGCGGGACCGCGACCGTCGCCTGAGCCACCGACGCCCTCCGCATCGACCACGGTGCACCGCCCGTCACCCGCCGACCGGACCCTTTCGAGCCTAGGCGAACTGCCAACCCCGGATGGGGCGGTCCGACGAATCCCAAGCCGCCAGGCGGTGCGTTGGGAAACCGCCGCACACTGCCCGGTGGGCGTCACCGGTACCGGTGACGTCCACCGAACCGTCATCGTCCCCGCCGTGATCGAGGGCCCGGTCCGCCGCCGGCCCCCGGTTGTTGACCGCGCCGACCGGCCCGCGACCACGGACCGCTGGCACCGCCGACCCGGGCACGATGGAGCAGGTGGCGGGTCCGCCGCACATCGCCGAGATGCGATCCGGCAGGATCGACGGTGACCGGACACATCACCCAACACGGCAGGAGATCCCCGCATGAACCAGGCAGCAGGCGCCCGATCGGGCAAGCCCGAGGTTGGTCCGATCGAGGGTGCGCCGCCGGCCGACCTCGTGATCGAGGACCTCACCGTGGGCGACGGCCCGCAGGCCGAGGCGGGCCAACTGGTCAGCGTGCACTACGTCGGCGTCTCGCACTCCACCGGCGGGGAGTTCGACTCGTCCTGGAACCGGGGCGAGCCGTTCGAGTTCCCGCTCGGCGGCGGTCAGGTCATCGCCGGCTGGGACCAGGGCGTCGTCGGCATGCGGGTCGGCGGCCGTCGCCGGCTCACCATCCCGCCGCACCTGGGGTACGGCGACCGCGGCGCGGCCGGCGTCATCGCGCCGGGCGAGACGCTGATCTTCGTCGTCGACCTGCTCGGCGTACGCTGACCGAGCTTCCGGGGTCGCCGGCCCACGTCGTCGGCGACCCCGCGCCGCTCAGGCAACCAGTTGCAGGTGTGTGGTCGCGCCCGACCGGCGCGCGGTCTCGATCGCCGGAGCCGGCTGGACGATCGGCATCACCCGATGCAGCCCGCTGACCCGCAGCACCCGCGCCACCACCGGGCTCGGGTCGACCAGGACCAGCTCGCCGCCGCGGGCCCGGACACGTAGATGCGCGGCGAGCAGGGTGCGCACGCCGGCGGCGGAGAGCAACCGCAGCTCCGACAGCTCCAGCCGGAGCACCCGGCGCGCTGGCGCGGACCACAGCGCGGACCGGAACGCGGCCACCGTGGCGATGTCGACCTCGCCGGCCACCCGCATGACGACCATCTGGTCACCCACGCTGACCTGCACGTCGAGCCGACCGCTGCGCTCTTCCATGAGCAGAAATCTAGCCGCCACCTCTGACAGTTTCGGCAGTGCGCGCAGTGATTCCGGGTACGCCCAGGGTCATACCCCGAGGTGCTCCGCGTCCCTCTCAGGGTGCGGGTGTCGGCGCGCCACGCGGGCGTCGAATCGACAGCACCGGTGGAGAATAGGCGGATGCTGATTCCTCGGCCTCGTCCGCCCCGGCTGATCCGCCCGGTCCGCGAGCCGGCGACCACCCCGGTGGCGCTGACCGGGGTGTGGGCCCCCAGCGACCGCCGGCTGGACCAGGCCGAGGTGCTGCCCCTTCCGCCCGGCGCGGTCGGCCCGGAGGACGTGCTGGTCGACGGCGCCGGCCGGGTGATCAGCGGCGACGAGGACGGTCGGCTCTGGTGGTGGCCTGTCGACGCGCCGGCCGGCACCCGACCCCGGTTGCTGGCCGAGACCGGTGGCCGCCCGCTCGGCATCGAGGTGGACCCGTCCGGTGCGGGCCTGGTGGTCTGCGACGCGTACCGCGGGTTGCTGCGGGTCACGCCCGACGGCGCGGTACGCGAACTGACCGGGACGACGCCCCGGGTGCACCTGGCCAACAACGCGACGGTGGGCCGCGACGGCACCATCTACTTCACCGACAGCTCCGACCGCTTTCCGGTCTCGCACTGGAAGCGGGACCTGCTGGAGCACCGCCCCAACGGCCGGGTGCTGGCCCACCATCCGGGCACCGGCCGCACCGAGGTGGTGGCCGACGGGCTCTACTTCCCCAACGGCATCGCGTTGACCCCTGACGAGTCGGCGCTGATGCTCGTGGAGACCAGCACCCACCGGCTGCTGCGCGTCGAGCTGAGCGGTGCCGTCCGGGTGCTCGCCGACCTGCCCGCGTACCCGGACAATCTGGCCTCGGTGGGCGACGACACGTACTGGATCGCGCTGCCCAGCCCCCGGGTGCCGATCGCCGAGCGGCTGCTGCCGCATCCGCGGCTACGCCAGCTCGCCGCGCTGCTGCCCGACGCGATGCAACCGCAGCCACGCCGCTACGGGCTGGTCGCGCTGGTCGACGGCACGGGCGCGGTCCGCCGGACGCTGCACGGCCCGAGCGGGCACTACTGCATGATCACCGGGGTACGCCAACACGGCGATCAGCTCTGGCTGGGCAGCCTGACCGGGTCCGGGGTGGCCCGCGTACCGCTGGGGTGAGGGCGGGCGATATCGCGGCGGGGCCGGTCCGCCATCTTCGGCGGACGCCCCGACCGGCGGCAGCGGTGTCTCAGCGGCCGCTGACCGAGGGCGCCGGGCCGGCGAACCGCCGGCCACCGCG
>NZ_JAEVHL010000387.1 GCF_016803395.1 Micromonospora tarensis | reverse complement strand
GCTGGCCCGGCGGATGGCCGACGAGGCCGACCGGCACGGGCACCAGGCGGAGCTGCTGGCCCAGCGGCCGGCGCTGCTGCCGACCTGGTCGCCGCTGGCCCGGGCGGTCGCCGTCTACGCCGCGAGTGGGGCCGCCGCCGGGGTGCTGATGCTGATCCTGGTCGTCGCCTCCGGTGTCGGTCTGGTGGACGGGTTCACCCTCGGCGCATGGATCTGTGCGGGGTTGCCGGCGGTGGCGTTCTTCGCCGGCTACCTGGTGCTGGGCCGGTGGGGGCGGCCCGCGATCGTCGCCGGCACCCCACCGCGCTACCTGCCGCTGGGGTTCCTGATCTGCTTCCTGCTGGTGCCGATGGCCTACTGCGCCTACCTGCTGCTGGTCCGCGGCCTGCGCTGAGCCCGGCGTCCCCGCCTGTCCGCCCTGGCCCGGACCCCTCTGCATGATCGACTCGTCTTGAAGTCGGGCCGTCCCGCCGACCAGGACACCCCGACTTCAAGGAAACCGAGTCGATCTAGTCCAGGTGAAAAGTGGGGATGTCCCGGCCTTCCACAGTGTTCGTCGCGGTGCCGTACTCTCGCGCCCTGTCGGTGCGCGCTCCGTTCCCGCGACGCGCGGTTCTCAGGCGTCGACGCCTTCGGGGACGGCAGGTCGAAAGGTTGGTCGGGACATTGCAGGGACAGACGTCCACAAGCGTCGAGCCGGAGCAGACATGGGGGAGGACGGCCGGGGTTGAGGCCGCCACCGGGACGGCAACGTCCGGCTCCGCCGCAGAGCCGGGGTTGACCGTCGTCGCGTCGTCGCGGCAGGCCGGGCCCGGTGCGGTGGTCGCCGGCTTCGGGCTGATCGCCGCCGGTGCCGCCGCCAGCTGGCTGATCTGGAGCAGCGGCCTCTCGGCGGCGAAGATCCAGCCGGAGGACACCACCGCGGTCTTCCTCACCCTGCTGGTCTTCGCCGCGGCGGTCGAGCGGATCCTGGAGCCGTTCTCCCGCTGGCTGCCCGGCCGCGCCGCCGAGGCCGCGCTGGCCCGGACGGTGGCCGAGTTGGACGGCCGGGCCGACGGCCCGACGGCGGCCGACCGCGAGGCGCTCGCCGTCGCCAGCACCAGGGTGGCGCGGGCCAAGGCGAACCGCACGATCGTCGCCTGGGGTCTCGCGAGCGGCCTGGCCACTGTGGCGTCCAGCGCGGGCGGGTTCTACGTGCTGCACGCGGTGGCGGGTGGCGACTGGAACGGGGTGGCGGTCTGGGTCGACGCCATCGTGACCGGTGTGATGGTCGGCAGTGGCACCAAGCCGCTGCACGATCTGATCAACCGGGCGCAGAACGGCCCGCCGGCCGCGTAGCGCGAGCCCGCGGTCCGGCGCCGACGGACTCGCTCGGGCCTGCACGCATGCGCTGAAGCCTGAGGGGTCGGATGTCAACTGGGGATGGTGGCGACCAGGCCCCCGTCGATCACGAGGTCCTGGCCGTTGATGTAAGACGCTTCGGCCGAAGCGAGGAAGGCCACGGCGGCAGCGACCTCCTCGGGCCGACCGAACCGGTGCGCCACGACCCTGCTTCGGGCCGCTTCGGCCTGCGCCGGGTCCAGTGCCGACTCGGGGTACATGGGGGTGTCGATGTAGCCGGGGCTGATGGAGTTGACGCGGACACCGCGCGGGCCCAGCTCCGCCGCCAACGTCCGGGCCAGATTGTGCGCGGCCGCCTTCGTCGCCGAGTACAGGGTGAGCACGCCGTTGCCGCGGTGCACCGTCCACGACGCGTTGATGATCACCGCGCCGCCCGGTCGGAACAACGGCAGCAACCGTTGGACGGTGAAGAAGACACCTTTGAGGTTGACCGCGACGGCACGGTCGAAGTCGTCCTCGGTGATGTCGGTGAACGGTTTGAAGGTTCCCGTGCCGGCGTTGGCGAACAGCACGTCGAGCTGGCCGTGCCGCTCCTCGACGGTCGTCACGAGTGCGTCAAGCGCCGCCAGGTCGGCGACGTCCGCCACGACGCCGCTGGCCCGGGCACCGAGTGACGCGACGGCGTCGTCGAGTCGTCGCTGGTCGCGGCCGGTGACGGTGACGTGGGCGCCTTCGGCGATGAGGCGACGCGCGGTGGCCAGTCCCATGCCGCTCGTGCCGCCCGTTACCACGGCGACGGCGTTGTCGAACCGAGTCATGCCGATGTCCTTCCGGCCGGTGTCGTGAGGTGGTCGAGCAACCAGTCGGCGGCCGGTGGCAGCCAATCGGGCTGGGCGTTGCCGAGGAGGTGGTCGGCGTGCTCGATGCACCGGTACTCGCCCCGGGTCGCCAGCCGGGCCAGGGACTCGCCGTTTGTCACGCCCGGGATGACGTCCTGCCCGCCATCCACCACCAGCAGCGGCGTCGTGATGCGCGCGGCGAGGCCGGTGAGGTCGAGCTGGTCGGCGAAGCGGCGGGCCGCGTCGGTGCCGCCGGCGCGCTGGGTGAGCAGGTCGTGGAAGAACGGTGGCATCGCGGCCCAGTCCAGCCGGAACGGTCCGCTGACGGTGACGGTGGCGGCGACGCGTGGCTCGTGCGCCGCGGTCTCGGCCGCGTGGTAGCCGCCGAGGCTGAGCCCGACAAGCCCGACGCGGTCGGCGCCGAGCCGGTCTAGCACCCGGCGCATCACCTGGTGGTAGTCGGACCGGACCCGGGTTGTGGCCGCCAGGACGCCCTGGCCGGGGCCGTCCATCGCGAACACAGCGGCGCCCCGACGCAGCAGGGCTGCGGCGACGGCGTGGAACTCCTCCTTGCTCGAGTCCAGGCCGGGGATGATGACGACGGTCATGGCCGGGTCGGCCGGGTCGGCCGGGTCGCGGAGCCATCCGGCGAAGTCCGGGCCGGTGATCCGCCTGGCGTCGGGCTCCAGCAGGCGCGAGCGCGCGGCCCATCGCCTGGTCGGCGCGGGCCTCGGCCTCCGCCTGCCCGGCCCCGCCGGGCTGCGGCAGCAGGGCGGCGGCGTGAACCACCGGGCCGCGAGCTGGTGGTACTCGCCCGAGGTGACCGGCGCGGTGCGTCGCCGCGGCCCGGTCCAGGTACTCCTCGCCGGCCCGCCGGAACGCCGCCGGCCAGTCGCCGGCTCGCGCAGAGCGGCGGTGCGGCGCAGGTACTCGTGCGGGTCCAGCCCGGCGCCGGTGGCCCGGCTGAAGTTGAAGGCGGCGAAGTCGGCGACGTTCATCGGGCTCCTCCCACGGTCAGCACGGCCCGGCCCCGGATCCGGCGCTCGCGCAGGTCGACCAGCGTGCTCGCGGTGTCCGCCCAGTCCGTGACGCGGCCGATCTCCGGGTGCAGCCGCCCCGCGGCGACGAGCCGCACCAGCGTGGCCAGGTCGGGGCCGTACGGCGCTGCGGCGTAGTGGAAGTGCTGGATGGTGGCCCGTTCCGGACCGGAAAGCAGGTCGAAGAAGTCCAGCGTGACCGGGGTACGGCTAGCCTGACCGAACCAGACGAGCAGGCCGCCCGGCACCAGTTTGGCCAGCGCCGCCGGTAGTGCCGGGCCGCCGGTGGACTCCAGCACCACGTCGAACGGGCCGGCTGCGGCGGCCACGTCGTGCACCACCGCGGCCGCGCCGAGTTCCAGCAGCCGCCGGCCTCGCTCGGGGGTGGCCGTGACCGCGGTGACCTCGGCGCCCGCGGCGGCGGCCAGCTCGGTGCAGTAGTGGCCGACGCCGCCGGAGGCGCCGGTCAGCAGCAGCCGTCGGCCCACCACCGCACCCACCGCTCCCAGCAGCCGCAGGGCGGTGAGGCCGGCCAGCGGCAGCGCGGCCGCCTCGAC
>NZ_JAEVHL010000386.1 GCF_016803395.1 Micromonospora tarensis | reverse complement strand
CCATCTTCCGACGCCAGCACCAAGCCGACGCCAAGATCAGCCACTACGCCCGACAAGCCCTCATCGAGCCCTGAAACGGATCTCCTGCTGGAGTACTAGCCTTCGCAGGGAGAAGCTCTTCGTTGCGCTGCTCGATTGCAGTGAACATCGCTCGGACGTGACTGACGCGCAGCTTGTCGAGGGGGATGTCGCCGAGGTACGGGATCAGGTGCACTCGGATGATGGACTCGTAGCCGCCCTTGGTGTTCGCGTCGACCTTGTGATGGGTCAGCCAGTTGGTGAGGTACTCGGCGACGGTGGGCATATCTCCGAGGTGGATGTCGCCGCGCAGCCGTAGGCGGATTCGGTCGATCTCGGGCAGCGGCTTCTTTGCACGTACGGCGGCCTGGAGGACGTCGGCGATGTCGCGGCGCGACCGCTTGTCCCATGGCGGGGCGAGGGCGAGTAGTTCGCGGGCGTGGTTGCGTTCATCGGCGGCGGCCCGTCGGGTGGGCAGGCCGGAGCGGCGTAGCTGCCGGCGGATGCCGTCGATGGTGGGCGGGAGTTCGAGGTGGTAGGCCCAGCGGCCATGGTCGGAGCTCCACGCGTGGTTCGGGCGGCGGAGCTTAGGGCAATTGTTTCCCATCGGCTTGCCGGTATCGGGGTAGCGGCAGCCGCAGCGCTTAAAAATGTTTTCGGCGGGCATGGCAGGTCTTGCTCCTTGCTTGTAAAAGGCGGTATTGGCAGCATTAATCGAAGACTGCAGGTCTCTGGATCTGATGGTCGACGGGTCTGTCGGGCGGGGCGAGGACTGACGGCATAAGGGGTCGGGATCAGGGTTCGTGCCTGCGTCGGCGCGGGATTCGGCTGTGGAGGAGGTATCTGTCACGGGTGCCTTCTGGTTAGGGCTCGGGATGATCGAGTAGGTGCAGGGCCGCCAGCAGCGGCGCGGTGGGGATTCGGTAGTGAGTGCCGACGCGGAAGTGCGGCGCGGGGAAAGCGTCGCGGCGGATCAGCTTGTAGGCCGTGGACCGGGACATGTCGAGCACTGAGGCTGCGGTGGCCAGGTCGGTGCTGGGCCCGAGGCTGCGGATTTGCTCTGCTGTCCATGTAGGGGGGCGGTCCCCGGACGGGGGATCGGAGCGGTGTCTTGGCTGTGTCGAGTGACCACGATCGGGCGATCGCATGGCATCTCCTCAAAGTTTGGATACGAGCGGGCGAGGTCAAGGCAAAATGCTGCCCGCCGGGAATGAGTCAGAGGAATTTGGCTTACGGGCAAGCCTCTACCTGGATCGGCGCGCAAAGGAAGCAGGCTGCGTCAACTTCGTGCAGGCTTTCGAGCAATTGAATATTCTTCCCGGCTGCAGGCGACAACCACGCCTTTTGGTGGTCATGCTCCGGCTTTCCATGCGCCCTGTCCTTGCCCTTCCGGCGTGTATACACCTTGACCACAGGACTGCCGGCAAGCGCCTCAGTTCGGGTAATGCTGCTGATATGTGCACATACAGTTGGTAGTGGTAATGACTTCGCCCCGAGAGACGCCGCGGTCCCGGACCGCAGGCTGGGTCGAGCGAGGAGCTCGTGCTCCCTGCTACTGAGAGGACATCGCTCGGGCGGACAGTCCGGCTTGCTCGGGCAACCTCCCCACCTCGAAGAACTGGTGGCCTCGCGATCCTCGACGAGCTCGAGTCAGCTGGGATCCTGTTTGCGCTGGATGGTCAGAGCAATATCAAGCGAAAGGCTGGCCTTGCAGTCCTTTCGCGAGCCTGGCCCCTTCTCCGGCGCCTGGGCGCAGGGCCCGTTTGGCAGGTGGTCTCGCGCGCCTACCACGTCCGCTCGACGGCCATTTATGCCGGAGTTGGGTAGGTCGATGGTCACTGCGGGGTGGCCGCGTTGCAGCGGCTCGCGCGTACTCGGTCCGGATGCGCGAAAGAATGTTGGCTCGACGCTCCAGCGGGTGCTCCGGTGGTGTCAGGGTCTCCGGCGTGTCAACGCCGGCTGAAATTTTTTTCACGCGGCGTCGACACGGCGAGGCGTAGCGCGCTGACGGCGAGGTCGCAGGCGAGCTGCGATGAGGTCAGCGACCAGACGTTGATCTCGTCTGATGTGTGCACGATGTGTGTTCTCCAGCGGAAGCTAACCGGTGCTAACCGGTGCCACTGCGGGTCAGTCGGGGTGAATGACCAAGGTTGCCTGGCCACGCCGTGTGGCTAGGCTGAGCCGCTGGCTCGACGGGTTGGCAAGGGCGACGCAGGCCAACGTGGGTCACTCCCCGCCAATGCGGGTCAATCCACGGGTCGCTACACTGGCCTCTCACGCCCTCGTAGCTCAGGGGATAGAGTGCCGGTTTCCTAAACCGTGTGTCGCAGGTTCGAATCCTGCCGGGGGCACCAGGTCACCGCCTTGATCACCGATCATGCTTCGGCGTTTCGGGAGCGTTCGTGCCCGGCATGCGCGGGCCAGAGCACTCGGTCAAGGAAGCGCTCCAGCACCGTGACCATGTCACCCAGCACCGCTGCGGACCTGGCGATGGTGCCTGCGTCATGTGCATCCTCCCGCCGACCGGAGTCCTGCCGACCAGTGTCGCGGCTTGATCCACTCGGTTTCCTGCAAGTCGGGCTAATCGGCGTGCCCGGATACGCCGAGTTCCGGAAAACGGAGTCGATCAAGGGGGGCGCCGAGGGCAAGCGGGCGGGACTGGCCCCGAGGCCCGTTACGGTGGCCGTCATGGATGCTTCCGACGACGCCGGTGATTGCGGCATCTGTGGTGGACCGTTGGATGAGCGGCACGCTCACCGGGGGAGCGACGGCGCCGCGGCGGGGCAGGGCAGGCGGATCGAGTTCGTGGTGATCGGCAGGCGCGGGGGAATCGCGGATTACCGGAAGGCCGACGATGCGTCGAGGAGCTACCGGACGGACGCGGAGATGCTGGCGTTGCAGTTGGGCGTCGCAGAGTCGACCCTGGTGGGGCGGCGTTTCAGCTGCTGGATCTCGCCCGCCGAACACGGCACCTTCCAGAGTGACCACCGGCTCATCGCATAGCTAGGTGGCTCAGAGCGTCGGCAGCTGTTCGGCTCGGGTGACCACCTGGTCGATGAGGCCGTACTCGCGGGCCTGCTCGGCGGTGAACCAGCGGTCCCGGTCCCAGTCGCGCTGGATCTCGTCGAGCGTCCGTCCACTGTGTTGAGCGATCAACTCCTGCATGGTGCGCTTCACGTGCAGCATGTTCTCCGCCTGGATGGTGATGTCCGAGGCGGTGCCGCCCATCCCACCGGACGGCTGGTGCATCATGATCCGCGAGTGTGGCAGCGCGTACCGTTTGCCGGCCGCGCCCGCGCAGAGCAGGAACTGCCCCATCGAGCCGGCGAACCCGAGGGCCAGCGTCGCCACGTCGTTGCGGACGTAGCGCATCGTGTCGTAGACCGCCATCCCCGCGCTCACCGACCCGCCCGGCGAGTTGATGTAGAGGTAGATGTCCCGGTCCGCGTCCTCGGCGGCGAGCAGCAGGATCTGCGCGCAGATCTGGTTGGCCGACTCCTCGGTCACCTCGCTGCCGAGGAAGACGATCCGCTCCCGGAGCAGCCGCTCGAACACGTGATCACCAAAGGATGGCTGCGCGCCGTCCAACATCCGCACGCCGTACCTCATCATCTGCCGCCGCCTTCCACCGTGCCGGCGGGCGGTGGGGACCACCCGGGGGACCGGCCCCTCCAGCGTGCGTGCGACGGCGGCGGCGGGCCCAGTGATTCTGCCGCCGGCAGATCCGCCGACGGCAGAATCGGCGCGGCCTACGCCACGGTCACCCGCCGCGCGCCCGCCCGGGCCCGCGCGCAGCCCAACAGCGCGGCGGTACGCGGACCGGGGCGCGCGCCACCAGCGGAGGCCATCGCCCGCAC
>NZ_JAEVHL010000385.1 GCF_016803395.1 Micromonospora tarensis | reverse complement strand
GTCGGGTGGGAGCAGGCTGAGCACCCCGGCGATCGGTCCGGCGGCGGCCAGTCGGGCCGGGCCGGGCAGCTCGGTCGCGGCCAGCACACCGATGCCCTCGGCAACCATGAGGTCCACCAGCGGGTCCGGGCCGTCCTGCAGGACCAGCCAGGTGCCCGCCGGCCGGATGGGCGTCGACTCGGGCAGCGCCCGCCAGCCGATCCGGTAGCGCCAGTGGGCTACCGCCTCGGCGGTCCCGTCGCCTGCGCCGGGCCAGAAGCGGCGGCGCTGGAAGGCGTACGTGGGCAGCGGTGTGCGGCGTGCGCCGGTGCCCGCGAACAGGGCGGCCCAGTCCACCCGGACGCCGTTGACGTGCAGGTGGCCGACGGCGCCCATCAGGGCGGCCACCTCGGGCCGCTGATCGCGCAGCACCGGCACCCCGGCCACGCCGACGCACTGCTCGGCGAGGCCGGAGAGCACGCCGTCCGGCCCGATCTCCAGGTACGTCGTCGCCCCGTCGGCGTGCAACCGGCGTACCGCGTCGAGGAACCGCACCGGCTCGCGGAGCTGCCGGACCCAGTAGGCCGGGTCGGTGGCCTGCTCGGCGGTCAGCGGCGCACCGGTGACAGTGGAGACCAGCGGGATCTCCGGCGGCGCGTACCGCAGGCGCTCCGCGACCCGGCGGTAGTCGGCGAGCACGGCGTCCAGGTGCGGCGAGTGGAACGCGTGGCTGACCCGCAGCGCCCGGACCTTGCGGCCCAGCTCCCGGAAGTGGGTGCTGATCCGGTGTACCTGGTCCGGGTCGCCGGAGACGACGCAGGCGCGGGGCGCGTTGACGGCGGCGAGTCCGACGGCGGCGGCGTGGCCGTCCAGCAGCGGTCGCAGCTCCTCGGCGGTGGCCTCGACGGCGGCCATCGCCCCGGGGCGGCGCACCGCCTGCATGAGCCGGCCGCGCGCGGCGACCAGCGCGGTGGCGTCGTCGAGGTCGAGCACCCCGGCGACGTGGGCGGCGGCCAGCTCGCCGATGGAGTGCCCGGCGATTCGGGCCGGCCGGACGCCCCAACTCTCCAGGAGCCGGAACTGGGCGACCTCGACGGCGAACAGGGCGGGTTGGGCGTACTCGGTGCGGTCGAGGGCCACCGGGTCGTCGCGCAGCACGTCGCGGATCGGGCGGTCGAGGTGTGCGTCCAGCCGGTCGCACACCGCGTCGAACGCCTCGGCGTAGGCGTCGAACGCGTCGTGCAGGGCGAGGCCCATGCCGGTGCGCTGGCTGCCCTGCCCGGTGAACAGGTAGGCGAGCCCGTCGCCCCCGCCGGCCGGTACGCCCCGGACGAGTCGCGCCGAGGGCCGGTCGTCGGCGAGGGCGTCGAGTCCACGCAGCAGCCCGTCGCGGTCGGCGGCCACCACGACCGCGCGGTGGTCGAGGGCCGCCCGCGTGGTGGCCAGCGAGTACGCCACGTCCACGTCGGTGGGGTCCGGGCCGGCGCGCAGCGCGACGCGTAGCCGGTCGGCCTGCGCCCGCAGCGCTTGCGCGGTCTGCCCCGCGAGTGGGAAGGGCAGCGTCGCCGGCACCGACCGGGGCCGAACCGCCGGGTCGTCCGCCGGGACCGAACCGACCGAGGAGACCGGGCCGACCGGAGAGCCCGGGTCGGTCGGGGGCGCTTCGAGGACGGCGTGCGCGTTGGTGCCGCTGATGCCGAACGCCGAGATGCCGAACCGGCGCGGCTCCCCGTCGCGCGGCTGCCACGGCGTCGGCTCGGTGAGCAGCCGCACCGCGCCGGCGGACCAGTCCACGTGCGGCGTCGGCGCGTCCACGTGCAGGGTCGGCGGCAGGACACCGTGCCGCAGCGCCTGGACCATCTTGAGCAGACCGGCCACGCCGGCCGCCGCCTGGGTGTGGCCGAGGTTCGACTTGACCGATCCCAGCCAGAGCGGGCGTTCCCGGTCCTGCCCGTACGTGGCCAGCAGCGCCTGGGCTTCGATCGGGTCGCCGAGGGTGGTGCCGGTGCCGTGCGCCTCGACGGCGTCGACCTGGCCGGCGGTCAGACCGGCGTCGGCCAGCGCCTGCCGGATGACGCGCTGCTGCGCGGGACCGTTCGGGGCGGTCAGGCCGTTGCTGGCGCCGTCGGAGTTGACAGCGCTGCCGCGCAGCACGGCGAGCACCGGGTGCCGTGCCGGCGCGCGTCGGAGAGCCGTTCGAGCAGCACCATGCCGGCGCCCTCGCCCCAACCTGTGCCGTCCGCGCCCGCCGCGAACGGCTTGCACCGGCCGTCCGGGGCGAGGCCGCGTTGGCGGCTGAACTCGACGAACAGCGCCGGGGTGGACATCACGGTGACCGCGCCGGCGAGGGCCAGGTCGCATTCGCCACGGCGCAGCGCCTGCGCGGCCAGGTGCAGGGCGACCAGCGCGGACGAGCAGGCGGTGTCGACGGTGAGGGCGGGCCCTTCGAGCCCGAGGGCGTACGCGATGCGGCCGGAGAAGACGCTCGCCGCGCTGCCGGTGACCAGGTAGCCCTCGCCGCCGTTCGCGGCCTCCGTGCCGGCGAGCACTGCCGGGTAGTCCTGACCGTTGGTGCCCGCGAAGACGCCGGTCCGGCTGCCGCGCAGCGACGACGGGTCGATGCCAGCCCGCTCGGCCGGCTCCCAGGCGAGTTCCAGCAGCAGGCGTTGCTGCGGGTCCATGGCGAGCGCCTCGCGCGGGCTGATCGCGAAGAACGCGGCGTCGAACCCGGCCGCGTCGCGCAGGAACGCGCCCTGGTGGGCGTACGTGGTGCCCCGGTGGGCCGGGTCCGGGTCGTACAGGTCCTCGCGCCAGCCCCGGTCGTCGGGGAACGCGCCGACCGTGTCGATGCCGGCGGCGACGGTCCGCCAGAGGTCCTCGGGGGTGTCGATGCCGCCGGGAAAGCGGCAGCTCGCCGCCACCAGCACCACGGGATCGCCGTCGTGGCCGCCGGTCGTCGCCGGGGCGGGGGTCTCGGCCGGTTCGCCGAACAGCTCGACGTGCAGCCGATTCGCCAGCGCGTGCGGCGTCGGCTCGTCGAAGACGACGGTGGCGGGGAGCCGCAGCCCGGTGGCCGCACCGAGCCGGTTGCGGATCTCCACGCCGGTGAGCGAGTCGAAGCCGAGGTCCTTGAACGAGCGGTCGGCGCGGACCTGGTCCGGCCCGGTGTGCCCGAGGGTGGCCGCGACGTGCTCGCGGACCAGGTCGAGCAGCGCGCGCCGACGGTCCTGGGCGGCGACGGTGGTGAAGGGTACCGGCTGCGCGCGCCGTGCCTCGGCGGCGCGGATGGTGCGCACCTCGGGGACGGCGTGCAGCAGCGGCCGGGCCCGGGAGGCGGTGAACGCCAGGTACAGCCGGTCCCACTCGATGTCCACCACGGCCACCGACGGGACGCCCGACTCGACCGCCCGCCGCATGCCGTCCAACGCCGTCTCCGGCGGCATCTGCGGCAGGCCGTCGGCGCGTCGCAGGTCCGCGACGCCGGCTTCGGCGGCCATCCCGCCGCCGGCCCAGGCACCCCAGGCGATCGACGTGGCGGGCCGGCCGTCGGCGTGGCGGCGTTCGGCGAGGGCGTCGAGGAAGGCGTTGCCGGGGGCGTAACCGGCCTGCCCGGGTACGCCGAGCGTGCCGGCGATCGACGAGAAGAGCACGAACGCCTGGAGGTCGAGGTGCCGGGTGAGTTCGTCCAGGTGGACGGCGGCCGTGGCCTTCGCGGCCAGCGCGGTGGCGAGCTGGTCCGGGCGCAGCTCCCGGACGGTGGCGTCGGCCAGGGCCGCCGCGGTGTGCACCACGGCGGTGGGCGGGTGCGCGGCGACGATCGCGGCGAGCTGGTCGCGGTCGGTGATGTCGCAGCACGCCAGTGTGACCCGGACGCCGAGCGCGGTGAGGTCGGCCCGGAGCTGGTCGGCGCCGGGGGCGTCGGGCCCGCGCCGGCTGACCAGCACC
>NZ_JAEVHL010000384.1 GCF_016803395.1 Micromonospora tarensis | reverse complement strand
GGGCTTCGGTCAGGTCGGGGGTGAGGAGGCCGATCTGCCACTCGCGGGCGTTGAGGCCGCGCAGGGTCTCCGCGACCGACGCCTCGCTCAGCTCCTCCGGCGGGGTCCAGGCCAGCCGGCGGATCGAATCCGGGGTGATCAGGTTTTCCGGCGGAAGGTTGTGCGCACCGGAGATGCGGATCACAACCTCCCGGCAGCGGGCCAGCCGACCGGCCGCCACCGGGTCCCGTTCGGCCCAGCGGTGCGGCGGGGGCGGACCCTCCACCGCCGGCGAGACCGGCAGCGAATCGTCAGGCAGCTGCCGGGCGTCGTCGAGCGCGGCGAGCCAGGTGCGGGCCAACCGACGGACCGACCGGCCACCGAAGCCGGGCAGGGTCAGCAGGGTCTTCTCGTCCTTCGGGTCCAGCTCGGCCGCCGCGATGATCGCCGAGTCGGGCAGCACCCGACCGGGAGCGGCGTCCCGCCGGGCGGCGATCTGGTCCCGGGCGTACCACATCGAGCGGACCCGGGCCTGGGCGCGCGCGCCACGCAGCCGGTGGATGCCCGAGGTGCGTCGCCACGGCTCCGCGCGGACCCGTGGCGGGCGTGCCCCGGTGCGTACCAGCGCGGCGAACTCCTCCTCGGCCCAGGCCGACTTGCCCTGCCGGGCCAACTCGGCGTCCAGCGCGTCGCGCAGGTCGGTGAGCAGCTCCACGTCGAGGGCGGCGTACGTCAACCACGACTCGGGCAGCGGTCGGCTCGACCAGTCGGCCGCCGAGTGGTGCTTCTCCAGCGTGAACCCGAGCAGCTGCTCGGTCAGCGCGGCCAGCCCGACCCGTTCGAAGCCGGCCAGCCGGGCCGCCAACTCGGTGTCGAACAACCGGCGCGGGCGCAACCCCACCTCGGCCAGGCAGGGCAGATCCTGGCTGGCCGCGTGGAGCACCCACTCGGCCTCGCCGATGACCGCGTCCAGCGCGCTGAGGTCGGGCAGGGGCAGCGGATCGATGAGTGCGGTGCCCGCACCGGCCCGCCGTAGCTGCACCAGGTACGCGCGCTGGCTGTAGCGGTAGCCGGAGGCCCGTTCGGCGTCCAGGGCGACGGGGCCGGTGCCGGCCGCGAAGCGGGCCACGACCTCGGCGAGCTCGGCCGGGGTGGCCGCCGGTTCGGGCGTGCCGTCACGCGGGGCGGTCAGCGGAACGGGCCCACCGTTGGTCGGGTCGGCCCCCTCGCCCGCCGGCTGCGGCTGGGCCGACGGCGGGTGCTGGGGTGCGTTTCCCGGAAGTTCCTCGGTGGGCCGACGGCGCAGGGGTGGTTCGTCGGTCACCTGCCAACCCTAGTGCGCGCGGTGATCCTGCGGGTGCAGCCGGTCCGGCGTGTGTCGGTCAGGTGTCCGTGAGGTGTCGGTCCGAAGGCCGGACACCAGGGCGGACCGCACCCGTTCGGCGCTCAGGCCGCGCCGGCGGGGCGACGGTCGGACAGGGCGGTCACCCCGGGTGGGGGGAGGCCGGCGGTGGAGGCGAGCAGTGCGCACCAGCCGAGCAGGTGTGGGGTCAGGTCGTCGTCGATGGGCGTCCAGGAGGCGCGGATCTCGATGTCGCCGATGGTCGGTGGCCCGGCGAGGTCGCCGAACCGGGTCGACATGGTCTGCGTCACCGTCCCGCCGATCGCCCGGTGGCCGGCGCCCTGCGCCTCCAACGCGTCGGTGAGCCACGTCCAGCCGACCCCGGGCAGCAGCGGGTCGGCGGCCAGGTCGACCTCCAACTCGGCGGTCACGTAGGTGACCAACCGCAGGGTGCCCTGCCACGCCTCGTGCCCGACCGGATTGTGCAGCAGGATCAGCCGGCCGGTCGCCACCTCGTCGTCGTCGCGCAGCACCGTCGCGGAGAGCGCGAATGCGTACGGGGCCAGCCGCTGGGGGGCGCCGACCTCCTCCAGGGTGATCTCCGGCCGGGGGGCCGCCGACCGCAGCCCGGCGACCGCGCGGGCGAACGTCTCCGGGAGCGCGATCGGGGGGGCCATGTCGGCAGCCTATGCCGACGTTCGCCCCCCGCTTCGACGCGCGCCGACGCTCACCCCCGGGGCGCCTGCGCCAACCCGGGGGTAAGGGACGGTGCCCTTCCTCTCACCCCCACCCGGACGGGGGTGGCGGGCGTGGCACGATTGCGACGATGACCACGGAAACCACGGGCACTGCCGCCCGAGACGGAGACTCCCGCCCCGGCGGACCGGCCGACTCGCCCTTCATCCGGGCCTGCCGACGACGGCCGACCCCGCACACCCCGGTCTGGTTCATGCGCCAGGCCGGCCGCTCCCTGCCGGAGTACCGGGAGATCCGGGCGAGCGTGCCGATGCTGGAGTCCTGCCGCCGCCCGGAGCTGGTCACCGAGATCACCCTCCAGCCGGTGCGCCGGCACGGCGTCGACGCGGCCATCCTGTTCAGCGACATCGTGGTGCCGGTCGCCGCGGCCGGGGTCGACCTGGACATCGTGCCGGGCACCGGCCCGGTGGTCGCCGAGCCGATCCGCACCGCCGCCGACGTCCAGCGGATCCGCCCGATCACCCGCGAGGACGTCCCGTACGTCGACGAGGCCGTCCGGCAGCTGGTGGTCGAGCTGGGCGACACCCCGCTGATCGGCTTCGCCGGCGCGCCGTTCACGCTGGCCAGCTACCTGGTCGAGGGCGGGCCGTCGCGCACCCACGCGAAGACCAAGGCGCTGATGTACGGCGACGAGGAGCTGTGGCACGCGCTCTGCGACCGGCTGGCCGAGGTGACGCTGGCCTTCCTGCGGGTGCAGATCGAGGCCGGCGTGTCCGCCGTGCAGCTGTTCGACTCGTGGGCCGGCGCGCTCTCCGAGGCCGACTACCGCCGCTACGTGCTGCCGCACTCGACCGCCGTGTTGAGCGGGCTGGCACACGCCGGGGTGCCCCGGATCCACTTCGGGGTGGGCACCGCCGAACTGCTCGGCGCGATGGGCGAGGCCGGGGCGGACGTGGTCGGCGTCGACTGGCGTACCCCGCTGGACGTGGCCACCGGCCGGATCGGCGCGGACAAGGCGGTGCAGGGCAACCTGGACCCGTGCGTGCTGCTCGCGCCGTGGCCGGTGGTGGAGGCCGAGGTGCGCCGGATCCTGGAGCAGGGTCGGGCCGCCCCCGGGCACGTGTTCAACCTCGGCCACGGGGTGCTGCCGGAGACCGACCCGGAGGTGCTGACCCGGGTGGTCGCGCTGGTGCACGAGCTGTCCAGCCGCCGGGCCGACCAGGGCTGAGAAGGTGACGCGGCAGCCCTGGCGGGTGGCGGTGGTCGGCGGCGGAATCGCCGGGCTGGCCGCCGCGGTCCGGCTGCGCGACCGCGCGCCGGCCGACACCGAGATCACGGTGTACGAGCAGTCCGGCGCGCTGGGCGGCAAGTTGCGCACCGGCGAGCTGGCCGGCCAGCCGGTGGAGTTCGGCGCGGAGTCGTTCCTGATGCGCGACCCGACCGGCGCCGAGAGCGCGGCGGTGGGGTTGGCCCGCCGGCTCGGGCTGGCCGAGCGGATCGTGCACCCCACCGTGGGGCAGGCCGCGCTGGTGATCGACGGAGGGCTGCGCCCCATTCCGGGCGGCACCCTGGTGGGCGTACCCGGGGATCTGGACCGGGTGGCCACTGTCGCCCGCCCGGCCGCGGACGCCGACATCGACAATGGTCGGCCGCTGGTCGGGCCCGACGCGGACGTCGCGGTGGGTGCGTTGGTCCGGTCCCGCTTCGGTGACGAGGTGGTGGAACGGCTGGTCGACCCGATGCTGGGCGGCGTGTACGCCGGCCGCGCCGACGACCTCTCACTGGTCACCACGATGCCGGCGCTGGCCCGCGCGGCCCGGGTGGAGCACACCCTGGTCGACGCGGTCCGGGCCGCGCAGGCAGCCGCGCCACGCGCGCCCGGCGCCCCGGTCTTCGGCACCCTGACCGGTGGGCTGAGCACCCTGGTCGGAGGCGGCGGTGGCGGCCA
>NZ_JAEVHL010000383.1 GCF_016803395.1 Micromonospora tarensis | reverse complement strand
CTCGGCCGCCGCGAGCCGCCGCGCGGTGAGCAGTGGGTCGGGCCGGAGCAACCCGAGGAGTACGACGGCAGCCAGCACGAACGCGGCCGCGCTGAACGCGAACGGGCCGGCCAGCGGGGGCAGCCCCCAGCCGGTGGTGACCCGGTCGGCCAGCGCGGCGAAGTTCGGCGCGGCCACCGCACCGATGGTGGTGGCCCAGACGATCAGGGAGAGCTGCCGCCCCCGGCGGGCCGGCTCGGCGAGGTCCACCGCCGTGTAGCGGGCCTGCAGGTTCGCGGCGGTGCCCCCGCCGAAGAGCAGCATGCCGAGGAAGAGCAGCGGCACCCAGCGGGTGGCCGCGGCCAGCACCACCAGCACGCCGCCGACGGCCCCCACCGCGTACGCCAGCACCAGGCCCGGCCGGCGACCGTGCCGCGCCATGATCCGGGTGACCGGGACGGCGAGCAGCGCGGCGCCGACCACCCCGGCGCTCTGCGCGACACCGGCCACCGCGGTCCCGGCGATCCGGGCCGCCAGCAGCGCGCCCACGGCGATGCCGATGGTCACGCCGATCCCGCCGATGATCTGGGTGGTGAAGAGCAGCCGCAGGGTACGCCGCTGGATGACCGACGTCGGGTCGGACGGCGGTACGCGCGGTCAGGTCGGTCGCCATCGGCGCTCCTGTCGGAAGGGGTGCCTCATCCTCGCGCACCCACACCGCGCACAGGCAGTGGGTCGGCCAACAGGGACGTGCCGTGTTCGGCAAGATCACGGCGGGCGACCGAGCCGCCCTATCCCCGCGATCCTGGTGTTTCCGGTGGGTTGGGCACGGCCAGCCGGGACGCCAGCCGGCGGATCCGGGTCACTGTGAGCGCGGCGACGGCCACACCGACGGCGGCGACCACGCCGAAGGGCCAACGCACCGGCACCCGATGAGCAGCGTCGCCGGCACCCAGTAGACGGCCATCAACTGCAACCCGGTCGCCCGCTCGACGAATCGTCGCCATCCCCGGCGGCGGCCGCTGGTCGCGGTGGGCGCACCGGCACGACGCGCCTCGTTGTCCGTTCATCGACCCCCGATACCCACCCACGCGATCCGCGACGCACTGTCAATCTTGGACAGTTTCCGTCAGGGAGTGACGGAAACTGTCCAAGATCTGGAAGCGGCTGCGATATTCCAGGCCGATCTCCCGGAGGCGGTGACCGGAAATCGGCCAGGGCCGCGGTCACCTCGCGGCCCGACCGCAGCGTCGATTTCCGACCGAACTGCTCCTGTCGAGGCGCGGGTGACGTGTCGGCGGTTCAGCAGTCCAGCACCGAGTTCGACCACGGCTGGTAGACGTCGGGCATCTGCCGGTAATGCAGGACGAAGAAGTTGGTGAGCGGAGGAACCGTCAGGCACGGCCCGATGCTGTCCCCGAGGGTCGCCCGCTTGTTGACCGGGTAGGTGTGGCAGTTCGAATAGGTGATGTACTGGTTGACCCCGCCGATGACCCAGCTGTCGGACCGACACTCGATGGGCGGGTCACCGGCCGGCGCCGGTGCCGGTGCCGCGTTGGCGGGCGCCGCCACGAGCAGGCTGGCGCCGAGCGCGGCGGCGAAACCGGCCGCTGTGACAGTCTTTTTCAGGTTCAAAATGGTCCCTCCGCAATAGACCCGGGGATCGGGCCTCGAAGTGCGACCATTTCACTCGACGGATAAATTCACGAGTACGAATCGAATATTTTTATAGCGGTTGACTGCGCAGGAACGTTGCCGACGTTCGATCTACATCAATACGAGAAATTTTCGAAACAACCCGTCTGGATGCCGTTGCGATTTCTTTACTGCGCAATTTGCGCGACCAGAAGGGCGGTTGGCGCCGTTGGCTATTTGGGCAGGGCGCGGGTCACCACGGCGAGATCGGCGACCATACCCTCGTACGCCTTGTCCTGGTCGTCGGCGCGCAGCACCGCGGACGGGTGGATGGTGGCCAGCAGCCGGGCCGTCGGCGCGTCGGCCCGCTTCCCGGAGTTGTCCACCGGCACCCGCTGGAAGTCCTCCGGGTGCTGCGCCGACTGCGGCCAGGGCAGCAGCTCGCCCCGCTGGCGGGTGACCCGGAAGGACGGGCCGAGCAGCGCCTTGGCGGCGGTCGCGCCGAGGACCACCACGATCTCCGGGCGCAGCCGGGCGAACTCGGCCACCAGCCAGGGCCGGCAGGCGGTGATGTGCACCTGATCCGGGGTCTGGTGGATCCGCCGCTTGCCGCGCAGCTCGAAACGGAAGTGCTTCACGGCGTTCGTCAGATAGAGCTGACCCGGGTCCAACCCGGCGTCGTCGACAGCGCGGCGCAGCAGGCGTCCGGCGGGGCCGACGAAGGGCAGCCCCTTCTGGTCCTCCATGTCGCCGGGCTGCTCGCCGACCAGCACCACGCGGGCGCTCTCGTCACCCCGGCCGAAGACCGTCTGCGAGGCGTCCCGGAACAGCTCGCAGCCGCGGCAGCCGCCGGCCGCGGTGCGCAGGTCGTCGATGGTCTCGGCGTCGGGCGGGATGAACCGCTGGGCGCCCGGCGCGCTCCCGGTCTGCTCGGCCATGCCGACTGTTATATACCCGCTCGACACCCAGTGCCGGGTACGCCCCCGGCGCGGTGCCCGGCACCCGGCGCGGCGCCGGCAGCCGCCCCGCGTCAGTACCCGTTACCGCCGCCATCCCCACCGGAAGCGATAGCGATCAGCACGATGATGATGATGATCACCGCCACCGCCACCGCGATCCAGACTCCCTTACGCGCCCCACCTGAAGCCATGATCCCCACCTCCGGTGCGCCGCATACCCGTCCCGTCCGCCTCGAATCATCGCGATCCGTACCTACCGCCCGAGCTGATGCCGTGGGTCTGACGACGACGCCCGGGCCCGGTCAGGCGAGGAAGCCTCGCAGCGGGGTGGGGTTTACCGCCTGAGCCAGGGCGGCGGCCAGCGGAGCCAGGTCGGCGGCGTCCAGGGAGCTGACGGTGATGCGCAGGCCGGGTGCGGCGGCGATCCGGTAGAGCGCGCCCGGGGCCACCGCCCAGCCGGCGTCGCGCAGCGCGGTCACCGCGCTGGTCTCGTCCGCCACCGGTAACCAGACGTTGATGCCGCTGCGGCCCTGCGCGGTCAGGCCGTACGAGGCCAGCGCGGCCAGCAGCCCTTCGCGCCGCTGCTCGTAGCTCCGCGCCGCCCGCTCCACCAAATCGGTGACCGCCGGGTCCCGCCAGAGGGCGAGCACCAGGCGTTGCAGCACCGTGGAGACCCAGCCGGTGCCCACCCGCGCCCGGCCGCTGACCCGGGCCACAGTGGTCTCGTCGCCGACCAGCACCGCCAGCCGCAGGTCCGGGCCGAACGGCTTGCTCACCGAGCGGAGGAAGGCCCAACTCGCGGTCGCGCCGGCCAACGGGTGCAGGGGTACCCGGGCCACCTCGGCCGCGTGGTCGTCCTCGATCAACAACAGGTCCTGCCGGCCGGCAAGCAGCGCCCGCAGCGCCTCGGCGCGGGCGGCGGAGACGGCCGCGCCGGTCGGGTTCTGCGCCCGGCTGGTGACCACCAGGGCCCGTGCTCCGGCGGCGAGCGCGGCGGCCACCCCGGCGACCAGCGGCCCCTCGTCGTCCAGCGGTACGCCGATCGGGCGCAGGCCCAGCGCGGCGACCAGGTCGAGCAGGTTGGCCCAGCCCGGGTCCTCGACCGCCACCGCGTCACCGGGGCGCAGCTGGGCGCCGAGCAGCCGCTCGATGCCGTCCAGCGCACCGCCGGTGAGGGTGAGTTCGCCGACCGGTACGCCGTCGGCGCTCAGCCGGGCGCGGGCCGCCTCCGCCAACTCGGGCAGCACCCCGGCGTCGGAGTAACCGATCGACGGGCGGCCGTCGGCGGCGAGCGCCGCCAGGTGCGGACCCAGCGGGGGAAGGAGTCGGAGGTCGGGTTCACCCCCGGGACAGGTCTCGGGCGCCGGGCAGCGGTGGTGGGCGCAGCGCGGAGCGGCGGGCGGCCA
>NZ_JAEVHL010000382.1 GCF_016803395.1 Micromonospora tarensis | reverse complement strand
ACCCCGGCCACCGCCCACCCCGCCGCCCGGCGCACCCCGTTCGCTACCGACGGCGAGCCAGCAGGACCGCGTCGTGGATGGTGATGTCCTGGCCGTCACTGTCGGTGGCTAAGCGGGGCCGGGCCTCGGCGACCAGCACCTCCCAGCGGGCCGGGTCCAGGTCGGCGGCCACGTCCTCGGCGGTGTACATCATGTCCGGCAGGTGCATCCGGTGCGCCGACGTCCACAGGTCCGACGGATGGTGCCCGACGATCAGCAGGACGCCGCCGGGCGTCACCGCCGCGGCCAGCCGGCTGAACAACTCCCGTCGCTGCGCCGGGGGCAGGTGCATGAACTGCGCGGACACCAGGTCGTACGTCTCCTCGGCGGGCGGCTTGTCGCGCAGGTCGGCGTGCGTGAACTCGATCCGCTCGGCCAGCCCGGCGCGTCGGCGTGCGCGGCGGCCCGCTCCAACGCGGTGCTGGAGATGTCCGCCGCCGTCACCCGCCAGCCGCGCCCGGCCAGCCACACCGCGTCCGCGCCCTCGCCGCTGCCGACGTCCAGCGCGCGCCCCGGGGTCAGGTCGGCGACCTCGGCGACCAACTGTGGGTTCGGCCGGCCACTCCACACCGACGGTCGGGACCGGTAGCGCTCCTCCCACGCCGGCTCCTCGAACATGGTGGACACCACCTGCCGGTACGCGGCCACCGCGGCGCGGGTGTCCTCGGCGATGAGGTCGGCGTTGATCGCCGCCCCGGCGTTCAGGCCGGCTGCCGCAGAGGTGATCACCTGGCCCCGGATGTCGGCCACGTTGCCCGCCACCCAGACGCCCGGCACTGTCGTCGCCCCGGTGGCGTCGGTCGGGATCTGGGCGCCGATGACGTGCTCGCCCATCGTCACCTCCTCCGCCGCCAGGCCCAGCCCCACCAGCAGGTCGGTGCGGGGAGTCAGCCGGGTCGCGACCACCACCGCGTCCAGTGCCACCACCCGGCCGTCGGCGAGGCGTACGCCGGTCAGCTCGTCCCCGGTCACCTCGACCGCGGCCACCGGACCCGGCACCACCGCGATGCCCCGGGCGGCCAGCCGCTCGGCGGCCTCCTCGTCCGGCGCGGGGGCGTGGTGCAGCAGCAGCAGCACGTGCGGGCTCCACTGTCGCCACATCTCCGCCTGATGGATGGCGAGCGGCCCGGTCGCCAGTACGCCGATGCGGCGGTCCCGAACCTCCCAGCCGTGGCAGTACGGGCAGTGCAGCACGTCGCGGCCCCACCGCTGGGCCAGCCCGGGCACGTCGGGCAGCTCGTCGGTCAGCCCGGTGGTCACCAGCAGTCGGCGGGCCCGCACCGACGCTCCGCCGTCGAGGGTGAGCCGGAAACCGTCGTCGTCGCGGGTCGCGAGGTCCACCCGCCCGGTGTGGAACTCCCCGCCGTACCCGGTCACCTCGGCCCGTCCGACGGCGAGCAGTTCGCCCGGCGGCGTGCCCTCCCGGCCCAGGTAGTTGTGCACCCGGTCGGCCGGCGCGTTGCGCGGCTCACCGGAGTCGATCACCAGCACCGACCGGCGGGCCCGGGACAGCGCCAGCGCGCCGCTGAGCCCGGCGGCGCCGCCGCCCACCACCACCACGTCGTATGTCTCGTTCACGGTTTCTCCCCCTCGTCGGCTGTCAGCTGGGCCCACCATCTGTCGTCGCTGACAATGTGGCAACTATCCTTGCCGTTATGGCAAACGAGGACGCCGCCGCGCTGGCGGCCGTCGGCCCCCGGCTGCGCGCCCTGCGCCAGCAGCGCGGCACGACGCTGACCCAGCTCGCCGAGCTGACCGGCATCTCGCTGAGCACCCTGTCCCGGCTGGAATCCGGCAGCCGCCGACCCACGTTGGAGCTGCTGCTCCCGCTGGCCCGGGCCTACCAGGTGGCGCTGGACGAACTGGTCGACGCCCCGGCCACCGGCGATCCCCGGATCCGCCCCAAACCGATAGTCATCCACGGCATCACCTTCCTGCCGCTGTCCCGCCGACCGGGGGGTGTGCAGGCGTTCAAGCAGATCTTCCCGCCGGACCCGTCCGCCGGGGAGCGGACCCCGCAGACCCACGAGGGGTACGAGTGGCTCTACGTGCTCTCCGGCCGGCTGCGTCTGCTGCTGGGTGACCGTGACCTGACGCTCAACCCGGGCGAGGTGGCCGAGTTCGACACCCGGATCCCGCACCTCGTCCTCAATCCCGGCCCCGGCACCGCCGAGGCGCTCAGTCTGTTCGGGCCACAGGGGGAGCGGCTGCACGTCCGCGCCCGCCCCGCCAGCCCCGACAAGAAGTCTTGATCAACCTGTACACCGAGCGGTGCGGACAGCTTCGAACTGTGCGGGCCGGAGCGCCGTGTTTATGATCGACAACCCCGACCGGGGACCCGGAGAGGTGGCCGTCCGAGATGGCCCGGAGCAGAGGTGAGGTGCGCGACGGTGAACCGCGAGGCGTACGCCTGCTGGGTTCGGGAGCCCGGCGTGGCGGAGATCCGGCCGGTGTCGCTACCCGAACCCGGGCCGGACGAGGTGCTGGTCCGGGCCCGTTACTCAGGCGTCAGCCGGGGCACCGAGACGCTGGTCTTCGCCGGCCGGGTGCCGACCGACCAGTACGCCGCGATGCGCGCGCCCTTTCAGGAGGGCGACTTCCCCGGCCCGGTGAAGTACGGCTACCTCAGCGTCGGCGTGGTCGAGCAGGGCCCGTCGGACCTCCTCGGGCGCACGGTGTTCTGCCTGCACCCGCACCAGAGCGCGTACGTCGTGCCGGTCACCGCCGTGGTGCCGGTGCCGGAGGGAGTGCCGGCCGCCCGGGCGGTGCTCGCGGGCACCGTGGAGACCGCCGTCAACGCGTTGTGGGACGCCGCGCCGCTGGTCGGCGACCGGGTCACCGTCATCGGCGCGGGCATGGTCGGGTGCTGCGTGGCGACGCTGCTCGCCCGGTTCCCCGGCGTGCACGTCGAGTTGGTGGACACCGACTCCCGCCGGGCCGGGGTGGCCGGCGCGCTCGGCGTCCACTTCGCCAGCCCGGCGGGCGCCTCCGCCGGCCGGGACCTGGTCGTGCACGCCAGCGCCACCGCCGCCGGTCTGCAACAGTCCCTGGACCTGCTCGCCCCGGAGGGCACGGTCATCGAGCTGAGCTGGTACGGCGACCGTCAGGTCCAGGTGGCACTGGGCGGCGCGTTCCACTCCGGTCGACTCACAGTGCGCAGCAGCCAGGTCGGTATGGTCGCGCCCGCCCGACGGGGGCGGCGCAGCTACGCCGATCGGCTGGCGCTCGCCCTGGACCTGCTCGACGACCCGGCCTTCGACGCGCTGATCACCGGCGCGTCCCGGTTCGCGGAGCTGCCCGACGTGCTCGCCGGACTCAGCTCGGGTGACCTGCCCGCCCTCTGCCATCTCATCACCTACGACGACGGGGAGTGACAGTGTTCAGCGTGACCGTTCGGGATCACATGATGATCGCCCACAGTTTCCAGGGCGAGGTGTTCGGCCCCGCCCAACGCCTGCACGGAGCGACGTTCGTGGTGGACGCGACGTTCCGCCGGCCCGGCCTGGACGCCGACGGCATCGTGGTCGACATCGGCCTGGCCACCGAGCAGCTGCGGGCGGTGCTTGGCGAGTTGACCTACCGCAACCTGGACGACGAGCCCGCGTTCGCCGGGGTGAACACCACCACCGAGGTGCTGGCCCGCACGGTCGCGGACCGACTGGTCGAGCGGGTGCACGCCGGCGAGCTGGGCCCGGGAGCGCGCGACCTGACCGGCATCACGGTCACCCTGCACGAGTCACACATGGCCTGGGCCAGCTACGAGCGGTCGCTGTGATCGATGCGGGCCGGGCGGTGCACGTCGTCCTGCCCGGTGACATCGACGACCCGGCCGCGCCCAGCGGCGGCAACACCTACGACCGGCGGATCTGCGCCGGGCTCGGCGAGCACGGCTGGACGGTGCACGAACACGCCGTGCCCGGGGCGTGGCCGCGCCCGGACCCGGCCGACCGGGCGGCGCTGGCCGCCCTGCTGGCGGCGGCCGCCGGAC
>NZ_JAEVHL010000381.1 GCF_016803395.1 Micromonospora tarensis | reverse complement strand
CGCCCCGCCCCCGTCTCCCCGTTGATCATGAAGTTATTGTCCCGACGCGCCGTCACGGCTGGCAATAACTTCATGATCAACGGGCCGGGCCGGGCCGGGCCGGGCCGGGCCGGGCGTGGGCCGGGCCGGGGCTGGGCCGGGCCGGGGTCGGGGGTTAGAGGTCTAGGAGGAGGGTTTGGGGGCCTATGTTCGTGCTTTCTACCAGCATGTGGGTGCGGAAGCGGCCGGTCTCGACCTTGGCGCCGCGTTCCCGTAGCGCGTCCACGACCGCTGTCACCAGTGGCTCGGCCACCTCGGCGGGGGCGGCGGCGGACCAGCTCGGGCGGCGGCCCTTGCGGGTGTCGCCGTAGAGGGTGAACTGGCTGACCACCAGGATCGGCGCGCCGGTGTCGGCGGCGGACCGTTCGTCGTCCAGGATGCGCAGCTCGTGCACCTTGCGGGCCATCGTCAGAGCGGTCGTCGCGGTGTCGGTGTGGGTCACCCCGAGCAGCACCAGCAGACCGTTCTCGATCGCGCCGACCACCTCGCCGTCCACCGTCACGCTGGCCCGCCCGACGGTCTGCACCACGGCCCGCATCAGCGAACCGCCGCCGGGCCCGCCGCGAGGCCGACCGTCCGGCCGACCGCAGTGCCGGCGACCGTAGCGCCGCCCACGTCACGCGGTCACCGCCTCGATGAAGCCCCGCTCGACCAGGTGCGCCACGATCGGGCCGGCGGCCTCGGCCATCTCGTCGGGCTCGACGTCGTGCGCGGCGGCGAGCAGGGCGATCTGGTCGCGCAGCGGCAACCGGCCGTCGGCACCACCGACCAGGGCCAGCACCAGCGGGTCGATCTCCTCGGTCCACCGCAGGCCGTGCGGCATCGCGAGGACCTGCCGGTCCACCGCCCAACCCTCGTCACCCATGGTGGCCTCCTGCCGCAGTTGCAGGCCCTCGGCGGCTCGGTAGCGCTCGGCGAGCAGCGCGTCATTGTCGCGTACCCGCAGGAAGTCCTGGCGGTCGAACCAGGCGGCGATCTGGTCACCCAGCGGCGGACGCACCCGTTGGCGCAGGTCCTCCACCCGGACCACCGGGTCGGCGTGCCCACCCCGGCGCAGCGACACGATGCCGAAGCCGATCCCCTCGACCTTGTGCGCGTCGAACCAGTCGAGCCAGGCGGCCATCCGCTGCGGGTCGGCGGTCTCACCGACGTCGGTGAGCCACAGGTCGACGTACGCCATCGGGTCGGCCACCTCGCGCTGGATCACCCAGGCGTCCAGGCCGGTGCCGGCGAACCAGCCGGCCACCCGCTCGTCCCACTCCTCGCCGGCGACGTGCACCCAGTTCGCCAGGTACTGCATGGTGCCGCCCTCGGTGAGCAGGTGGGGGGCGGCGGCGGCCAGTTCGGCGCCGATCGCGTCACCGACCCGGCCGGAGTCGCGGTAGACGTGGGTGGTGGTGCCCGGGCCGACCACGAACGGGGGGTTGCTCACCACCAGGTCGAACCGTCGACCGGCCACCGGCGCGACCAGGTCGCCGCGCAGCAACTCCCAGTCCTGGCCGTTCAGCGCGGCGGTGGTCGCGGCGAAGCGCAGCGCCCGCTCCGAGAGGTCGGTGGCGGTCACCGTGGCGGCGTGAGTGGCCAGGTGCAGGGCCTGGACGCCGGAGCCGGTGCCCAGGTCCAGCGCGGTGTCGACCGGTCGGCGCATGGTCGCGCCGAGCAGGGTCTGGGTGGCGCCGCCGATACCGAGGACGTGCTCGGCGTGCAACGGCCGGCCCGGCCGGGCGCTGGCCGGCACGTCGGCGAGCACCCACCAGTCGTCGCCGTACGGCTCCAGGTCGACGCCGGCGCGCAGTCCGTCGCCGTACCGCTCGACCAGCCCACCCGCCAGCGCCTCCTCGATACTCAGCGGTGCCAGTGCGGCGGCCACCGTGGCGTCCGACTCGGTCTGGTCGCAGATGAACACCCGGATCAGGGTGCCGAGGGGGTCGCGGTCCTCGGTGGCGCGCAGCGCGGCCCGGTAGTCGTTGCGAGCGACAGCGCCGGTGGCCTGCGCGCCGAGTCGCCCGGCGATGCCGTTGCTGGTGAACCCGGCCCGGCTCAGCGCGGTCCGGAGCCCGTCGACGCCGGCGGGGGAGAGCAGCATGTCGTGTTCGTCCACCCGGACATCCTGCCCCCTGTCGCGTCCCGGTTCGGTGCCACCCGCCGATAACGTCGGGGCGTCGGTGTCCGCCCAGGTCGGCGGGCCAGGCAGGATGGTCCGCATGACGCTTGTGCTGCCCATCGACCCGGAAGCCAACCGGCTGCTGGAGCGCAACCCGTTGGCCCTGCTCCTCGGCATGGTTCTCGACCAGCAGGTGCCGATGGAGAAGGCGTTCTCGTCGCCGTACGTGCTCAGCCAGCGGCTGGGCCATGAGCTGGACGCGGCGGAGCTGGCCGGGTACGACCCGGAGGCCCTGGTCGCGGTGTTCGCCCAGCCGCCCGCGCTGCACCGGTTTCCGAAGGCGATGGCGGCGCGGGTCCAGGAGGTCTGCCAGGTGCTGGTGGAGCGCTACGACGGCGACGCGGCACTGCTCTGGTCGGAGGTCGCCGACGGGCCGGAGCTGCTGCGCCGGGTCGCCGCGCTGCCCGGCTTCGGCAAGCAGAAGGCGCAGATCTTCGTGGCCCTGCTCGGCAAGCGGTTCGGGGTGACCCCGCAGGACTGGCGTCAGGCGGCCGGCGGATACGGCGACCCGGGCGCGTACCGGTCGGTGGCCGACGTCACCGACGCCGATTCGCTGCGCCAGGTGCGGGAGTACAAGCAGCAGATGAAGGCGGCGGCCAAGGCGAAGAACGCCGGCGGCTGACCCGGGAGCCGTTCAGGCGGCGGTGGGGTGCGCCAGCGACGCCAGCGCGCGCCGGACGTCGGCGAGCGAGACGGTCGCGGAGTCGTCCAGGTCGGCGAGGCCAGCCTCGATCCACTGGCGCATCAGGGTGGTGACCCCGATGCCCCGGGCGTCGGCGGCGGCCCGCACCCGCTCGTACGTCTCCAGCGGCAGCCGGACGGATCGGCTCACCATCGGCACGTCGGTGTCGGGGGTGGGCAGATCCGCCGCGGGGCTCTCATCGATCAGCTCGGCGATCCGGTCGTCGCCGCTGTGGAACTGCTTGGTCGCGTCGTTACGGTGCATCGTCACGGCCCCCCTCATCGGCGAGATCTCCGCACGGCCTCGTCGTAGCGCTTGGACTCGACGTCGCTCAGCTCACGGGCGGAGAGGATGTCCCAGTCGTTGTCGGTGCCATCGGCCTCGGCGAGCAGCACCGCCAGTCGGCGGCCCCGACGAGCGGCGGCGTAGACCACCATCACGTCGTCGCCCAGGTGGCGGATGACCCGTCGGGCGCTGTGCAGCGCCTCCCAGACTTCCCCGGGCGTGACGTCGTAGACCCTCAGGTTGGCCAACGCCTCGTCGGTGAAGCTGAACCTGCTGCCCACGTCGCGGAGCGTACCACGTGCGTAACACGCACCGGGATGAGTTGAAGTTCGCTGATCAAGGACCTGCGGTGACAGGATGAGGCGTAATCCCCTCGAGGAGGTCCGTGGTGAAGCGTCAGGCGTACCAGCCGATCCTGATCACCGATGCCTCGCGCAGCCAGGACGATCAGCTCACCAGCCGTCAGCGCCGCTATGTCGTGATGATGGGCATCCGGGTGCTGTGCATCATCGTTGGCGCGATCCTGGTCGGTGCGAACGCCCCACTGCTCTGGCTCTGGCTGCCGCTGTGCGGCCTCGGCATGGTGCTCATCCCCTGGTTGGCGGTGCTGCTCGCCAACGACCGGCCGCCGAAGGACGAGCACCGACTGGCCAACCGGTTCCACCCCCGCCAGCAGGACGACACCCCGCCGATGAGCCTCACCGCCGAGGAGCGCCCGCACAAGGTCATCGACGCCGAACCCTGACCCGCGAGCGGGCCAGGGTTCGACAGGTCACGGCGGTGGCGCCGCGCGGCGACTACGGTCGGGGCCGCGCCCCGACGGTGGAGACGGCCAGCGCCCCCCAGGTCGGTGGCGCGGCTGAGCGCGGCGGTCGGGGGTGGCTCCGCCGAGCCAGGCGGTGAGCAGGCCGGCCGCGAAG
>NZ_JAEVHL010000380.1 GCF_016803395.1 Micromonospora tarensis | reverse complement strand
CTCCGCTAACGACCAGCAGGTCTTACGTTCCACGCCCGACAGCAGCCCTTCCACGAACTGCCCGGCGGTCCGACGTGGCTCCGCCCGCACGAACCGGTCAGCGACACACGGCAACGCCTCGTCCAGAATGACCCGCCACTGGCCAAGGTCCAGGCTGTAACCCGCCGCCACCGCATGGTCTTCGGTCGTTCGCACAAAGATTGATGATCAACGCGGTGGCCGTCCTCATGCCTTCGCCACGCCCAGCTCCCGAGGTGGTATCGGGCAGCCCGCCCAGGCCCGATCTGGCACTACCGATGCTTGGGCGCCACGGCCTCAAGATCGTCGATGCTGCCGGACATGATCGTGCGAAGGTGCTCGGTGATGTACTGAGTTGGCCAATCCCACCAGGCGAGTGCCAAAAGACGGACGATGTCTTCCTCGCTGTAGCGGCGGCGGATCAGCCTGGCTGGGTTGCCGCCGACGATGCCGTAATCGGGCACGTCGTCGACGACGACGGACCCGGAAGCGATGACCGCTCCGCTGCCGATCTGGACGCCGGGCATCACCATGGCTCGGTATCCCAACCACACGTCGTTGCCAACCACAGTGTCACCCCGCCCGGGCAGGCTGGTGATGAGATCGAAGTGTTCGACCCAGGAACCACCCATGATCGGGAACGGAAAGGTCGACGGGCCGTCCATGCGGTGGTTGGCCCCGTTCATGATGAACCGCACGCCCTCGCCCAGCGCGCAGAACTTCCCGATGATCAGCTTCTCCGGCCCGTAGTGGTACAGCACGTTGCGGGTTTCAAAGGCGGTTGGATCATCCGGGTCGTCGTAGTAGGTGAACTCCCCAACCTCGAGCAGCGGCGAGGTGACCAGCGGTTTCAGTAGCACCACGCGCGGCTGTTCGGGCATCGGATGCAGCACGTCCGGATCAGCCGGAAGACCTGCCATCGTGAACCTCCTCATCGGGCGCTGATTGACGTAACCAAGATCGCAAAGACCCGCCGCACGCTACCACCCCACCCGTCTACACGGACCGCACTGCCTCGATGTCGGTATCCGGTCCAAGAGCACTGCGCGAGTCCCGCTTGATGAGGACGACTTCAGCCAAGTGACGTTGGAGTACTAGTACTCCAACGTCACTTGATCTGCCGGCTGGCTTATTCGGCTAGCTCATGAAGAAGATCATGGCCGCGAGGCTTGCCCCCATGGCCAGGTGCTCCCAACGGAGCAGGTCCGTGATCGGTCGATTGCGCAGCCGGACGAGTGCGGCCGCCATCCAGCAGAGGTAGGCCGCCGTGGCGGCGCGTAGCAACACGAGCGCCGCGTCATGGCCGGTGACGGTGCCGTGGTCCATCCGGGGCCCGGCGGCCATGTGGTGGGTAGCCATCGACCCGCCGTGTTGATGCATCAGCACGGCGAGCGCCATGAGCACGGCCCCGGCCGTACGGTGCCAGTCCACCTCCGGGCCGCGCTCGGTCGGACCGCTGGTGACGAGTGCCACCGCGAAGGCGAGGAGCAGCAGCGCGCCCGCGTACTGCACAACCGGTGCGGCGTCGAGGGTCACCGCGACCATGACAGCCACCATCGCACCCGCGAGCATCCGGGCCCTGCGGGACGCGCCCGCCCGCGGCACGACGCAGCAGCAGGCCGACACCGCGGCCGACCCGAGCATGATCATCTCGAGCGTCAGGACGTCACCGCCGGCGTGACGCCGGGGCGTGACCATTGGGCGGTGGGGCGGCCGTTGAGCCGCCACGGGTGACCACTGACCCGCGGCCAACCTTGGGGTGAGTTTTCCCAGTTCTCTTGCCGGCCGTACACGGTGAGGTCCAAGGCGTGGTAGCTGGTCGTCAACGCCTCCACGCCCCGCCCGGTGGTCCAGTAGGTTTCGTAGACCTGGTCGCCGTCGCGCAGGTAGCAGGCGATGAACCCAAATTCGCGACCGTCGGCCAGAGCCGGGTCGGAGTCTTTCGCCGAATACCAGGGGAACGGGTAGCCCATGAACTCCGCGAACGGGGCACTTTCGTCGTAGGGGCCCTGGCAGAACACGGCGTAGGTGACGTCCCGGGCATGCAGGTAGTCCAGCATCTGCATGTGACAGGTCGAGAAGGTGCACCCCTCACACTGATCCCCGTACGGTTTGCCGTCGTGCCACATGTGGAAGTAGGCGATGAGCATCCGGCGGCCCTCGAAAACCTCCACCAGCGGGGTGTCCCCGCCGGGGCCCTGGACCGTCACCGTCGGCATCAAGGTCATCGGCAGCTGACGACGAGCGGCTGCGATCGCGTCTCCTTCGCGGGTATGGGCCTTCTCCCGGACCAGCAGTTCGTTGCGCTCGCGCAGCCAGGTCTCCCGGTCGACGACCGGGGGCGTGGCTGCGCTGGACGCGGGGGTTGCCGTCATGGCTGTCTCCTTCGTGGAGTGGGGATTGGTCACAGGTACAGACGACCGAGTCGGCGATCGTCATCGGTGACCGATGACGGATGGGGTCCGCGGTCGTCAGTACGGTTGTGAGGACCATTCAGCCCCGGGGAGATCACATGTCCGAGTCGCCTGACAAGCAGGCGGTCTGGCTGCAGCGCGCCTTCGACGAGCACCGGCGCGAGCTACACGTGCACTGCTACCGCCTCGCAGGGAACGTCACCGACGCGGACGACCTGGTGCAGGAGACCTTCCTGCGTGCCTGGCGGGCTCGCGACCGCTTCGAGGGTCGGGCATCGGCGCGCACCTGGTTCTACCGGATCGCCACGAACGTCTTCCTCGACAGCCGCAAGGCGGCCGGTCACCGGACGGTTCAGTATGGTGACCCGCTGGAGTGGTCCACCGAGCTCGTCCCTATCCAGACGCCCTGTTGGCCGACGATCCGCAGACCGGTCTCGCCGCCCGGGAGACCGTCGAGCTGGCCCTGATCGCAGCGCTCATGTACCTGCCGCCGCGGCAGCGGGCGGCCTTCGTGCTGCGCGACGTCTACGGCTGGACGCCGCAGGAGATCGCCGGCGCGCTCGACACCGCCGTAGCGGCCGTCAACAGCCTCCTCCAGCGGGCCCGCCACACCCTCCGGCGGCGCGCTCCGTCGGACCCACAGGACTGGCGCCGCCCGCAGCTCACCAGCGAGGACGAAGAGATCCTGCGCCGCTACGCCAACGCGAAGGACCCGGAGACGGTCCGGGCACTGCTCGCCGAGGACGTACGGATCACGATGCCGCCCGAGCCGCCGGTCGTCGGGATCGACGCGGCCGCGGAGTTCCTCGGCCGACCGCTCGACTGGCGTACCTTCCCCACCTCGGCCAACGGGCGCCCGGCACTGATCAACTATCTCCGCCGGCCCGGCAGCCCGCACTATGAGGCGCTGGTCGTCGACGTACTCCGGATCGAGAACGGGAAAATCGTAGAGAGCAACGCCTTCATCGGTGCCCGTCACGTCGCCGCCTTCAGCATGCCCGCCACGCTCGAGCCCTAGACGAGTAAGTCTCAAGCTAAGTGGCCGAGTCTGCGCTGGTAGTGGGATCGCCGGGCTCGGGCTTGGGATGTTCGTCGCCAGGTGGACCAGTGCAGGGTGTGCGCTGGGGGTAGTGGCAGGGCGAGGACGAAGGCGTTGAGGAGTCGGCGGATCTCGGCGACGGTCAACGCGATGATCTCCGGGTCGGGGTCGGGCTGCTGCGCGGTGGTGGCGGCGAGGATGGTCAGGACGGCCAGGGCGAGCATGGCCAGGGTGATGAACCGGTGCCAGCCGGTCCAGCCGCGGACCTGGTAGTGGTCAAGGCCGACCTGGCCTTTGCCGGTTTGGAACAACTCCTCGATGCTCCAGCGGGATCCGGCGACGGTCACGAGGGTGTGCAGCGGCACCAGGCGAGGTGACCAGCACAGGTAGAAGGCCAGCTCGCCGGTGGTTCGGTTGCGGCGGATGAGCAGCCACCGGTGCTCACCGGGGCTGGTGGCGGTGGTGACCCAGGCCCACAGATAGTCGCGGGGACCTTTCGCGCCCGGTCCGCAGCTGTGCTGCTGCCACTCGGCGGTGGGTATCCGGTCGGCGAGGTCGTCGACGCGGATCAGGGTGCGTCCGTGGTTGACGTGCACGCGTCGGTCGCAGCCGACGGCCAGGACGTAGCCGATACCGCGGTGT
>NZ_JAEVHL010000379.1 GCF_016803395.1 Micromonospora tarensis | reverse complement strand
GTTGCTGCCGGGTGCGGGCCGGAGTTCCCGGGTGACCAGGGCGCCGACCGAGACGACGGGCGCGCCGGTGAGGTCGGTGGCGAGCAGCGACACGACCCGCCGGCGATGCAGAGGAACTCAAGCCCGGCTTCGGTGGCCGCCGGGGCGGTGAGCTGCGGCCAGGAGACCTGGAACAGGTGGTTGCTGCCGGGTGCGGGCCGGAGTTCCCGGGTGACCAGGGCGCCGACCGAGACGACGGGCGCGCCGGTGAGGTCGGTGGCGAGCAGCGACACGACCCGTCGGCGTGCACGGTGGCGCGTACCCGCAGGGTGTCCGCGCCGGTGGCGTGCAGGCGTACGCCGCTCCAGCTGAACGGCAGCCGCCCGGGACCGGCGGCGCCACGGTCCGGGACCAGGGCGACGGCGTGCAGGGCCGCGTCGAGCAGCGCCGGGTGCAGCCCGAAGTGCTGGCCGTCGAGGCGTCCGGGAGGGTCACCTCGGCGAGGATGTCGTCGCCGTGCCGCCACACCGCGCGCAGACCCTGGAACGCCGGCCCGTAGTGGAAGCCGGCGGCTGCCGCCCGCTGGTAGACGCCGTCGAGCGGCACCGGTTCGGCGTCGGCTGGTGGCCAGGGCGCGTCGTCGGTCGCCGGTGCGGGTGCGTCGTCGGGCAGCAGGGTGCCGGAGGCGTGCAGGGTCCACTCTCGGCCGGACCGCGAGTGCACCGACACGCTGCGCCGACCGCTGTCCTCGGGAACACCGACGATCATCTGAACCGTCGCCGGTGGGTGCAGCGGGGCGTGCAGGGTCAACTCCTCGACCTGACCACCGGCGCGCAACACCATCTCCAGCAACCCGGTGCCCGGCACCAACGCGGTGCCGTCCACGGCGTGATCGGCCAACCAGGCACCGGCGACCCGACCCTCGAAGACGGTGCCCTGCGCCCCGTCGACGGGCTCGTCGAGCCAGCCCGCGCCGGTCAGCCAGTACCGACGCCGTTGGAACGGGTACGTCGGCAGGACCACCCGCTGCGCGTCGCGGCCGGCGAACACCGCGTGCCAGTCGACCTGCGCGCCCCGCGCCCAGGCCCGGGCGACCGAGTCCAGGAAGCGTTCTGGTCCACCGTCGTCGCGGCGCAACGACCCCAACTCCCGGGCCAGGATGGGATGCGGGCTGACCTCGACCAGCGTGCCCAACCCGGCAATCGCGTCGACGTAGCGCACCGTCTCCCGCAGGTTGCGGAACCAGTACCCGGCGTCCAGGCCGGCGGTGTCCAGCAACCCGCCGGTGACAGTCGAGGAGAACGGCACGTCTGACGAGCGTGGCGCGATGTCCTTCAGCGCAGCGAGAAGTTCGTCGCGGACCGCGTCGACGTGCGGCGAGTGCGACGCGTAGTCCACCGCCACCCGCCGCGCCCTGGGCTCGGCCGTTAGGAACCGCTCCACCGCCTCCACGTCACCCGAGAGGATGGTGGAATCCGGTCCGTTGACCGCCGCCACCGACAGCTCCCCCGGGTTCACCTCGGCGAGCGGCACCGACACCATCCCGCCCCGCCCGGCGATGGCCCGCAACGCCCGACTCCGCAACGCGACAACCCGTGCCGCGTCGTCCAACGACAGGGCACCCGCGACATAGGCGGCGGCGATCTCACCCTGCGAGTGACCGACCACCGCCGACGGCTGCACCCCGTAGGACCGCCACACCGCGGCAAGGGACACCATCACCGCGAACAGGGCGGGCTGCACCACCTCCACCCGGTCCAACGGACCGGCCAGGACCTCCCGCAACGACCAACCCGTGTACGGACGCAACGCCTCCGCACACGCCTGCATCGAAGCGGCGAACACCGGCGAGGAGTCCCACAGCTCCAGACCCATCCCGGTCCACTGCGAACCCTGACCGGGAAAGACGAAGACGACCCGGCCGTCACCGGCCTGGACCGGCAGGTCCTCCCCCAGTACGCACCGCCACGGCAACGCCGCCCGACCCACCGCCAACGTGAACGCCACATCCACCGGCCGCAACCCCGACCCGGAAAAGGACGCCGACCGCAACCCCGAGATCGCCCGGACCTGATCCGCCAGGGCCTCTGGCGACGCCGCCGACACCACCCACGGCACCACCGGACCGCCAGCCAGGTCCGGCGAGGACGACGGAGCAGCCACCGTTCCCGGCAGCGACGACGCGGACCCGGCGACCGGCGTCGCCCCCGGCGACAGCGCGGACGCCGGAGCAGACACGGGGGCGGCCTCCACGATCACGTGCGCGTTCGTCCCGCTCATCCCGAACGCCGACACACCCGCCCGCCTCGCACCCGCAACCCACGGCACCTCGTCGGTCAACAACCGCACCGCACCCGCCGACCAGTCCACCGCCGACGACGGCCGATCCACATGCACCGTCCGTGGCAACACCCCGTGCTGCAACGCCAGGACCACCTTCATCACCCCGGCCACACCCGCCGCCGCCTGCGTATGACCCACATTCGACTTCACCGACCCCAACCACAACGGCCGATCCCGCTGCTGCCCATACGCCGCGATCACCGCCTGCGCCTCGATCGGATCGCCGAGCCGGGTGCCCGTGCCGTGCGCCTCGACCGCGTCGATGTCCGCTGGCGCGAGGCGGGCGTCGGCCAACGCCCGTTCGATGACCCGCTGCTGCGCCGGCCCGTTGGGTGCGGTCAGGCCGCTGCTGGCACCGTCCTGATTCACCGCCGAACCCCGCACCACGGCGAGCACCGGATGGCCGTTGCGGCGCGCGTCGGAGAGCCGCTCCAGCAGCAGCATGCCGGCCCCCTCGGACCAGCCGGTGCCGTCCGCCGCCTCAGCGAACGACTTGCACCGCCCGTCGGCGGCCAACCCGCGTTGCCGGCTGAACTCGACGAACATGCCGGGGGTCGCCATCACCGTGACACCGCCGGCCAGCGCCAGGTCACACTCCCCCTGCCGCAACGCCCGACTCGCCAGGTGGACCGCCACCAGCGACGACGAACACGCCGTGTCGACAGTGACCGCCGGCCCTTCCAGGCCCAACACGTACGCCACCCGCCCGGTCGCCACACTCCCGGCGCTGCCACTGCCCAGATAGCCCTCCAACTGCGGGTCCGGGCGGCCGACCGAGGTGTAGTCGCTGTAGGCGACGCCCGCGTACACGCCCACGGCACGGCCCCGCAGCTCGGCCGGGTCGATGCCGGCGCGTTCGATCGCCTCCCACGACGTCTCCAGCAGCAACCGCTGCTGCGGGTCCATCGCCTGGGCCTCGCGCGGGCTGATCCCGAAGAACTCGGCGTCGAAGAGGTCGACAGCGTCGAGGAAACCGCCGTGCCGGGTGTACGACGTGCCGGTCCGTTCCGGGTCGGGGTCGTGGAGCGCGTCCAGGTCCCAGCCCCGGTCGGTCGGGAAGTCACCGACGGCATCCTGGCCGGCGGCGAGCAGGCGCCACAGGTCCTCCGGAGTGTCGACGCCGCCGGGCAGCCGACAGCTCATCGCGACGATCGCGACGGGTTCCGGCTCCTCCAGCTCGCGGACCCGTTGCCGGGTCCGGCGCAGGTCGTCGGTGACCAGCCGCAGGTACTCGCGGAGCTTGTTCTCGTTCGACATCCCTGTGGCTCCCCGGTTCACGACAGCCCGAGCTCGTGGTCGATGAGGGCGAACAACTCGTCGTCGTCGGCCGGCGCCGGCGGCGGTGCGTCCGGCTCCGCTCCGGCGCGCCGTACCTTCGACAACAGGGCCTCCAGGCGGGCGGCGACCCGGCGTTGGGTGTCCGCGTCGTGCGCGGCCGACGTGACGACCGCCGCCAGCCGGTCCAGTTCGGCGAACGCGTCCGCGCCGGCCGCCCCGCCCAGTTCGGCGTCGAGATGCCCGGTGAGCGCGCTGGGCGTCGGGTGGTCGAACAGCACAGTGGCCGGTAAGGGCAGGCCGGTGCTCTCGACGAGCTGGTTGCGCAGCTCCACGGCGGTCAACGAGTCGAAGCCGGCGTCGAGGAAGCCCTTGTCGGGGTCGACACCGGCCGGGTCGGGGTGGCCGAGCACGGCGGCGGCGCTGGTCCGTACCAGATCGAGCAGGAGCTCGAGACGCGCGGACGCGGACCGGCCGGTCAGCCGCCGCCGCAGCGCGGCCCCGCCATGCGGCGTGCCGGCGGCGGTCCGGC
>NZ_JAEVHL010000378.1 GCF_016803395.1 Micromonospora tarensis | reverse complement strand
TCGCCCTGGCCATGCTCAGCCTCGGCAGCCACCGGCCCCAACTCCCCAAACGATGACCACCAAACAACCCACAAACCCAGCAGAAGACCCATAAATATGACTCTGAGGTATACCGCTCTACGGCACATCGACTTGGTCGGCGAGCCCTGATCGGGCGCGCGTGGTCCGGTTCGCCATCCGGCAGCGCGCGGCGGGTCCTGTCAGAATGTGCCGATGTCTCGCCCTGTCGACGCCCTGGATTCCGCGTTCCCGGTTGCCGCCTCGATCGCTCTGGACCTGATCCGCCGCCCCGAGGTCTCCGAGCAGTGGTCACGCCCGAGCGTGCTGCCGCACCTCTCCGTCGGCGGCCTGGCGTGCCACCTGGGCCGTCAGGCGGTCCGGGTGGCGGAGCTACTGCCGATGCCGACCGACCTGCCAATGCTGGAGTCGGCCGACAACCACTACGAGCGGGCCGTTTGGGTCACCGAGGGGACCCCGGACGAGGCGACGGTCGTCGCCGGCCCGGACGAGGCGGACGCCGCTCGGGGCCCCGCCGACCTGCACGCCCGCTCCGCCTTCGCGCTGGAGGAGGCGGGCAACCTGCTCGCGCGCGGCGCGGCCCGGGACGTCGTGCCGATCCCGTGGCAGGGCTGGTCCCTGCGGCGCGGCGATTTCCTGCTCACCCGCCAGCTGGAGATCGTGGTCCACTCCGACGATCTCGCGGTGAGCATCGGCGTACCCACGCCGGAGTTCCCGGCGGCGGTCTTCGACCCCGTCCGCGACCTGCTGGTACGGCTGGCCGTTCGTCGGCACGGCCAGTCCGCGCTGATCAGCGCGTTGAGCCGCAGCGAGCGGGCCCGGCCCATCTCCGCCTTCTGACCGCCACCCCCAGCCCCGCCCAGCCCCGAATCCCTTGATCGACTCGGTTTCCTTGAAAGCGCGGTATCCGGGCCCCGAGGATGCCCCAACTTCCAGGAAACCGAGTCGATCAACGCAGGACGTACCCGAAGAAGGCGACAGGCCGCCGACCCGGGCGGGTCGACGGCCTGCGGTGGTGCGACGAGCGGTGGTGCGCCGAGCGGGGATGCGACGGGCGGAGGGTCAGCGGTCGGCGAAGGGGACGTAGTCCCGCTCGGCGGCGCCGACGTAGACCTGCCGCGGACGGCCGATCTTGGTCTCCGGGTCGTTGATCATCTCGCGCCACTGGGCGATCCAGCCGGGGAGCCGGCCGAGCGCGAAGAGCACCGTGAACATCTTCGTCGGGAAGCCCATGGCCTTGTAGATCAGGCCGGTGTAGAAGTCCACGTTCGGGTAGAGCCGACGGGAGACGAAGAAGTCGTCGGCGAGCGCGATCTCCTCCAGTTCCATGGCGATGTCCAGCAGCGGGTCCGGCTTGGCCATCCGGCCCAGCACGTCCTGCGCGGCCTTCTTGACGATCGCCGCGCGGGGGTCGTAGTTCTTGTAGACCCGGTGGCCGAAGCCCATCAGCTTGACGCCGTCCTCCTTGTCCTTGACCTTGCGGACGAAGGACCGGACGTCGCCGTCACCGGCGTGGATCTGCTGGAGCATCTCCAGCACCGCCTGGTTGGCGCCGCCGTGCAGCGGGCCGAAGAGCGCGTTCACGCCGGCGGACACCGAGGCGAACAGGTTGGCGTTGCTGGAGCCGACCAGCCGGACAGTCGACGTGGAGCAGTTCTGCTCGTGGTCGGCGTGCAGAACGAAGAGCATGTCCAGCACCTTCGACATCACCGGGTCGACCACGTACGGCTCCGCCGGCACGCCGAACGTCATCCGCAGCAGGTTGTCCACGTACCCCAGCGAGTTGTCCGGGTACAGCAGCGGCTGGCCGATCGACTTCTTGTACGCGTACGAGGCGATGGTGGGGACCTTCGCCATCAGCCGGACAGTGGAGATCTCCACGTGCTCGGAGTCGAACGGGTCCAGGCTGTCCTGGTAGAAGGTGGACAGGGCGCTCACCGCGGACGAGAGCACCGCCATCGGGTGGGCGTCCCGGGGGAAGCCGTCGAAGAAGCGGCGCATCTCCTCGTGCAGCAGCGAGTGCCGCCGAATCCACTCGGTGAACTCGGTCAGCTGCTGCTCGGTCGGCAGCTCACCGTAGATGAGCAGGTAGGAGACCTCCAGGAAGGAGGACTTCTCGGCCAACTGCTCGATCGGGTACCCCCGGTAACGCAGGATGCCCGCGTCGCCGTCGATGTAGGTGATCGCGGATGAGGCAGCGGCGGTGTTGACGAAACCGGGGTCGTACGTGGTCATCCCGGTTTCCTTCAGCAGCTTGCTCACCCCGATACCGGCGGGGCCCTCGACCGCAGGATGCACCGGCATCGACAGCTGCCCACCGGGGTGATCGAGCTTGACTTCCGTCATGTGGTTCCTCGCTTCGCCGGCAGATCTACGTTGAATTGCCTTCGCTTCTACCGTAATTGCGGCGTGCGGGACAACGCCCGCCGTGGTTCTGCGGTGAGGTATGCGTCACCCGATTCCCGACCGCGCCGCCGGGAAACCAACCTCCCACTGGTCGGGAGCGAGGCTAGGACAGGGCGAGGCGGCGCAGCGTGCCGTCCGGCGCGACCTGGAAGACGTCGAGGTGGTTGGTCCCGGCGCGGAACAGTGTGTCGTCGGCGAGCAGGGCGGCGAACCGGCGTCCGCCGGGGTCGGCCGGCACCACCGGGACGACCGCCCCGATCCGGCCGTTGACGGCCACCGCGAGCAGGGTGCCGTCCGGGACGCGGTCCGGTACGTCACCCCAGACCAGCGCCGGCAGGGTGCCGGTGTCCGGGTCGGTGGCGGTGAACGCGGCCAGGTCCGCCACCCGGGCGCTGCTGCCCGCGGCCGGGCCGGCGCGTACCTCGGTGCCGACCAGGGGGTGCGGTGTCGGCAGGGGCGGCGGGGTGGGCACCCCGCCGGGGAAGGTGACGGGTTCGCCGGGGCGGTCGTAGAAGTGCTTCGTGCCGTCGGTGCGCGGGGCCTGCCTCGCGGAGCGGCCGTCGACCCGCCAGGGCAGCCGGATGTTGGCCTCGTCGGCGATGGTCGGCAGCAGGTCGACGTGTTCCCAGTTGCGGTCGTCCACCCGGCCGGTCTGCTGGCGGGGCTCCTTGACGAACGTCGGCACCCAGGCGACCTCACCGGCGGCGGCCTTGATGGCGTCCATCCCCCGGCCCTGCGCGCCCGGCCGGAAGCTCACCCCGTGGTCGGCGGTCACCACGACGAGAGCCTGGTCGTAGAGGCCACTGGCGCGCAGCGTGCGCAGCGTCTCGCCGATCAGCCGGTCGGTGTAGCCCAGCTGGGCGAGGTGCCGCTGCCGGGCCAGGTCGACCCAGCCGGTGCCGTCGTTGGGCAGATCCTCGGGGGCGTCGTAGCGGGCCCCTGAGGGCAGGTACGCCCACGGCGAGTGCGGCATCAGCAGGTGCAGGAAATGCACTGTGGGTCGGGGCGTCGGCTTCAGCCCGGCCAGGAAGCTGGTGAACCGGGCCGGCTGGTTGTCGTCCAGGCTGTCCCAGCGGAACTTCGGGTCGGCCGGCACGGGTTCGGCGGCGTCCAGGCCGGCTTCGGCGCGGGTCTGCTCCCGGTAGGAGTCCTCCGGGTCGAGAGCGCTGTCCGTCGGCGCGGCGACCTGACCGAGCAGCTTGGCCGTCTGCCGGACCAGCGGGCCGAGCCCCTGTTCCGGGGTGACCGGCTGGTCGCAGCGGCTGGGTGGGCAGAGCCGGGTGATGCTCTCCTCGGCCCGGATGTCGTACAGGCCGCCGAAGGCGGTGAAGAGGTTGTCCGGGTACTGCGAGTAGTGCGGCGCGGCGGACCGCTCCGGGTAGCGGCCGGTGAGCATCGCCGGCAGGGCGTTGGGCGTCCACCCGCTGACCCCGGTCGCGTTGCGGTACCAGGTCGACGCGCCGGCCAGTTCCGCGAAGTAGGGGTAGCGGGTCGCGTCGATCCGGCCGTCCGCGCCGAGCAGGCTGACCAGCGGCAGTTCGTCGAGGATCAGCATGACCACCGGTGGGTGCACTCCGGAACCCTGCGCGGTGCCGGCCGCGCCGCCGTCGCCGCGCGGCAGCACCACCGCCGAGGTGGGTGAGGCGAGCAGGAAGAGCGCCACGAAGGCCACCGGGCCGGCGGCGGCCAGTCGCAGCACCCGGCCGCGCCCGCCACCGCCGGTGCGCGGCTGCGCC
>NZ_JAEVHL010000377.1 GCF_016803395.1 Micromonospora tarensis | reverse complement strand
AGCGGCGGTCCGGCGAACCGGCCTCGGGTCTGCTCCACCCGGTCGAGCCTAGTCACCCACCGCGCTCAGCCCTTACGGCCGGTGGTGGCAATGCCCTCGCGTCGCCGCGCCGGTCCAACTCGGCGCGGAGCACCGACCAGATCACGGCGGTGCGGGGTGTCAGCGGCGGTCCGGCGAACCGGCCTCGGGTCTGCTCCACCCGGTCGAGCCTAGTCACCCACCGCGCTCAGCCCTTACGGCCGGTGGTGGCAATGCCCTCGACGAAGTGCCGCTGTGCCAGGAAGAACAGGATGATCATCGGGATGGTGGCCAGCACGCTGCCGGCGAGCACGATCTCCCACTGCTGCTCACCGCCGTAGCCGAACCGGTCCAGCACCACCTTGAGACCGCGCGGCAGGGTGTACAGCTGCTCGTCACGCAGGTAGATGAGCGGCTTGAGCAGGTCCGTCCAGCTGGCCTTGAACTCGAAGACGAAGGCGACCAGCAACGCCGGCCGGATCAGCGGAAACGCCACCTTCCAGAACAGCTGCGGATAGCTCGCCCCGTCCATCCGGGCGGCCTCGAAGTATTCCCGGGGTAGCGAGAGCAGGAACTGCCGCAGCAGGAAGATGTAGAACGCCGAGCCGAACAGGTTGCCCGCCCAGAGCGGCACCTGGGTGTTGGTCAACCCCAGGTTCGACCAGATCAGGTACGTCGGGATCATGGTGACCGCGAACGGCAGCATCATGGTCGCCAGCACCAGCCCGAAGAGCAGGTTGCGGCCGGGGAACCGGAAGTAGGCGAAGCCGAAGGCCACCCAGGCGCTGGAGAGGGTCACCGCCGTGGCGGCGGCCACGCCGACCAGCACGCTGTTGCCGAACCAGGTCAGCAGCGGCACGGCCCGCCACGCCTCGGCGTAGTTCTCCGGGGCGAACGGCAGCGGCAGGAAGCCGGGGGCGAAGACGTACTCCCGGGGTCGTAACGAGGCGCTGACCAGCCAGACGAACGGCAGCATGAAGATCACCGCGGCGCCGACCAGTGCCGCGACGAACAGCACCCGGTGCCAGCGCGGCCGGCTGGCCCCCTCGACCGAGGGGCGGCGCGCCGCCGACCGGGCCGGCCGGGGGCCGGGTACCGGTGCGGCGGCGCTGCGTTCGACGGCGGTGATCACGACTGGTCCCCGACCGCTAACTCATCCTCCGCCCGGGACCGCCGGGCGTTGGCCACCGGCCCATCGGTGACCTGGTACTCGCGCGGCTCAAGGTGCTGCCCGGGCACCCAGCCGGCGGTCAGTCGGATCCGTCGCGCGTTGGCCACGCCGTTGTGGCCCATCATGCCCGTCACTTGTCTTCTCCCTCGTAGTACACGAACCGGTTGCTGAGTTTCACCTGCATCAAGGTGATGATCAAGATAATCACGAAGAGCAGCCAGGCCATCGCCGAGGCGAAGCCCATGTGCAGGAACTGGAACGCCTCCTGGAACAGGTGGATGACGTAGAAGCTCGCCGCGTCGCTGTTGAACGAGTTCTGGGTCTCCCGGTTGCCGAAGTACATGGTGTAGACCTCGGTGAACATCTGTAGCGACGCGATCGTGTTGACGATCAGCGTGAAGAACAGCGCGCCCGAGATCATCGGCAGGGTGACCGCGCGGAACCGGGCCCAGGCTCCGGCGCCGTCGATGGCCGCCGCCTCGTACAGGTCCCGGGGCACGTTCTGCAACGCGGCCAGATAGATGATCACCGTGGAGCCGAGACTCCAGAGGCTCATCAGGATGATGCCCGGCATCACCCAGTGCGGGTCCGTGGTCCAGCTCGGCCCCGCGATCCCGACCCACCCGAGCGCCCGGTTGATCAGGCCGTCCTGGGTGTTGAGCAGCAGCAGGAACAGGATGCCGACCGCCACCGCCGGGGTCATCACCGGCAGGTAGAAGACGGTCCGGAAGAAGCCCTGCAACCGGCCGACGCGCTTGAGCAGCAGCGCCAACCCCAGCGAGATCAGCATCACCAGTGGCACGTGCAGCGCGGTGTAGTAGACCGTGTTGCCCAGGCTACGAGCCACCGCCGGGTCGCTCATCAGCTCCCGGTAGTTCGCCAGCCCGGTGTACTCCGGTGGGTTGATCACGTCGTAGTCGGTGAAGCTCAACCAGAGGCTGGCGACCATCGGCCCGGCGTAGAAGATCAGAAACCCGATGATCCAGGGCGCCAGGAAGAGGTACGCCCAGCGCGCCTCCCGCCGGGCCAGCGGCGTACGACGCCGCCGGCCCGGGGCGGAAGCGGTGACGGTGGCCATCGAGGGCTACTTCGCGGCCTTGTCGAGCGCGGCGGCGGCCTCCCGCTGGGCGCGCTGCAACGCCTGCGCCGGCTGCTCCTGGCCGGCGAGCACCCGGTTGACCGCGTCGTAGTACGCCTTGTCGAACTCGGCGCCGGCCGGCGAGGCGGGCATCGCGAACGCGGCGTCCTGCACGGAGCGGATGGTGGCCACGGCGTCGTCGAAACGCTTCTTACCGGTCGGCTGGTACAGCTCCTCGAAGATCTTCTTGTCCGCCTCCGCGTTGGCGGTGTAGAGGCCGGTGAACGGTTGGCCGGCGGCCTTGCGGGCGTCCACCCGGGCCTTAGCGGCGGCCATCCAGGTGTCGGTGGCGGTCATCTGCTTGACGAAGGCGCACGCGGCCTCCGGGTTCTTCGCGCCCTTGGTGATCACCCAGGCCTGCCCGGCGGACTGGGTCAGCGGCTTGCCCTGCCGGTCGGTGAACGGCTTCACCACCAGCTCGGCGTCCGGGGTGTTCTTGGCGGCCTGGTTGAGGAACCACTCCTCCATCGGCCACGCCACGATCTGGTTCTTCGACAGCGGGTTCTGGGCGCCGAAGAAGTCGAAGGTGTCCCGGAACGACTTGAACCTGCCCCAGCCGCCCTGTTGCTGGATGAGGTTGACCCCGGTGGTCAACGCCTCGATCACCTTGGGGTCGTCCAGCTTGGCGGTACGACCGTCGGCGGAGAGCATGTCGACGCCGTTGGCCTTGGCCCACATCGGCAGGAACTCGGGGATCTTCGGGTCGATGCCGATCCGGGCGAGCCGCCCGCCGGAGACCGTGGCCAGCCTGGCGTTGAGCGCGGGCAGCGCCGCCCAGTCGGCCAGGTCGACCTGGTCGGCGGTCATCCCGAGCTGCTTGAGCAGCCCCTCGTTGAGGTAGACCACCCGGACGGTGGAGAACTCCGGAATGCCGTAGACGGTGCCGTCCAGGGTGACCTGCTCGCGGGCGGCCGGCCGGTACTGGTCCAGGTTGACGTCCTGCTTCTTGACGCAGTCGGTCAACGGCTGGATCGAGCCGCGCTTGGCATACGTGCCGATCAGCTTGCGGTCCAGGTAGACCAGGTCCGGTGGGTTGCCCGCGGCGACCGCGGAGAGGAACTGCTGCTCGTCGAACGCGCCCTCGGTGACCTTCAGTTCGACGTCGGGGTGATCCCGCTTGAACGCGTCGACCCGGGTGGTGGCGATCTCGTCGGAGAAGCCGAACCCCATGGTGCTGAGCGCGCCCTTGGTGGCGGTGCCGCCCTTCTCGTCGTCGCCCCCGCCGACTCCCCCGCAACCGGCGAGCGCCAGGGTGAGCACCCCGACGAACGCGGTCGCCCGCAATCTCCGTGCCATGTGGTCCTCCCCAATTCGCGTGCCGCTGCCCGCGTGACCTGCGCTGCTCCTCTTCTCCTCGACTCCAGTTCCGAAACACCGGTAACAGCGAAGTCACCGAAAGTCACGGGAAGCCGGGCTGACCGGCGGCTCGATCGCGTCCAGCCGGTCGGCGACCAGGTTGGTCACCCCCTCGTGCCGCTGCAACCGCCCCCGCACCACCAGCGCGGCGCTGGTCCGGGCCACCCGCCGGTAGCGCTGCCACAGCCCCGGCGAGCAGGTGACGTTGAGCATCCCGGTTTCGTCCTCCAGGTTGAGGAAGGTCACCCCACCCGCGGTCGCCGGACGTTGCCGGTGGGTGACGATGCCGCCGACCCGGATCCGCTGCCCCGGCTCCACCCGGCCGAGCCGGGCGATCGGCACCGCGCCGAGCACGTCGAGCTGACCCCGGATGAACCGGGCGGGATGGCTCTCCGGGGACAGCCCGGTAGCCCACACGTCGGCGACCAGCCGTCCACCGCCTCCATCCCCGGCAGCGTGGGCGCCGCCGCGCCGGTCACCGTGCCGGGCAGCCGGCCCGGCCG
>NZ_JAEVHL010000376.1 GCF_016803395.1 Micromonospora tarensis | reverse complement strand
AACAAGGTGGGTGGCTGGCTGGTTGTGGAGGGTGTCGGTGTGACTCAGTGTCCCCGGGCCTCACCTAATATCGCCGTCGCGGAATACCGTTCGGCTGGAACCGCGTCGCGCCACTCGCCGAGAGGCGACCTGCACACCGACACCCAGCGCCGCCCCCGACCCCACCGGGCCGGGGGGCGGCGCTGTCTGCGTCGGGTCGGGCGGTCCGGACGGTGGCGCGGCACAATGTTCGGGTGACTGTCGTTCAACCATGGGCTGCGCAGTCGGGTGTCCTCGTACTGCCGAGTGGCGTGAGCGTGCGCGGACGGCGCGTCGCCGCGGAGACCACGCCCGCCGACTTCGCCGTGCTGTTGGCACCTGGTCCGGAGCCGGCGTGGCCGCACCGGCGGATCCGGTGGCCCGACTTCTGGGTTCCGCTCGACCGAGCCGAGGCCCTCGACGCCCTACGGGAGGCGCTGCGGCGGGCGCACGACGGTGAACGCGTCGAGGTGGCCTGTCGGGGTGGGGTGGGGCGTACCGGAACGGCCCTGGCGGCGTTGACGATCCTCGACGGTCTGCCGGTCGAGCGGGCGGTGCCGTGGGTCCGGACCGGCTACCACCCGAAGGCGGTGGAGACCCCCTGGCAGCGACGCTGGCTGCGCCGGGTCACCTGACCGCCGCAGGCGCCCCCCGCACCTCCGCACCGGCACCGCGCCCCACCGCACAGGCACCGGCACAGGGCCGCACCGGCACAGCACCGGCACCGGCACAGGGCCGCACGGCACAGGGCCGCACCGGCACCCGCACCGGCACGCACAGGCATCGTGCCGCGCGGCCCGACCGGATGGCCGAGCCGCTGCGTCACGGCGGCGTCATGCCTGGGTGCTGGATGTCGGGTCCCTCACGTACTCCCTCAGGTGGTCGGCGGTGAGGCTGTCGCCGTGGGCGACCAGTTCGGCGGGCGTGCCGGTGAAGACGACACGACCGCCGTCATGGCCGGCGCCCGGGCCGAGGTCGATGAGCCAGTCGGCGTGCGCCATCACCGCCTGGTGGTGCTCGATGACGATGACAGTGTTTCCGGCGTCGACCATGCGGTCGAGCAGCGCCAGGAGCTGGTCCACGTCGGCCAGGTGCAGGCCGGTGGTCGGCTCGTCCAGCACGTAGGTGGTGGTCTTCTCCGCCAGGTGGATGGCGAGCTTGAGTCGTTGCCGTTCTCCGCCGGACAGGGTGGTCAGCGGCTGACCGAGGCGCAGGTAGCCCAGCCCGACGTCGACCAGCCGGTTGAGGATGGGGTGCGGAAAGAACGCGTACGCCTCGGTGACCGACATGGCCAGCACCTCGCTGATGTTCTTTCCACGCAGCGTGTACGTGAGCACCGTGTCGGTGAAGCGTCGCCCCTCGCAGCGTTCGCAGACGCTCGCGACGCCGGCCATCATCGCCAGGTCGGTGTAGATCAGCCCGATGCCCTTGCAGGCCGGGCAGGCGCCCTCGGAGTTGGCGCTGAACAGGGCCGCCTTGACGCCGTTGGCCTTGGCGAAGGCGGTGCGGATCGGGTCGAGCAGCCCGCTGTAGGTGGCCGGGTTGCTGCGTCGTGAGCCACGGATCGGGGACTGGTCCACGATGACGACCCCGGACCGGCCGCGCAGCGACCCGTGGATCAGTGAACTCTTGCCGGAGCCGGCCACGCCGGTGACCACGGTGAGCACCCCGAGCGGGATGTCCACGTCCACGTCGCGCAGGTTGTGCAGGTCGGCCTGGCGGATGGGGAGCTGCCCGGTGGGCCGGCGTACCGCGTCGCGCACTGTCACCCGGTGATCCAGGTGCCGGCCGGTGAGCGTGTCCGAGCGGCGCAGGCCGGGGATGTCGCCGGTGAAGCAGATCCGGCCACCGTCGGCGCCGGCGCCCGGGCCGAGGTCGACCACGTGGTCGGCGATGGCGATGGTCTCCGGCTTGTGCTCCACCACCAGCACCGTGTTGCCCTTGTCGCGCAGCCGCAGCAGCAGGTCGTTCATCCGGGCGATGTCGTGCGGGTGCAGGCCGACGGTGGGTTCGTCGAAGACGTACGTGACGTCGGAGAGGCTGGAGCCGAGGTGCCGGACCATCTTGACGCGTTGGGCCTCGCCGCCGGACAGGGTGGCCGACTCGCGGTCCAGGCTGAGGTAGCCGAGGCCGATCTCGACCAGGGAGTCCAGCAGGTCCCGCAGGTTGGCGGTCAGTGGCGCCACCGCCGGGTGGTCGATGCCGCGGACGAACGCCGCCAGGTCGCTGATCTGCATGGCCGAGCAGTCCGCGATGCCGCGGCCGGCGATCCGCGCCGAGCGGGCCGCCGCGTTGAGTCGGGTGCCGGCGCAGTCGCCGCAGGTGGTGAAGGTGACGGCCCGGTCGACGAAGGCGCGGATGTGCGGCTGCATCGACTCGCGGTCCTTGGCCAGAAGGAGTCGCTTGACCTTGACCGCGAGACCCTCGTACGTCCAGTTGTTGCTGCCCACCTTGATCTTCGTGGCCGGCTTGTGCAGGAAGTCCTCCCACTGTTGTGGGGTGAAGTCCTGGAGCTTGACGTCCGGGTCGAAGAGGCCGGAGCCGACGATGGTCTGCCAGTACCAGGAGCCGACAGCGAAGTTGGGTGCGGTGATGGCCCCGTCGTTGAGCGAGCGCTCGACGTCTACCAGCTCGTTGACGTCGAGGTCGGAGACCCGGCCGAGGCCCTCACAGGTGAGGCACATGCCCTCGGGCAGGTTGAAGCTGAACGCCCCGGCACCACCGACCGGGGGATCGCCGAGCCGGCTGTAGAGGATGCGCAGCATGGCGTACGCGTCGGTGGCGGTGCCGACGGTGGAGCGGGAGTTGGCCCCCATCCGCTCCTGGTCGACGACGATGGCGGCGCTGAGGTTGCGCAGCGAGTCGACATCCGGCCGGTTGAGGTTCGGCATGAACGACTGGAGGAACGCGCTGTAGGTCTCGTTGATCATGCGTTGGGACTCGGCGGCGATGGTGCCGAAGACCAGCGACGACTTGCCCGAACCGGAGACACCGGTGAAGACGGTCAACCGTCGTTTGGGGATGTCGACCGAGACGTTGGCGAGGTTGTTCTCCCGCGCCCCGCGTACCTCGATCATGTCGTGACTGTCGGCGGCGGACCATGCTGGCTGCGACATACGAACCCTTCACGGAGTCGTGGCGGGACTTCGCCCCGCCGGGCACTGGCGGCTTCCATTGTCTCATTCATCCCCATGTAGAGGCTTTCGGCGAGATTCGCGCGCAGGGCCCAGCAGGACGCCCCGGAAAGTCTCAAATCACGTCGTAAGCGGTACGGTGATCCGCGTGGACGTCGCCTCGAAGGATCGGCTGCGCGCCGTCGACCTGGCGGCCACCGTCGGGATCTCGGTGCAGCAGGTGCGCAACTACGTCGAGCAGGGGGTGCTGCCGCCGGTGCGGCGCACCGCCAGCGGTTACCGGATCTTCACGGCCGAGCACGCGCGGGCGCTCACCGTGGCGCGGCGGCTGGCCGAGGGACACGGCTGGATCCGTACCCGGGAGGTCATGGCGGCGGTGCACTCCGGCGACCTGCCGGCGGCCCTGGCGGCGCTCGACGGCGGCCACGCCGAGCTGGACCGGGAGCGCGCCGAGATCCGTCGGGTGCTCGGCGCCTTCGAGACCGTGCTGGCCAGCCCGCCGGCGGCCCGGCCGGCCGCCCGCCACGGCGTCCGCATCGGCGAGGTAGCCGCGCTGGTCGGGGTCCGCACCTCGCAGCTGCGGCTGTGGGAGGAGCGTGGCCTGCTGCGGCCGGGCCGCACCCCGGGCACCAACTACCGGGTGTACGACGAGGCGGAGCTACGCGCCGCGCAGGTGATCGCGTTGCTGCGGCGCGGCGCGTACCCGTTCGAGATCATCGAGGCGGTGCTGGGTGAGCTGCGGACCACCGGCAGCCCGCAGCGGGTCCGCGCCGAGCTTGCCCGCCGTGAGCAGGAGCTGCACACCCGCAGCCTGCGGCGGCTGCGGGGCAGTGCCGCCCTGCACGACTACCTGCGCGGGCGCGGCGACGCGGGTTGACCGAGCGCGGGCATCCCGTCCCGCCGCGCGATCGACCTGACTAGGGTCGGGCACATGAGAGCTGCGCTGCTGGCGGCCACGACGACCGCCGTTCTGCTCGCTCCCGCGCCGGTCGCCGTGCCGGGAGCGTCCGCCGCGCCGACGCCGCGCTGCCCCCGGGTGCCGACGGC
>NZ_JAEVHL010000375.1 GCF_016803395.1 Micromonospora tarensis | reverse complement strand
GTCGCAGCCGGCGTCGGCACCGCGCTGACCGTCGCCGACGACAGGCCCGGCGGAAGCAACGGCTGGTCCGCCCCGCCGCCGCAGAACCGTCCGCCCGACGGTCCCGGCCCGGGCGGCCCCGGTCCGCCGCCCAATGGGCGAGGCATCCCCCCGCCACCGTTCGCGTGTGTCCGCCCGCATGTCGCCGGTGCGCCGGTGCTGGCCAGCGACCCCATCTCCGGCGAACGGCTCCGGCCGCCGCCCGGCTGGGTCTGGCACGCGGACACCACCGACTTCCGAGTCACCGTGCCGGCGACCTGGTATCACTCCCGCGACGGCGGCGTGACCTGCTTCCAGGATCCGGCGACCGGTCGGGCCTTCAGCGTGGCCCCGGGCAACAGCGCCGAGCCGCTGCTCCGGCTGCGCACGGCCCGTGACGCGGCGGCCGGGGCCGGCGCCCTGCCCGGGTACGACGAGATCAAGCTCGCACCGGTCGACGGCGGGGCCGAGTGGGAGTGCCGCTGGCAGGCTCCCTACGGCGGGCTGTGGCTGCACGCCCGGCAACAAGCCGTCGATGGCGGCCGCTGGACGCTCGGTTGGATCACCCACGACGAGGACTGGGCCGGGGCCGCAGCCGACTGGGAACTAGTCCGAAAGAGTTTCCGAGCACCCCGCTGACCTGCACCGTATGGTCATGATCCGGACTACCGTCCGGCGTGGATCGAGGCCGCTCAGCGGATGGAAAAGCCGGCACCGGTGGCTATCGTGGAACTCGGGGTGACCGAGGGGGAGCGACCGTGCATCAGTTGCTGATCGCGGGTCGGTACCGGCTGCTCGACCTGGTCGGCACCGGCGGGATGGGCCGGGTGTGGCTTGCTCGCGACGAGATGCTGCACCGCGACGTCGCGGTGAAGGAGATCGTGCCCCCGTCCTGGCTGGCCGAGGCCGAACGCGAGCAGCTGCGGCTCCGGACCCTGCGCGAGGCTCGCACCGCCGCCCGGTTGAACCACCCCAATGTGGTCCGGATCTACGACGTGGTGCACGACCGGGAGAGCCCCTGGATCGTGATGGAGTACGTGCCGTCCCGGTCGGTGCAGCAGATCATCAGCGCCGAGGGGCCACTGAGCCCGCAGCGGACCGCCCGGATCGGGCTGGCGGTGCTCGCCGCGTTGCGAGCCGCGCACCGCGCCGGCGTGCTGCACCGCGATGTGAAACCGCACAACGTGCTGGTGGCCGACGACGGGCGGGTGGTGCTCACCGATTTCGGGCTGGCCACCTTCGACGGTGGTGACGGCGCGATGACCGGCCCCGGCACGGTGCTCGGCTCACCGCAGTTCGTCGCCCCGGAGCGAGCCCGCGAGGGTGTGTCGGACCCGCGCACCGACATGTGGTCGCTGGGGGCGACGCTCTACGCGACGGTCGAGGGGCAGTCGCCCTACGCGAGGTCGAGTGCGATGGCGACGCTGAGCGCGCTGGCCACCGAGCCACCGGGTCCGATGCTTCGGGCCGGTCCGTTGCGTCCCGTCCTCGTCGGTCTGTTGCAGCGCGATCCCTGGCGGCGACTGACCGCCGTCGAGGCGGAGCCGCTGTTGAGCCGGGCCGCCGCGAGCCCCGACGAGTCAATCGGGTTGGTCCGGTCCTCGGCGGTCGCGGCGGTCCGCAGCGCTGGCCGGGCCATCGCGCCACACCCGCTCGAGCCGCCCGGCGAGGTGGAGACGTCAACCCGCCCATCGGGCCGACCCGGCCGGCGGCGGCGTCTGATCGCCCTGGGCGGCGCGGCCACCGCCCTGCTCGTCGCGGGAGGCGTCACGCTGGCGCTGGTCAACCGACCCGACGAGCGGTCCCTGCCGTCCGGCTCCGGTGGTGGCGCGCCGACCTCCCGGCCGGCCGCGTTCGCCTGCGCGTCTCCCCCGCCACCGGCGCGACCCCGGTGGCGTCGGTGTCACCGCCGGCAACGCGCGGTACCGGTTGCGCGAGGGCTGGACCTGGCATGACGATCCGACCGGGTTCCGGATCGCCGCGCCGGTGGGCTGGGCGCGCTGGACCGAGGGCGCGGTGACCTGCTTTCGGAAGTTCACCGGCAGCCGGGTGCTCAGCGTCGAGGTGGGGCCCGCACGCGCGGACCCGGTGGCGCACTGGACCACCGAGGAGGCCCGGCTGACCGCGAGCGAGGCGTTACCGGGCTATCGGCGGGTGGACATCTCCGCGATGGACATCTTCCAGGGTGGCGCGGTCTGGGAGTGCAGCTGGCAGAGCCCTCGCGGCGAGTCGCTGCACAGTTTCCGGTTGCTGGCCAACACCTCAGCCGACCGCTCCTACACCGTCTCGTGGTTGACAGAAGAGTTCGACTGGCAGGTCAACGCGGCATACTTGCCGATGATCCGGCAGAGCTTCACCCCCGCTTTGTGACCCGGTCCGATGTGGACCTTCCGGGTGATGCCCCTGCGGCGCTGACGCTGACTACAGTGGCGTAGTTTTGGGCGCTCAAGATCCCTGGGGAGGGTGAGCCGAGATGATGGGACCGCAACACGCGCTGTCCGGCGCGGCGGTGTGGCTGACCGGGTCCTGGGCACTGGACCACTTCGCCGACTACCACCAGTCGCCGCTCGCGTTGGCGGTGGGCACCGCGGTGTGCGCCGGTGGCGCGCTCTTTCCCGACCTCGACATGTCGGGCAAGGTGACCAAGAACCAGGGTGGCGCGACAGTGGCCCGCACCTTCGGGGTCTTCTCGCTGTTCGCCGCCGAGGTGATGGAGAAGATCTCCCTCGGCGTCTACTACGCCACGAAGCTGAGCAGGGACCCGCGCCGCAACAACGGGCACCGGACGCTCACCCACACGTTGCCGTTCACCGTGCTGGTCGGCTGGGGAACCACGGCACTCTGCGCCGCGTACGGCAAGTGGGCGGTCATCACCATCCTGTTCTTCATGTTCGGCCTAGCGCTGCGCGGGCTGTTCGACGAGTGGGCGGAACGCGCCGGCTGGGTGATCATCACCCTCGCCTCGGCCGGGGCGGCCTGGTTCACCTTCGCCAACCTGCCGGGTGGTCGCGGCTATCCGCTGATCGGCACCGCGCTGGGCGTGGGCTGCTTCGTGCATATCCTCGGCGACATGATCACCAGAGCCGGGGTGCCGATCCTCTGGCCGATCCCGATCAAGCGGCGGATGTGGATGATGATCGGTCTGCCGAACCGGATCGCCCTGCGGGTCGGCAGCAAGGCCGAGGTGGTCGGGATGCGCATCGCGCTGACCGTCATCTCGGCGCTCGCGACCGTCGGCCTGATCGCGCCCTCGGTGCTGAGCCGCTTCGACATCGACATATGACCGATCCGGCGCCGCTCCCGCCGCCGACCGCGGACGAGCGCGTTCCGGAGATCTGGCGGGCACTGGGGCTGCCCGGCCTCGCCGACGTGCACGTGCACTTCCTGCCGCCGCGGCTGCTGCGCCGGGTGTGGGCCTACTTCGACGCCGCCGGGCCGCTGGTCGGCACCGAGTGGCCGATCCGCTACCGGTGGAGCGACGCCGACCGGGTCGCGCACCTGCGCCGGCTCGGGGTCCGGGCGTTCAGCGCGTTGGCGTACGCGCACCGGCCGGGCATGGCGGCGGACCTCAACCGCTGGACGCTGGACTTCGCCCGTGCCACCCCGGGATGCCTGGCCTCGGCCACCTTCTTCCCCGAGCCGGACGCCCCCGGCTACGTCGAGGCGGCGCTCACCGCCGGCGCCCGACTGTTCAAGGTGCACCCGCAGGTCGGCGGCTTCGCACCGAGCGACCCGGCGCTGGACCAGGTGTGGGGGATGCTGTCCGACGCCGGCGTGCCGGTGGTGGTGCACGCCGGGCACGCCCCGGTGGGGACCGCGCACACCGGCCCGGGCCCGTTCGCCGAGCTGCTCGCCCGGCACCCCCGGCTGGCCGCGGTGGTGGCCCATCTCGGTGCGCCGGACTACCGGGCCTTCCTGGACCTCGCCGAGGCGTACGAACACGTCCGGTTGGACACCACCATGGCGTTCACGCCGTTCTTCGACCAGTTCGTGCCCTTCCCCACCGACGAGTTGCCCCGGTTACGCGAGCTGGGGCTGGCCGGCAGGGTGCTGCTCGGCAGCGACTTCCCCAACATTCCGTACCCGTACGCCGACCAGGTGACCGGCCTGGTCCGGCTGGACCTGGGCGACGACTGGCTGCGCGCGGTCTGCTGGGACAGCGCCGCCGCCCTCTTCAACCTGTCCTAACCCCCGCCCCGCCACGCCCCGCCCGCGCCTCGCCTGCGCCTCGCCCGC
>NZ_JAEVHL010000374.1 GCF_016803395.1 Micromonospora tarensis | reverse complement strand
GTCGGGTAGGACAGCGTCGGCGGCAGCGGGGGCAGCTCGGCCGAGGGCAGATCCCAGCCGCCGGTGTCCACGCCGGCCCACGGGTCGACCGGCGTCTGGTGCTCCGGCGGACCGACCGGCACGGGCGGCGTCGGGGTCGGCTCGGCGGACTCGCCCCACACCGGTCGACGCGGCAGCGGTGGCGGCACCGGGGCCGAACCGCTCCACCGGGGCGCCGGGGTCTCCGCGGTGGTGGCCGCGCCCTCCGGCTGCTCGGCGGGGCCTGGCTGGTCCGAAGGCTTGGGCTGCTCCGAACGGCCTGGCTGGTCCGAGGGGTCCGGCTGGTCCGAGGGGTCGGGCTGGCCCGAGGGGTCCGGCTGGCCCGGGGAATCCGGCTGGTCCGGGTTGCTCCCGTCGGCCGGCCGTGCTCCCGGCTGGGGCTCCGGCATCGCGGCAATCTCCTCTCGCGCCGGTCCGAGGTTAGTACCGCGTCGCCACCACCGCCGACCGGGCGTGCGCGCGGTCGCCGCCGGACGGGCGCGTACCCTTGGGCATCATGAGTGCCACGTCCACGACGCCACCCGCGGCCGCGACCAACTCGGTCTGGTCCCAGCTCGAGCCGCTGCTGCCCCAGGTCTCCAAGCCCATCCAGTACGTCGGGGGCGAGCTGGGCGCGGTGACCAAGGACTGGGACGCCGCGACCGTGCGCTGGGCGCTGATGTATCCGGACGCGTACGAGGTGGGCCTGCCCAACCAGGGTGTGCAGATCCTCTACGAGGTGCTCAACGAGCTGCCCGACACGCTCGCCGAGCGGACCTACGCGGTCTGGCCGGACCTGGAGTCGCTGATGCGCACGCACGGCGTGCCGCAGTTCACCGTCGACGCGCACCGGGCGGTCCGCGGCTTCGACGTGTTCGGCATCTCCTTCTCCACCGAGCTGGGCTACACCAACATGCTCACCGCGATCGACCTGGCCGGCATTCCACTGCTGGCCGTCGACCGCACCGACGCCGACCCGGTGATCGTGGCCGGCGGGCACGCCGCGTTCAACCCGGAGCCGATCGCCGACTTCATCGACGCCGCGGTGCTCGGTGACGGCGAGGAGGCGGTCCTGGAGATCACCGCCATCGTCCGGGAGTGGAAGGCCGAGGGCTCGCCGGGCGGCCGCGACGAGCTGCTGCTGCGGCTGGCCCGCACCGAGAGCGTGTACGTGCCGCGCTTCTACGACGTCGACTACCTGCCGGACGGGCGGATCCAGCGGGTCGTGCCGAACCGGGCGGACGTGCCGTTCCGGGTGCACAAGCGCACGACGATGGACCTGGACGCCTGGCCGTACCCGAAGAAGCCCCTCGTTCCGCTGGCCGAGACGGTGCACGAGCGGTACGCGGTGGAAATCTTCCGGGGCTGCACCCGGGGTTGCCGGTTCTGCCAGGCCGGCATGATCACCCGGCCGGTGCGGGAGCGGTCGATCACCACGGTCGGGCAGATGGTCCGCGAGGGCCTGGAGTTCTCCGGGTTCAACGAGGTCGGCCTGCTGTCGCTCTCCTCGGCCGACCACTCGGAGATCGGTGACATGTGCTCGGGCCTGGCCCAGCAGTACGAGGGCACCAACGTATCGCTCTCGCTGCCGTCGACCCGGGTGGACGCCTTCAACATCGACCTCGCCCAGGAGCTGTCCCGTAACGGGCGGCGTACCGGTCTGACCTTCGCCCCCGAGGGCGGGTCGGAGCGGATCCGCAAGGTCATCAACAAGATGGTGTCGAAGGAAGACCTGATCCGCACGGTCGTCGCCGCGTACACCAACGGCTGGCGGCAGGTGAAGCTCTACTTCATGTGCGGCCTGCCCACCGAGACCGACGAGGACGTCCTCGAGATCGCCGAGATGGCGCACGAGGTGATCCGGGCCGGTCGGGCCGCCACCGGCTCCAAGGACATCCGCTGCACGGTCTCCATCGGCGGGTTCGTGCCGAAGCCGCACACCCCGTTCCAGTGGGCCCCGATGGTCCGTCCGGAGGTCATCGACCACCGCCTCAGGATCCTCAAGCAGGCCATCAACTCGGACCGCTCGCTGGGCCGGGCCATCGGCTACCGCTACCACGACGGCGAGCCCTCGCTGATCGAGGGGCTGCTCTCCCGGGGGGACCGCCGGGTCGGCTCGGTGATCCGCACGGTGTGGGAGAACGGCGGCCGGTTCGACGGCTGGAGCGAGCACTTCTCCTACCAGCGCTGGGTCGACGCGGCGGCCGAGGCGCTGCCCGCGTTCGGGGTGGACCTGGACTGGTTCACCACCCGGGAGCGCGACGAGTTGGAGGTGCTGCCCTGGGACCACCTCGACTCGGGTCTGGACAAGGACTGGCTCTGGCAGGACTGGCAGGACTCGGTCAGCGGGTTCGAGCAGGACGACTGCCGCTGGACGCCCTGCTTCGACTGCGGCGTCTGCCCGTCCATGGACACCGAGATCCAGATCGGCCCCACCGGCAAGAAGCTGCTCCCGCTCACCCCGCTGGGCGGCAACGGCATGAAGGTCCCGTCGGGCCACTCGCACGGCTGACCGGGCTGCCCCCGGGCAGCGCCGGTTGGTGCTGCCCCACCACCCTCCACATCCGACATGTCGCCAACGGCCCGCCTCTCGCGGGCCCGTTGGTGCTGTTCGGGCCCCGCGTCGGCCGGTCGCGGTCGCGGTCGCCCCGTTGACATCGACTGTGGCCTCTGCGTGCTGATGGCGCTCGGGGCTGCCGGTGGGGCTGCCCCGACTAGGCAGGACTCGATACGCTGCGTCTGACATGGACCGACCCGGCGGGTCGGGACGGGGGAGGAAGCACATGGGCAGCATCCCGCCGCCGAGCATCGGCGATCTGCACGTCAGCGTCGAGGACCTGGACGCCGCCGCCACGTACGTCGAGCGGCTCCGGCAGTACATCGACGACACGCTCAAGTATGAGATGGAGCGCATCAAGGAGCGGATGAAGGGCGACAGCAACAACGCCCAGACCGTCCCGAACGGCACCCCCTTCGGCGCGTACGAGGACGCCCGCATGCAGTGGCGGGCCCTGGAGACCTCCACGGCGAACATGGAAGCGCACCTCACGACGCTCTCCCAGAAGCTCGCCGCCCTCAAGGAGGGCACCGAGGAGATCGCCAAGGCGTTCCGGGACACCGAGGCGCGTAACGCCGCCAACGGCAAGGAGATCGAACGACTGCTGGAGTCGGCGGCCCCGCCGCCCACCGCCGGCGGTGCGCCCACCTACCCGTATACGGCCTGAGGGGGACGTCATGGCTGGAGGAACCTGGGAGCGGTGCGTCCGCGAGGTGACGCTCTCCGCTGACCCGGAGACGGTCGGATCCGTCGGAGCGGGCTGGAGCAACCTCTCCAGCGGCCTGCAACAGCTACGGGACGCGCTCGTCGGCCGGTCGTTCGTCGGTCCGATCGCGACCGGCCAGGAACGCCCGCACGTCGGCGGCCTGCCCGGGATGCTGGCCGGTTGGAAGGGCAGCGGTGGGGACGCCTACCGCGAGCACCTGGGCAAGATCGGCAAGCAGATCGAGGATCTGATCACCGACGCGACGAACGTCAGTGGTGCGTTGACGCGGATCGAGGGCGACATCCGCAAGACGGTAGCCACGATCCCGATCCCGCTGATGGACGACTTCGGCATCAACGAGTGGAGCCTGCCCAACGGCACCGAGCTGGACGACGCCCGCGACGGCGAGAGCTCGTCGGGGTTCCTCGCGGCGCTGCGTCAGGACTACCAGAACAACCCCGCCTCGTACGCCGACGGCGCGTTCCGCGACAAGGCCGACGACCTGGAGGCGACCATGAAGGTCGACGGTCAGGCCGGCGACCAGAAGCGGGGCGGGTGGTGGGACACCAAGTCCCACCTGGACAACTGGTACCGGGACAATCAACAGGCCGCGAACACGGCGATGGCGCCGTTGCCCCAGGCGGTCTACACCGAGCGTCCCAAGCTCACCGTGACCGGTCCGGACACGAGCGATATCGACGACCTTCGTCGCGACACCCGGGTCCCGCCGACCGGCCGACCCGACGTCGGTGCCGGCGAGTTCGGCGGGAAGCCCGACATCGGTGGTGGCGGTCCCAGCATCGGCAGCAGGCCACCGAGCATCGGCGACGTGGGCGGTCCGACGTCCACCGTCGACCCGTTCTCCCCGACCACCACTGGTGGGATCGGCGGCGGCGCGCCCTCCGGCGCCGGCCAGCTCACGCCCCCGTCGACCGGCTCCGGCTACCCGACCGGTGACGACGGCTACAGCAGCGGCCTGGCCGGTGCAGCCCGAGTGGCGTGGGCGGCCTGAGTGGGGGCCTCGGCGGCGGTGGGGTCGGCAGCGCCGGTCTCGGTGGCGCCGGCGGCGGTTTCGGGGGCGGGCCGGCGTGG
>NZ_JAEVHL010000373.1 GCF_016803395.1 Micromonospora tarensis | reverse complement strand
CTGGCGCTCGGCTGAGCCAACCGCGGCTGCCGGGGCGCGGCAGCGACCGGGCGAGGTCGGTCCGCGGCCACCTCGGCGGCGCAGCTCGGCGGCGTGGGTACGGTGCAGGGTGAGCAGGAAGTCTGCGTCGTTGCCGAACATGTCGGGCTCCTTCGTCGCGTCGTCGTCTTCTGCTGATGACTCTTCGCGCGAAGGCCCCGACCGGGCATGGGGACAGCGCCTCATCTTCCCCGGCGGCACCCTCCTTACCCGCCCCGGCCGAATGGCCGTGGCGACGTAAGGTACTCAGCCGGCCAGCACCCGGACGCGGATCAACGGGGCGGACGGCGACCACTAGACTCTGCGACATGGCAAAGCCCCAGGAGAAGGTCTCGTTCGGCCAACGGCTGAAGCAGATCGGGATGGTGTTTCAGTTCACCGCCAAGCAGGACCGGTGGTTCGCGCCGCTGCTCGCCGCCGCGGTGCTCATCCCGCTCGCCCTCACCGTGGTCGCGGTCATCCTCTGGAGCTGGATCTGGCTGCCGCTGGGCATCCTGTTCACCCTGCTCGCGGTGCTGATCGTGCTCAACCTGCGGTCCAACAAGGCGATGATGAACGCCGCCGAGGGGCAGCCCGGCGCGGCGGCGCAGATCATGGAGAACATGCGTGGCGACTGGCGGGTCACCCCGGCGGTCAGCTCGACCACCCAGATGGACATGGTCCACCTGGTGATCGGCCGCCCGGGCGTGATCCTGCTGGCCGAGGGCAACCCGCAGCGGGTGCGCGGCCTGCTCGGTCAGGAGAAGCGGCGGCTCTCCAAGGTGATCGGCTCCGCTCCCCTGCACGACTACGTGATCGGGCAGGAAGAGGGCGAGCTGCCGATCCGCAAGCTCCGCACGACGCTGCTGCGCCTGCCCCGCGCGCTCTCCGGCAAGGACGTCAACTCGCTGGACAAGCGGCTCAAGGCGCTCACCGCCCGGCCGCAGATGCCCAAGGGCGCGATCCCGAAGAACATGCGGCCGCCGGGCGCGTTCCGCCAGTCGCGGGGCCGCTGACCCCCAAGGTGTACGCGGAAGGAGCCGGACCCGCGCGGTCCGGCTCTTCGCGTACACCCTCATCGCACCCGACCCCCGACCCGCAGGCCGCCTCCGGCCCCGGCCCAAGCCCCGGCCCCGGCCCGGGTCCCGGTCCCGGTCCCGGCCCAAGATCGCGCTTAATCCTTGATGTAGTGGCCTCGTGCGCGACGGATGCCACCAGATGCTGGATCGAGTGCGATCTTGCGGGCGGGACGCGGAAAGCGAGGGGCGCGGGAAGCGGGAGCGGGGCGCGGGGTCCGGGTCGGCCTTGAGTGGGTCGGTTCAGCCGCGGGGGGCGTCGACGATCACCGAGTCGGCGAGTTTGTCGTGCAGGCCGCGACGGTGCTCGTCCATGATCAGTGCGGGGACGACGAGAGCCAGCAGCAGGCCCCTGATCAGCCCGCGGAGCACCCCGATCCGGCCCCCGTCGTGCCAGTTCAGGCAGCGGACCTTGGTGATGTACATGCCCGGTGTCTGGGCGAACAGGCCGAGGAAGATGCCGTACTCCAGGACCAGCACCAGCACCGGCGCCCACCCGTCGCGTACCGGGTCGGCGAAGAAGTTGGACACCAGCAGGCAGAGCACCCAGTCGATGATCAGTGCGCCAAACCGCCGACCGAGGCTCGGCGGGGTGAAGGTGGGGTCGTTGGCCGGTGCTGCCAAAGCGTGCGGATTGGTCACAGCGGTCAAGGGTAATCCGCGCCGGGAGGAGGGCCGGTCAGGTGCCGTCACCACTGTGTGCCGATTCAGGCCAAAAGCATCAGATGTCATTACACTGGCACAGTCGGTACGGCCTCGTGGCGGGCCGGAGGCGCGACAGGAGCGTCGCTGACGCTCCGCGAGGGACGTAACACGGCAGAAACAAGGGAGACACGGCCGGGCAACCGCCTGGCCATAGCGTCGCCAGAAGCCTAGCCACCCCGTGGACGTGCCAGGAGGATGTGTGTTCGCCAATCCCGAGGAACTGCTGCGATACCTCAAGAACGAGGACGTGAAGTTCGTCGACGTTCGTTTCTGTGACCTGCCCGGCGTGATGCAGCACTTCAACCTGCCGGTCGAGTCCGTCAACGACGACCTCTTCACCGACGGCCTCGCGTTCGACGGTTCGTCGATCCGCGGTTTCCAGGCGATCCACGAGTCGGACATGCTCCTGCTCCCGGATGTCGCCACCGCGTTCATCGACCCGTTCCGCGCGCAGAAGACGCTCGCGCTCAACTTCTTCATCCACGACCCGTTCACCCGCGAGGCCTACACCCGCGACCCGCGTAACGTCGCCAAGAAGGCCGAGGCCTACCTGGCCGCCAGCGGCATCGCCGACACCGCCTACTTCGGCGCCGAGGCGGAGTTCTACATCTTCGACTCGATCCGCCACGAGACCTCGGCGCACCAGTCGTTCTACTACATCGACTCGATCGAGGGCGCCTGGAACACCGGCCGCGAGGAGCCGGGCGGCAACCGCGGCTACAAGACCGCCTACAAGGGCGGCTACTTCCCGGTGCCGCCGGTCGACCACTACGCCGACCTGCGCGACTCGATCGTGCGCCGACTGGTCGACGGCGGCTTCACCGTGGAGCGTTCGCACCACGAGGTGGGCACCGCCGGCCAGTCCGAGATCAACTACAAGTTCTCGACGCTGCTGCACGCCGCCGACCAGCTCCAGCTCTTCAAGTACATCGTGAAGAACGAGGCCTGGGCGAACGGCAAGACCGCCACCTTCATGCCCAAGCCGCTCTTCGGTGACAACGGCTCCGGCATGCACACCCACCAGAGCCTCTGGCTCAACGGCGAGCCGCTGTTCTACGACGAGACCGGCTACGCCGGCCTGTCCGACATGGCCCGCTGGTACATCGGCGGTCTGCTGCACCACGCCCCGTCGCTGCTGGCCTTCACCAACCCGACGGTCAACTCGTACCGTCGCCTGGTGCCGGGCTTCGAGGCGCCGGTCAACCTGGTCTACTCGCAGCGCAACCGCTCCGCCTGCACCCGCATCCCGGTGACCGGCAGCAACCCGAAGGCCAAGCGCGTCGAGTTCCGCGTCCCGGACCCGTCGGCCAACGTCTACCTCGCCTTCTCGGCCATGATGATGGCGGCCTGGACGGCATCAAGAGCAAGATCGAGCCGCCGACGCCGATCGACAAGGACCTCTACGACCTCCCGCCGGAGGAGTGGGGCGACGTCAAGCAGGTGCCGGGCTCGCTGTCGGCCGTGCTCGACTCGCTGGAGGCCGACCACGACTACCTGCTCGACGGTGGCGTCTTCACCCCCGACCTGATCTCCACCTGGGTCGACTGGAAGCGCGCCAACGAGGTCGACCCGGTTCGCCTGCGTCCGACCCCGCACGAGTTCGCCATGTACTTCGACTGCTGAGCAGTCCCCGCACCACCGGCCGGACTCATCCCGAGCTGGACGGCGCTCGCCGCGACGGCTGTCCTGGTCGCACTGGTGGGCCCCGCACGTCCGCTGCTCGCGCTCGCCGCCGCCGCTGCCGCCGCCGCTGCCTTCGAGATCGGGCTCGATTCAGGATGTAGTGGCCTCGGCGGTTCGGCGATGCCACTAGCACCAGGTTCCAGCACGATCGTGAGCATCGGACCGTGACCATCGACGCGGCGAGCGCTTCAGTCCGTTCTGCCGGACCCGAAGGAGCAGGAACAGGAGCAGCGCGGTCATCGCCACCGCGCCAGGGGCCTTGGCGAAACGGGCCAGGTTGGTGCCGTCGGGCAGGGCCAGGAAGGTCGCCGCCCCGGCCGGCAGCACGAACCAGGTGGTCCGGGTGGCGGTGAGCGCGAGCAGTGCCAGCGGCCAGCTCGCGTACCAGGGGTAGAAGACCGGGGACAGGACCACCGTGGCGGCCAGGGCCAGGCCGGCGCCGTGCAGCGCGACCCGGGCGCGGGCCTGGGCCGGCTCAGCCGAGGCCCGCCGGTCCCGCCAGGCCCTCTGCCACAGGACCAGCAGCACGATCGCGAGCAGCAGCAGCGCCACGGCCCGGACCACCGGCACCGCCCGCAGGTCCCGCCCGGCCAGCGCGCCGGCGTAGTCCACCACCAGCCCGACGGCGGTGGGCGGCGACGTCCACTGTTCGGAGTCCCCGCTGCGGGTCAGCCCGCCCACCCAGCCGAAGCCGAGACCGGACAGGGCCGAGGTGACCAGCAGCGCGGCCACCAGCCCGCCGGCCAGGCAGCCGCCGTCGCGCAGCAGCGCCCGTACGGTGTGCCGGCCGTGCACCACGGCGAGCGCGGCGAGCGACCAGCAGAGCGGGGTTGAGCAGGGCGGCGGCGGTGAGGAAGACCACCAACGCGACGGCCGCGCCGGTCCAGGCCGTCCGCACGCTCACCGCGCCGGTGACCAGTTCCCGA
>NZ_JAEVHL010000372.1 GCF_016803395.1 Micromonospora tarensis | reverse complement strand
GCACGTCGACGGTGCGGACGCCGGCGTGCTCGTAGCCCCAGACCGCGTTGAGCAGTTGCAGCCGGGTGAACACCCGGCGCGGATGGGCGACCAGGTGCACGTCGACGGTGCGGACGCCGGCGTGCTCGTAGCCCCAGACCGCGTTGAGCAGTTGCAGCCGGGTGAACACCCGGCGCGGATGGGCGACCAGGTGCAGCAGCAGGTCGAACTCCAGCCGGGTCAGCGGTAGCGGCTCGTCGTCGCGTAGCACCGAACGCGACGAGGCGAGGATGTGCAGGGCCGGGATGGTCGGGCTGAGCGCACGGGCCGGCGACCTGCTGGCGGGGGCCGGGTCGGGGCGGCGTTCGGCCGGGACCGACCCGATGATCACGCCTTCACCCCGCTCCAGCATCTCGCGGGCGGCCTCCAGCAGTCGACGTGCCGCCGGGGTCAGCGACTCCTCACAGGCCAGCGGGATGGACAGCGTCACGGTGAGCACGGGCGCGGCGGTGTTCGCCGGGCGGCGCTGGCCGCCGGGAGGTCGACCGGGCACCGCGGGTTGGGACGTATGCCATCCGGCGCGCGACGAGGCGGGGCTGACCGACATGGTCCTCCTTGGGCTGGTCCGGGTATCTCCCCACGGCCCGGGACGCCGCTTCATCGATGCTTCCCGGCGCCTGGGCGAGGGTCAAGAGGCGGCTGCGTTGCATGAATGTGACAATTGACGAACGCATCGGAGCCGGATGCTCGCTCTGCGTACGAGGCCTGATGATTACAGCAGAGTCCTCGAGATGCCCCGTTACGGGGGTCCCCGCCCGGTTCACCAGGTGGTCACCGTGCCGCCGGACCAGGGCTCAGCTGCCGTACTCCACGCTGATCGGGGCCTCGTCGGCCAGTCGGTAACCGACCCCGTAGACGGTGGTGACCAGCTCCGCCCCGGCCAGCTTGGCACGCAGCCGACGGACGTGTACATCCACGGTCCGGGCCACCGCGTGCTCGTACCCCCAGACGTTGGAGAGCAGTTGCAGGCGGGTGAAGACCCGGCGGGGCCGCTCGGCCAGGAACAGCAGGAGTTCGTACTCGATGCGGGTCAGCGAGACGACCTGGTCGCCCCGGCGGACCGTCCGCGAGCCGGTGAGGATGCGGACCTGGTCCGCCGCGACGACCGGTTCGACGGTGGCCGGGCGTGCGGCCGGGCGCGGCCCCGGCGCGATGTCGTCGACGGCGCGCAGCTGCCCCTCGCCGGATTCGGCGAGTTCGCCGAGCAGCTGCACCAGCCGGGCCAGCCGAGGGCTCAGCGGCCCGGGGGCGAGGTCGAGGGTGATGGTCAGGGTCGGGCCGGTGCGCGGGCGGGCCGGGCGCACCCCCGGATGGCGGCGGGTGGGGATGGCGACGACGGACATGGTGCCTCCTGAGTGGCGGTACGCCCGCCACGCCGGGTGTGGCGTGACGGTCAGCGGCGCGCCACCCGGCGTTGACCGGGGACGCGAGGGGTGAGCGATGGTGCAGCGGGGTCGGGCCGAGGGCCGGCAGGCCGGCGATCCGCCAGGCCGCGAATCCGCCGACCACGTCGGTGGCCCGGTGCAGGCCGACGTCCTGTAGGGCGGCGGCGGCCAGCGACGAGGTGTAGCCCTCCTGGCAGAGGATCACCACCGGCACGTCGTAGTCGACCGCCTGCGGCAGCCGGGCCGCAGCGGGGGTCGAAGCGCCACTCCAGCACGTTGCGCTCGACCGCCAGCGAGCCCGGCACCACGCCGTGCGCGGCCCGCTGAGCGGCCGGCCGGATGTCGACCAGCAGCGCCCCGGTCCGGTACGCCAGGTGCGCCCGCTCCGGATCCAGCCGGTCGAGTCGGGCCCGGGCGGCGGCCAGGATCTCGTCGATGCCCCGCGAGCCCGACGGCGGCACGGGGGCGGGGCAGTGCTCGGCGGTTATCGACATGCTCGGTTCCTTCCGATGACAGGGGGTGGATCGGCTACCAGGACCGGCCGGCCTCGGCGACCTCGGCGACCCGCAGTCGCCCGTCCACCAGGTGGTAGCGGGTCATCCGCAGCAGCGCCGGCCGGTAGACGTGCACGCTGACCGCCGGGTCCGCACCCCGATTGCTCACCTGGTGCACGTGCCGGGGGCCGAAACGGCGGCCGACCCCGGCGGAGAGCAGTCGCGGACGCAGCCGGCCGGCGCTGACCGTCTCCTCGGTGAGCGCGCCGCCGACGACCCGGAACGCTCCACGGGAGCCGCCGTGGTCGTGCAGGTCGGTGCCCTGCCCGGGTAGCCAGCTCAGCGCCCACACCTCGTGGTCGTCGCCGACGGCGAGGCGGGCGTACCACCGCTCGGCGGGGTCGAAGCGCAGCGCGACCGGCCAGCCGACCGGGTCGGCCCATCGGGCGGCAACGGTGAGCAGGTCGGGCTCCGGGCGGTGGTGCGTCATGGCGGTTCCTCGCGGGTCGTTCGGCGGGGTGCCCTCGTACTCTAGCCGGCAAAGCCTATAGGTTTAGTAGGTAATTTCGTCTGGTGGGACGCCGATCGCGCCGCGACCGGATCAGCGCAGCACCGGCGGGTCCACCCGGTAGCCGGGCAGCGACGGCCAGCGCACGGTCAGCACCACCGACGCGCGCTCGGCGAACCAGGAGTGGTCCATTCCACGGGCCCACACCACGTAGTCGCCCGGCGCGGCCAGTCGTACCGTCCGATCCGGCAGCTCGACCCGGAAACACCCCTCGACGAGGACGAGCAGGGTGGTCCGCAGCTCCCCGGTCGCCCACCGCGACCGGGCCTGCCCGGGTGGGTGCACGCCCCACTTCACCTCGACGTCGGTGCTGTGCCGGAGCTCCCCCGCGGGCACGAAGTGACCGAGCAGCCAACCAGCGTCGGCGGCACCGTCGACACCCGCGTTGCCCACGTACACCGTCTCGACCATCGGACCCTCCCCAGCACGCCGGCCGAGCAACCTATCAGGGCGGGCCCTAGCCTGGACCGGTGACCGACGACCTCGACGCCGCGACGCTGGCGTTCGCACACCGGATGTTCGACCTGGCCCGCGCCGGCTCCACGCAGGAGCTGGCCGCGCAGCTCGACGCCGGCCTGCCGGTCAACCTCACCAACGACAGGGGCGACACCCTGCTCATCCTGGCCGCGTACCACGCCCACCCGGACACGGTGGCGGCCCTGCTCAGCCGGGGCGCCGACCACTCCCGGGCCAACGACCGGGGCCAGACCGCGTTGGCCGCGGCGGTCTTCCGCAGCAGCACCGAGGCGGTCCGCGCGCTCCTCGCCGCCGGCGCCGACCCGGCGCACGGCAACCCGTCGGCGGTGGAGACCGCGCACTTCTTCGACCTGCCGGAGATGGCGGAGCTGCTGCGCGTCGGCTGACGCCGGCACCGGCCTGCCGGTATACAGGGGCGGTGGAAGATCCTCTGCCGGAGCAGATGCGGACCGCCAGCACCGCGTTGCTGACCGCCCTCACCCCCGCCGCCCGGGAAATCGCCGTGCACCCGTTCGACGACGAGACGACCCGACGCTGGCTGGAGTACCGGCCCCGACCCCGGCCCGGCGTCTGCCTCGCCGAGCTCGACGTCGCCGGCCGCAAGGCCGCCCACCGGCTGCTGGCCACCGCGCTCAGCCCCTCGGCGTACGCGCAGGCGATCGCGATCATCGGGTTGGAGGAGGTGCTGGACCGGGCCGAGGGTTGGCAGCGCGGGCGGCACAGCGGCGACTACTGGGTGGCCGTGTTCGGCGACCCGGCGCGCGACGACCGCTGGGCGTGGCGGCTCGAAGGGCACCACCTCTCGGTGAACATGACAGTCGTGGACGGTCAGGTCTCCCCCGCGCCGATCTTCTTCGGCGCCAACCCTGCGGCCGTCCGGTACGCCGGTCGTCCCGTCACCCGCCCCCTCGGCGTCGAGGAGGACCTGGCCCGCGCGTTGCTCGACGCCCTCGGGCCGGCCGAGCGGGCCGCCGCGATCATCGCCGACGACGCCCCGGCGGACATCATCAGCGCCACCCGTGGGCGGGTCGACGGGCCGCTGGAGCCGCTGGGCGTACCGGCGGGCCGGCTCGGACCGACCGGCCGCGCGTTGCTCGACCAGGTGGTCGCGCTCTACCTCGACCGGCTACCGCCCGAGCTGGCCATCCGGGAGGCGACTCGGCTGGGCGCCGGCGACCTGTACTTCGCCTGGGCCGGGCCGACCGAGCCCGGAAAGCGGCACTACTACCGGGTGCAGGGCGACGACCTGCTGATCGAGTACGACAACACCAGCGCGGACGGCAACCACGCGCACACCGTGCTGCGCCGCCCCGCCAGCGACTTCGGCGCGGACGTCCTGGCGACCCACCACCGGAGCCACCCCCACGACTAGCTGTGCTGTCCAGGGAGGTTGGTCGAGGTTGTGTGACGACACGCTCTGATGTCGTAGGTAGGTGAAGGCCTCCGGTTGTGGAGTGGAGCTGTCTAGGAAC
>NZ_JAEVHL010000371.1 GCF_016803395.1 Micromonospora tarensis | reverse complement strand
GGGAGCCACGCCGGACCAGCCGCCGGCCGACGGCGCCGTGCCGAAGGTTGCGCCGGGGCGCTCGGATGCCGGCCGGCCACGCTGGTTCGCGCGACCCGCGCCGCTGGCGCTGCTGGTCGTCGGCGTCCTGCTGGCCGCGCTCGGGGTGGGCTTCTGGATGCAGCGGCCCGACGACGACAGAAGGACCGCCGCCCAGCTCACCGACCCGAACGCGACAGCCGGCGGCACGTCGGCCACGCCCGGCGGCACCGTCAACCCGTCGGGCTCGCCGGGCGGCAGCGCGTCGGGTGCGCCGCGGGCGGGCCGCAGCCAGATCCGCCCCGCTCGAACCCCCCGGCTCTGTCTCACCGAGGGACGGGACCGCACCGGCCAGTACCCGAAGGAGATCGCGACGCAGCGCCCGTGCGCGGACGCCACCCCACCCGACACCTACCTGAAACCGGTGACCGACGGGCTGTACTTGATCAAGTGGCAGCACCCGGTGCACGGGCCGGGCTGCCTCACCATCCGCACCGAAAATCCCGGCCGCGACCTGCTCGAACCCTGGAACGACTGCGACCCGCCCAGCGCGCTGCAACTGTTCCGCTTCGAGCCGACCGGTTCGACGCCGACCGCGTACCGGATCAGGCCGAGCGGCACGGACCTCTGCGTCGGTCTTCGCGACGATGACACCGAGGTGTCGGCCGAGGCGCTGGTCGAGCCGTGCACCAACGGGGCGGACCAGGTGTTCCTGGTGGACTCGCTGCCGGAAGGCTGACGACGGCGCGGGTCAGCGGGCCGGCGGCACCTGGTTCCAGTCGGCGGGCAGCCGCGGTGTCGTCCAGGCCGGGTCCGGCTGCCACCGCGCCCACGCCGGGTCCCACCACCGCTCACCCCGGTCGAGCAGCGCGGCGATCCGGTCCCCCTCGGCCTGGATGGCGTCCGCCATGCCCGGGTAGCGCCCCTCGACCAGGCGCTGGGCGAACATCTCCACGTCCTTCCAGACGTACCGGTCGGCGTCCGCGCCCCACCACAGGTCCAGCTCGTGGTCCAGGGTGTCCACCCCGATCGGGGTACGCCGCACCGGGTCCTGGAGGTTGAAGTACCAGCCGGCGAAGTCGCGCCCCGGCCCGGCCCAGAACACGTCGATCGAGTGCGCCTCGCCGGGACGGTGCAGCATCAGCTTGCCGTGCCCGGACCAGGAGCGGTGCCCGGCGGTCTCCCACGGGTGCCGACCACAGGGGAACACCCCCGTCTGCGGGAAGCCGAACTCGGCCCCCGGCGGCAGGTAGAGGACGAGTAGGTCGGGCGAGTCCTCGACGCAGATCGTCGAACAGCCGAACCACACCTCGCCGCGCAGCACCTCGCGCCGGACGACCACGTCGCCCGGCGCGAACCGCCGCCACGTCGTCACGCTCAGGCGTCGACCGCCGCCATCACGTCGTCGCTGACGTCGAAGTTGGCGTAGACGTTCTGGACGTCGTCGCAGTCCTCCAGGACGTCGATCAGCTTGAAGATCTTGCGCGCGCCCTCTTCGTCAAGCGGCACGTTGACGCTGGGGATCAGCGAGGACTCGGCCGACTCGTACTCGATGCCGGCGTCCTGCAATGCCGTGCGCACCGGGATCAGGTCGGTCGGCTCGGAGACCACCTCGTACGCCTCACCGATGTCGTTCACCTCTTCGGCGCCGGCGTCCAGGACGGCCATCATCACGTCGTCCTCGCTGGTGCCCTCCTTGGGGACGATCACCACGCCCTTGCGGGAGAACATGTACGACACCGAGCCGGCGTCGGCGAGCGAGCCGCCGTTGCGGGTCAGCGCGGTACGCACCTCCGTCGCCGCCCGGTTGCGGTTGTCGGTGAGGCACTCGATGAGCATCGCCACGCCGTTCGGGCCGTACCCCTCGTACATGATCGTCTGCCAGTCGGCGCCGCCGGCCTCCAGGCCGGAGCCGCGCTTGACGGCGCGGTCGATGTTGTCGTTCGGCACCGAACTCTTCTTCGCCTTCTGGATGGCGTCGAAGAGCGTCGGGTTGCCGGAGGGGTCGCCGCCGCCGGTCCGGGCGGCCACCTCGACGTTCTTGATCAGCTTGGCGAACATCTTGCCGCGCTTGGCGTCGATGACGGCCTTCTTGTGCTTGGTCGTCGCCCACTTTGAGTGGCCGGACATCTTCTACCTCCGTTGCTACCCGCCGTCTGCATCGACCGCACCGCTCACGCCCCGCTTCCGCCGGCGCACGCGGAGGTGCCGGTCAGCCCTGGTGGAAGCCGTGGCGGGCAGATGGCCCTGCCGAATCTCCGCAATCCTACCGGCGGCCCCCGGGCCGCTGTCATGCCACCGCGCGCGGTGACTCCACCCCGCCCACGCACATCAGGACAGCTAGGACAAACCGCTCCGGCGGTTACGCGCGTAGGTGGCGCCGTCCGGGGGTGGCGCGGACCAGGTCCACGAAGTACGCGTGCACCCGCAGGTCACCTGTCAACTCCGGATGGAACGAGGTGGCCACCAGGTTGCCCTGCCGGACCGCCACGATCCGGTCGGCGGCGGGCCCACCGGTCACCGTGCCGATCACCTCGACGCCGGCACCGACCCGCTCGACCCACGGCGCGCGGATGAACACGGCGTGGAACGACCCGCCCGGCACCCCGGCGATGGTCACCGGCGCCTCGAACGAGTCGACCTGCCGGCCGAACGCGTTGCGCCGGACGGTCATCTCGATGCCGGAGAAGCCCCGCTGGTCGGGCCGGCCGTCGAGCACCTCGGTCGCCAGCATGATCATGCCGGCGCAGGACCCGTACACCGGCATGCCGTCGGCGATCCGCTTGTCGATCGGATCACGCAGCTCGAAGATGTCGGCGAGTTTGCTGATGGTGGTGGACTCACCGCCGGGGATGACGAGGCCGTCGACGTCGTCCAGCTCGGCCGGACGCCGCACCGGGCGGGCGTCCGCCCCCGCCGCGGTCAGCGCGGCCAGGTGCTCGCGGACATCCCCCTGGAGCGCGAGCACGCCGATCACGGGCGCGGTCACCGTCGCACCGCTCCTCTCCCCCGCGTCGCCCCGCTCACCAGCCGCGCTCGGCCAGGCGGTGCGGCTGCGGGATCTCGTCGACGTTGATGCCGACCATCGCCTCGCCGAGACCACGGGAGACCTTGGCCAGCACGTCCGGGTCGTCGTGGAAGGTGGTGGCCTTGACGATCGCGGCGGCCGCTGCGCGGGGTTGCCCGCCTTGAAGATGCCGGAACCGACGAAGACACCCTCCGCGCCGAGCTGCATCATCATCGCGGCGTCGGCCGGGGTGGCGATCCCGCCGGCGGTGAACAGCACCACCGGCAGCTTGCCGCTCTCCGCGACCTCCTTGACCAGCTCGTACGGAGCCTGCAACTCCTTGGCCGCGACGTACAGCTCGTCGGCCGGCAGCGAGGACAGCCGACCGATCTCCTGCCGGATCCGGCGCATGTGGGTGGTGGCGTTGGAGACGTCACCGGTGCCGGCCTCACCCTTGGAACGGATCATCGCGGCGCCCTCGGTGATCCGGCGCAGCGCCTCGCCCAGGTTGGTCGCGCCACAGACGAACGGCACGGTGAACGCCCACTTGTCGATGTGGTTCGCGTAGTCGGCCGGGGTCAGCACCTCCGACTCGTCGACGTAGTCGACGCCGAGCGACTGGAGGATCCGGGCCTCCACGAAGTGGCCGATGCGGGCCTTGGCCATCACCGGAATGGAGACCGCCTGGATGATCCCGTCGATCATGTCGGGGTCGCTCATCCGGGACACCCCGCCCTGCGCGCGGATGTCGGCCGGCACCCGCTCCAGCGCCATCACCGCGACCGCGCCGGCATCCTCGGCGATCTTGGCCTGCTCGGCGTTGACCACGTCCATGATCACGCCGCCCTTGAGCATCTCGGCCATGCCACGCTTCACGCGGGCGGTGCCGACGACGGGGGCGGTACCGGTGTTCGAGGCGGTGTTTTCGGGCACGGGTCATCGCTCCTTGGACGCGCTCCGGGGGGTGGCAGCGGAAATGCTACGCCCGGAACAACGCCGCACCGACAGCCAATCAGACCCCCGGTGGCCTGCGTTGTGGCAGTGGTCACCGGTTCGTCGGTGACCTCGCTCAGGCGGCCGGAACGTCCGCCGGGACGACCAGGGTCGGGTCGTCGATGTCGAAGTAGCGCGGCCACTGTCGACCCCGCCCCATCCGCAACACCCGCACCAACGGCCGGCTGCGCGCCGAGCGGGCGTCCCGGACCAGGTCCGTGTGTACCTGCCGGGACAACGCGAGTCGACGACTGGCGGCGATGACCGCCGCGCTGTCCGGATCAGCCGGGTCCAACTGGACGCCCCGCAGCTGCCGGGTGAGGTCGTTCTCCGCCGCCTCCCGCTCGTCCGGGCCGGCGTCCAGGGCGACCCGGGCCGCCGCGTACAGCTCGACGCCGAACCGCCGCTCGGCCAGCAC
>NZ_JAEVHL010000370.1 GCF_016803395.1 Micromonospora tarensis | reverse complement strand
CGTTGGCCGTCTTCGCGCCCGACGTGCCGGATCGGCCGCCCCGACTGGTGACCGGCACCGACCTGCTGCTGCGCCAGCTCGGAGCGCCGGCCCCGGCCATTGGTGGCCCGGGAACGCTCGAACGGTTGCGCCGCGCGTACCGGGCGTTCGGCCCGGCCGACCGGTGAGCTGTCACGTGCGCCGGCGTGGGCATCCCCTCGAGCGGTTGAGCGGTCATGTCCAGCGGCGGCGGAACCGCCACATGATCGCGGCGTTCGCCACCAGGACCACCGCGCAGATCGCCCCGGTCAGCCGACCGGCGAACACGGCTATCGCCGGTAGCGACGCCCACAGCACGATGGTCAACAACATCAGGTAACGGCCCCTGCGGGCCCGAACCCGGTGGTCCAGTTTCTTGAAGAAGGCCGGGTCACTTTCCCGGAGCTGACGGGTGATCTGGTCGAATCTGCGCTGATCCTCTTTGCTGAGCATGGCGCTGCCTTCCCCTCACGCGTTCAGCGGTTCGGCGGCATACCCGCTGCGACGGCGGCTCACGCTCGCCCGCTGCTGCTACTTTTGCCGCACGCGAGGTCGTCTCAGGTCCGGCTTACCTGAACCTTAAGTTTGCCTTTGGTGGTGAACGCGGCCCAACGTGTCGCGTACGGCGCTGTGGTCCGGTCCGTGTCCGGCTGCCGCGCGTACGCCCTGCTGGGAAGGTCCGCGCCCGGCCCCACCCCGCGGTCGGCCGCCGCCGTCGCACTGAGGGCTGTCTTAAGTGCCCTCACGAGCGCGTTCGGCCCGCCTTGATGGGCCCTGCGGCCTTGGTTACTTTGCCGTAGCAACCCCCTCAGGCAACAGTCGCCGCACCTGCCGCACCTGCCCGGTCGCAGCTTCCGGCGCTCATCAGAAATCGGGATTGGTACATGGCCGACCAGAATGTGCCACCACGTCGACCGCGGGACGACCGCGGTTGGGACGGACGTCAGCACCACAACGCGGACGGCTACGGCGACCCCACCGCGGCCGCGCCCTACGGATACGACACGCCCCACCCCTACCAGGGCGGCTACCCCGCGCCGACCGACCCGCGTGAGCAGTACGCCGCGCAGCCCGCCGCTCGCGGCCCGCAGTGGGTCGGACCGGAGGGCCTCGGCCGTCCGGCCCCGGCCCGCCCGGCACCGGACTGCCCACCCTGGACGATGGCGACGAGCCGGGCCGCAAGGTCGGCCGACGCAAGGCGATGGTGGCCATCGGCGGCACCGCCGCGGTCGTCGCCGGTGGCGCCGCGCTCGCCATGACCCCGCAGATCCGTGGCCTCTTCGGTGACGAGGCGCTGGCCGGCGACGCGACCGGCAGCACGGTGACCGACGGCACCGCGGCGCGGCCCAGCGGCCAGCAGCCCAGCACCGTGCGGACCTACACCGAGCAGAACGAGAGCTACATGGGCTCCCGGGCCGGTGAGGCGCTGAAGAAGAACGCGCCGGCCGGTGGACGGAGCTTCTCCGGCCCGGCCGCCGCGGCGGCGGCGACCCAGGTGACAGTGAAGACCGTGCTGGCCAAGGACCCGATCCTGCACCTGGCCCGGCGTGCCACCTTCGGGGTGACGCCCGCGGTGGTCGCCGACATCAAGAGGCAGGGCATCGACGCCTGGATCCGGGCTCAACTGGACCCGGAGAAGCTGGAGCCGAGCAAGGCCGAGCTGAAGCTCGCCGAGCTGCCCACCCAGAAGCTCAGCGTGCAGCAGTTGCGCGACCAGCGCGACCAGCTCAACGAACAGGGCGCCCAGCCGGAGCGGGAGATGGTCGACGCCACCATCGCCCGGCAGATCTGGTCCAAGCGCCAGCTGTTCGAGGTGATGGTCGACTTCTGGAACGACTTCCTGCACGTCGCGGCGGACTTCGACGGCGGCGAGGTGTACCGCAACTCGTTCGACCAGGACGTGGTGCGCAAGCACGCGCTGGGCAGCTACCCGGAGATGCTGATCGCCGCGAACAAGCACCCCGCGTTGCTGATCTATTTGAACCAGAAGGACTCCCGCAAGGACGCCATCAACGAGAACCTCGCCCGGGAGAACCTCGAGCTGTACTCGGTCGGCGTCGACGGCGGCTACAAGGAGCCGGACGTCCGGCAGGCGGCCATGTTGCAGACCGGCCGTGGTGTCGACGACAAGGGCAGGTACGTCTTCCGCCCGGAGCAGCACTACGTCGGCAAGGTGAAGATCCTCGGCTTCACCCACGCGAACAGCTCGGCCGACCCGAAGAAGGCCGAAGCCGCGATCGACGCGTACATCTCCTACATCGCCACGCACCCGTCGACGGCGAAGTACGTGGCACAGAGCCTGGCGACCCGGTTCGTCTCGGACACCCCGCCGAAGTCCCTGGTGGACCGGCTGGCCAAGACGTACGTCACCAACAAGGGCATGATCAAGCCGGTGCTGATGGCGCTGTTCTGCTCCTCGGAGTTCTGGGCCGGGGTGGGCCAGAAGGTGCGCCGGCCGATGGAGTACCTGGTCGCCACGTACCGCACCCTGGGTGTCTCGCCGGAGGCGTCGCCGAAGCACAACAACGGCGACAACAAGCGCACCCCGTACGCCCGGGGCCTGCGCCAGATCCACGACAAGCTCCGCGAGCTGGGCCACTACCCGATGGGCCACCCGACCCCGGACGGCTACCCGGACGTCTACGTCGCCTGGACCTCGGCCGGCACCATGGTCAACGGCTGGAACGAGGCGGGCGAGATCATCGCCGGCTACCGCACCGCCTTCACGTACACGGCACCGGAGAAGCTGATCGCCAAGCCGCCGGCGACCGCCGGGGCCTACGTCGACGCGCTGTCCCTGCGGCTGGTGGGCCAGAAGCTGAGCACCAAGGAGAAGAACCTCATCCTCGGCGTGGCCGGCGTGCCGGCGACCGGCAAGGTCGACGCCACATTCAACGGGGCCATCACCGCCGTCGCGCGGGCGATCCTCGCTTCCCCCCAGCACCACCTCAGGTGAGGCACCCGATGGAGAAGACTGTGTACAACTCTTTCCCCCTGCACCCCGAATGCCCCGACGTGCGGCGGCTGGCCGACAACCCGGCCGAGGCGTTGCTGCGCGCCGAGGCGGACATCGTCGCCGCCGAGAACGCCGCCGAGTTCGACCGCTACCGCACCCTGGAGAACCTGGAGGAGGCCCAGCAGGACGGTCGCGGCGTCACCCGGCGGACCTTTGTCGCCGGTGCCGCGGCCACCGCCACCGCGCTGGCCACCGCCCAGTTCGTCACCACGTCGGCGTCGTTCGCGGCGACCAAGACCGGCACCCTGATCCACGTCTTCCTCTACGGCGGGCTGGACGGGTTGAGCCTGGTCGCGCCGGACAACGACGCGGTGCTCAACAAGGCCCGCCCCGACCTGCTGCTCGGCAACGACTCGCTGGCCCTGGGCCGCGGCTTCAAGCTGACCGGCGCGTTCAAGCCGCTGGAGAAGTGGCTCACGGCCGGTCAGTTGGGCTTCATCCCGGCGGTCTCCGACGAGCGGCTGTCGCGTAGCCACTTCCAGGCCGCCGACGCCTGCAACCTGGGTGGGCTGCCGAACGAGACCGGCGGCCGGGGCTGGTTGGACGGTCTGGTGGACAACCTCGGCAAGGGCACCGCGTTCCGCAGCGTCGGCATCGGCAGCACCCTGCCCCGCTCGCTGGTCGGCAACAACGGCGCGCTGTCGCTGAACAACGTCGGCTCGCTGCGGCTCAACGGTGACGAGCGGTTCCGGGCCGCCACCGAGAAGGCCATCAAGGGGCTCTTCACCGGGATCAACCACCCGGTGGAGGAGGCAGTGCAGGAGGGGATGGGCGCGCTGGCCACCGCCCAGAAGCTCGCCGCGAAGCCGTACCAGCCCGCCGAGGGCGTCAAGTACGAGGGCGTCGGCAACGCGTTCCAGCAACTCGCCCAGCTGATCAAGGGCGGTGCCAACGTCCGGGTCGCCACCGTCGGCATGGGTGGCTACGACACCCACGAGAACCAGGGCACCCGCGAGGGCGGGCAGCTGTACCGCCGGTTGAACGAGCTGGCCAGCGCGATGGCCGCGTTCTTCACCGACCTCGGTCCGCAGGCCGCCGACGTGACGATCATGGTGTCCAGCGAGTTCGGCCGTCGGGTCGGCTCCAACAGCGGCGGCACCGACCACGGGCACGGCGGGGTGGTCACCCTGCTCTCCGGCAAGAAGCTGGCCGGCTCGCTGCTCGGCACCTGGAACGGGCTGGACAAGTTGGACTCCGGTGACGTGCCGGAGTACAACAACATGTTCAACGTCTACGGCGCGGTGGCCCAGGGCCGGTTCGGGCTCACCAACGCGGAGGTCGACAAGGTCTTCCCCCGCCAGAAGTACGCCCCGATGAAGCTGTACGCGTGACCTACCCGCACACCCACGCCGCCGGCCGTCGTACCGGGACCCCGTCCCGGCACGGCGGCCGGCCGGCCTGCGCCCGTACCCCCGCAGG
>NZ_JAEVHL010000369.1 GCF_016803395.1 Micromonospora tarensis | reverse complement strand
GGCCGGACCGACCGCAGGCCGGCGCTGGTGCCGGCCAGGCCGGTGAGCTCACCGACGGACTCGCCACGGCGGGCGGCGGCACGGCGGCCGGGTGCCTGGACCGGCGAGCTGGCCCGCGAGCTGAGGGCGCTGACCAGCGCCTCACACCCGGCGTCGCAGGCGCGTACGGAGGCGACGGCCTGACGGACCGTCTCGGCCACCGCAGAGGTGAGTGCCCGGTTGACCGCGGCACGTCGGGGGGTCTCCGAGATGGCGACCCGCAGGGCGGTGACCGCTTCGTTGATCTCCTCGGCGTCGGCGACCCCGTCGGCGGCGAGGTGCGCGGCGATCGCGTCCGCGGCGACCGACACCTCGCGACCCCGGGCCACGGTGCCGCCGAGCATGCCCGGCTCGGGCAGCGCGTCCAGCACCGCCAGCGAGACGGGCTCGGCCGGGTCCGGGTATGCGCGCAGCGCCGCCGGGTAGAGCTCACGCAGCACCTCGCGCAGCGCCACGGCGGCGGAGTGCCGGCCGGTGGCCAGAGCGGCGTGCGCGGCGAGCACCTGCTTGTAGCCGGCGAGGTCCCGGGGTGCCGGCAGGGTGACCGCGGACAGCGCCCCCGCCTGCAACGCGCGGGCCAGGCCGACCGCCCGCCGTTCGGCCGGAGGTGACTGCATCTCTTCCAGGGAGTCGTCGTCGGCGAACCGCTCGGCGAAGTCGTCCACCGAGTCGTCGTCGGCGATCGCCAGGGGCCGCCCGGCCGCGCTCAACAGCGAGATGACCGTGTGGTCGTCGCTGTCGGCGGCGATGGCCGCACCGCTCGGCCCGCCCGACCGCTCCACGAGCAGCGCGACGAGCTGGGCGTAGCCAGCCGCGTCATCGCTGATCTCGCGGACATGCAGCAGACGGCCTGCGTCGTCGACCACAGCGGACGTCAGCGTCGAGCCGGCGGAGGCCGGTCGGTCAGCCGGATCCGCCGAGGCCAGACCGCAGTAAACGCGCACGAGCGCCACGGCGTCGTCCTCCCTCCGGGACAGGTCTTTCCTCTGCCAGCAACTGATGCTCCCCGGTACGGGTCAGTCGCGCCAGTCCACCACCGCAGAGATCTTGCCGACAATGGTGCGCCAACCCAAACTCGCGGTCTGCGCGCCGATCTTCTTCAACCGCCGTCGACCCATGAAAGCGCCGATCCCACCGTTGGCGGTGGCCCGCAGCGCCTCGTCCAGGTCGTCGAGACTGGAGCCGGCGGAGAGCATGTCGAGTACCGCAGGCAGCCGCAATGCGTACGAGAGGTCGCGGGCGACCTCGCCGGCCTCGATCAGCAGGGTCGAGTCCCACGCGTCGTGGCCGCCGCGCAGGTTCTCCACGACGAGGTCGAGTTCGTAGGTGTCCTCGTCGAGTGGGGCGATGTCAGCCGGCTCCACCCGTTCGGACAATTCATTCCAGCTGTCCAGTTGGGACAGATCGTTGGGCGCACCGGACCGGATGAAGGTGACCAACGATTCGGGGGTCTTGAACAGCAGCAGCCTGCCCCGGTTGCTGAGGAAGACCGGCACCTCCTCGTCGTCCGCCTCGTCCGCGCCGTCCTCGTCCGCCTCGTCGTCGGCGGTGTCGGTGTCGGTGTCGGCGGCGCCGTCGCGGCGTCGACGCGGCGATTCGTCGTCGTCCCCGGCGGCGAACTCCTCGGCCAGCTCCTCGTCGAGGATGACGACGGTCTCGTCGTCCTCCTCCTCCTCGATCGCCTGGCGGCGGGCGAGGAACGGGTCGTCCTGGTCGCGCTCGGTCACGTCGGTCGGGGTCAGCGAGCTGGCCGGCCGGTACGCCCGCAGCGTGAAGCCGGTGCCGGCGGGCAGGGCGATCTCCACTGGGTCGATGCGCAGCTCGTCCCAGAGTGAACGGTCGACCGACGCGGACGGGCGGTCGGTCTCCTCAACCTCATCTGGCTCGGCCGCGCCGGTGGTGTCGTCGAGCTCGGGCTCGTCGGCGTCGGGCCGTTGGGGCGACTGGCGGGCCACGCTGACCTCCGTGTGCTTCGGGTTGCCCACCCGCCGGGGTCTCTGACCGGCGAGTGACTCTGGGCACATACCCTAGTCGGCAGTCCTGGGTGACCGATGCCCGCACCCCGGTGGCCGGTTGGCGCACGGCTTCCGCCTGCGGGTGGTCACCGGTGGCGAACCGGCTGTTCGACAAGTAGCGTAGCTACACATGAAGGCCCAGGCGTTGCACGGCCATCTCGACGCTCTGCTGCTCGCCGTCCTCGAACAGGGCGCGCTGCACGGCTACGCCATCATCGAGGCGCTGCGCGCGCGCAGCGACGCAGTCTCGATCTGCCCACCGGCACCATCTATCCGGCGCTCCGTCGCCTGGAACGCGCCGGGCACGTGGCGAGCACCTGGAGCACTGTCAACGGCCGGGAACGGCGGACGTACCAGCTGACCGACTCCGGCCGGCGGGCGCTGGCCGGGGAGCGCGCCGGTTGGCACGAGTTCCGACTGACCGTCGGCCGGTTCCTCGACCCCGGCAGCCCGCCGGTCACTCCGGCCTGACCGGGCCTTCCCGGGGGCGTGGGAGACCCCGATTCCACGAACACGCGGCACCCCGGCACCGGGCATCGGGTGGCGCCGGTCAGCGGACGGTGGCCAGCAGCCAGGTGCGCGCCGCGCGGGTCAGCGAGAAGTAGGCGGCCGACGCCACCACCACTCCGATCAGCATCGGGGGCCAGCGCAGCGCCGCGTCCCACAGGCTGAGCGACCAGGTGAAGAGGGCGCAGCCGGTGAGCATGCCGAGCGCCACGAGGCCGGTCAGGCCCATCCCCACCACCCGTTGCGCCAGGGCCAGGCCGGGACGTGGCGCGCGGGCGTTCGACGCGACCACCAGCAGGCCGGCCACCGAGAGCAGCAGCGCACCCAGCCAGATCCAGTCGACCGCGGCGGACAACAGCAGGTAGGCGGCCGGCGGACGCGAACCGTCACTCCAACTCGCCCCTTGCCAGGTCAGGTCGCCGGCGGCCATCCCCAGGCCGGCGACGGCCAGCATCCGCAGGGAGAGCCCGCGCAGGGCGCCCACCGCCAGCTCGGCCTGCCAGGACGGGAGGAGCTGCGCCGCCGAGCCGAACTCGACCACCGCCCGGCGCTGCGCCTCGCCGGCGGGCACCCCGTCCTCCCGGTACGCCTCGACGGCGTCCAGCAGCCCGTGCCGGGCCTCGGTCAGCAGCTCGGACTTGAGTCGCGCCGGCCCCTGCAACCGAGCACCCAGTTCCCGCAGGTGCTCGTCGACCAACACGTCCTCAGCGCACGCCATGGCACCACCCTGTCACGGACGGCGGGGCGGCGGCGTCCGGGAGAACCCTGGTCCGTCCCCGAGCCCGGTCAGGGGGCGAGCGCCAGGTAACCCCGCTCGGCCGCCGCCTGGAGCAGCCACTGGTCCCGATACCAGCCCGGGGCGGCGACCAGCTCGGCGTGCCGACCACGCTGGATCACCCGGCCGCCGTCGAGAACGACGATCTCGTCCAACTCGGCCAGCCCGCTCAGCCGGTGGCTGATCAGCAGCACCGAGTGTTCGGCCGGAGTGGCGGCGAGGGCCGACGCGAGCACCGCGTCCGCGGCCGTCGGGTCGAGCCCTTCGGTGGGCTCGTCGAGCACCAGCACCGACGGCGCGGCGAGCAGCGCGCGGGCGAGCGCCAGCCGTTGCCGCTGCCCGCCGGAGAGCTGCCCGCCCTCCTCGCCGACCAGCGTGTCCCAGCCCGCCGGCTGGGCGCGGACCCACTCCAGCAGGCCGGCGGCAGCGGTCGCCCCGGTCAGCTCCTCCTCGGCTGCCCGGGCCCGCCCGAGCAGCAGGTTCTCCCGGACGGTGGCATGGAAGACGTACGCCTCGGCCAGCAGCCCGCCGACCGCGCGCGGCAGCTCCTCCTCGGCGTACGCGGAGAGGTCCTGCCCGTCCAGGGTGACCCGGCCGGACGCGGGCCGGACGGCACCGGTCAGCACGGCGGCCAGTGTGCTCTTGCCGGCGCCGCTCGGGCCGACGACCGCGATCCTGCGTCCCGGCGGCAGGTCCAGGCTCACCGCGTCGAGGGCGGGCGCCGTGCCGGCCCGGTATCGCACTGTCACCTCGACGAGGCGCAGCTCGTGCGGGCCGGCCAGGTCCGTCGGGTCCTCCGTGGGCCGGGGGGTCGACGTGCCCGCGTCGAGCAGGGCGGCCACCCGGGTCAGGCCGGGACGCAGCTGGGTCCACTGCCGGGCCGCCGTGACCAGGGCCAGTGTTACCTCGACGGCGGCCAGTGCGCCGACCGCCAGGACCCCCACCAGCACCCCCGGCACGTCGGCGGCCAGGGCGGCCAGCACCACCGCCGCGGCGGTCAGCCCGGCGGTCAGCACCCCGACCGCGTCCACCGCGAACCCGGTGCGGCCAGCCGGCGTTCCACCCGGGCCAGCCGCTGGGCACGCTGCTCGGCGGCGCGCAGCGTGACAGCGGTCGCGCCGAAC
>NZ_JAEVHL010000368.1 GCF_016803395.1 Micromonospora tarensis | reverse complement strand
GGGGCGTCGAGCTGTCGGGTCGGGATTGGCGCAGCGGCGGCAGCCGGTCACCGGCCTGCTGGGGCAACCGGGACTCGCTGTGCGGGTGACCAGCGGCGCGCCGCTCGCCGGCGGAGGGCCGGTCGTCGGGCGTCCACTGTGGTTCCAGCTGCGGCGTCGCGCGGGTCACCGCCGGCGGGGGCTGATGCGGGATAGCCGGTTGCTCCCGGGTGCTCGGGCCGGCCGTGACGGCTCGGGCCGTGCTGGGCCGTGCCCCGCCGAACAGGTCCAGGAAGGGCGAGTCGATGTCGGCGTTCTCGCCGGCGGACACCGTGGTCGGCTCGGCGGGTGGCGTCCGGCGGGGAACCGGTCGGGGCGCCTGGAACACGCCTACCGCACCGTGGCCGGGCGACGTCACCAGTGCGGGGTCGAGCGCCACCTCATCCTCGTCCTCGGCGTAGTCGAACGAGTGTGCACGGTGACCAGTCGGCGCGGGTGGGCGGCCGGCCGGGGAACCCGGCGTGGAAGAGCGGCTCATGCGACCGCCTCAGCGACTGGCGGCAGACCAATGCCCGCGCCCTGCGACGGACCGATCGACGTACGCCCGGTCATGCCAGCTCCTCCCGAATCCTGATCCGGCTGCCGACCAGGCGCGGATCGCGCTGCTCGACCGCCGGCTCCCGGGTGCGTCGCCAGTCGGTCAACGCGGTGCGGATGACCACCCGCGCCGGCCGATCGGGGTCGACGTGCCGGAAGATGAACGACGTGGTCACGATGGCGAGCGCGATCTCCCAGGCCGGGAAGAGCTCGACCGTCAACGTGAACAGCCAGTGGATGAACATGTAGAGGGGGACCAGCAACATGAAGAGCCCGTACTGGGCGTACGGCAAATGGACCGGAAGGGTGTAGCCGGGCGGCCCGAGGTAGACCAGACGGGCCCGGTAGATGTCGTCGTCGGTGCGCAGCCGCATGTGGTGACCGCGCCTATTCGAAGATCAGGTCGATCAGGTAATCGCCGACGAAGAAGAGTGTTGCCGCGCCGGCGATGAAGGCGAGACCGACGATGGCGATCGCGGAGCTGGTCAGCACCTTGGAGATCTCGCCTCGGCTGGCCCGGCCGATGAAGATGACGCCCAGGACGGCGAGCAGGATCGGCGCGATCTTGCTGGCGAAGAAGGTGACCACACTGTTGGTGTCGATCCCCTTCGGTGCCGGCTCCGCGAGTGGAGCCGACGCCAGGGTGGAGAGCGCGTGGGCGACGCCGGACGACGCCGTCTCCATGAGCTCGAAGGCGATCACTGGAACCTCCCCATAGCGCGGCCGGCGGTGCCGCGGCGGTGCAATAGGCAAGCCTGGCGGGAAAAGTGCTCCACAGGGCATGGCGTTCTTGACCCTGTGTTCGTTACTCACCACGGAGGGTGGCAACATTTGGGCGGTTTTCCCCCGCTTCGGCCCTCCCTCCAAGCTTCGCCATCTCGATGCTGGGCAATTCCAAAGCGTACGGCCCGCCCCGGATTGCGACAAGCCGCGAAGGCGCTGCCCGATGCTGCCCGGATGACCGATCGTACACCTGTTCTAATTGGCATGTCAGGGGTGGTGGTGCGGGCCGACCCGGGCCGCCGGGCGCCGCTGCCGCGACCGGTACCGTCTAGCCGTGACCGATCTGGTGCGGGCTCCGGGCCCGGTGGTGATGGGCGTCCTCAACGTCACACCGGACTCCTTCTCCGACGGCGGACGGTACGCCGACCTGGACGCTGCCGTCGGACACGGCGTCCGTCTACGCGACGCCGGTGCGCACCTGGTCGACATCGGCGGCGAGTCGACCCGCCCAGGCGCGGAGCGGATCGACGCCGCGACCGAGATCGACCGGGTGCTGCCGGTGATCCGCGAGTTGACCGCGGCCGGCGTGGTGGTCAGCATCGACACCAGCCGCGCCCGGGTGGCGGAGGCCGCCCTCGCGGCCGGGGCGGCGGTGGTCAACGACGTCTCCGGCGGGCTGGCCGACCCGGACATGGCCCGGGTGGTCCGCGACGCGCGCTGCCCGTGGGTGCTGATGCACTGGCGTGGTCACTCCCGGGCGATGCGCGACCTGGCCGTCTACACCGACGTGGTGGCGGACGTCCGAGCCGAGCTGACCCAGCGGATCGACGCGGCGTTGGCCGCCGGGGTGGCCGCCGACCGCCTCGTCGTCGACCCCGGGCTCGGCTTCGCCAAGACCGCCGCGCACAACTGGGAACTGAGCGCCCGCCTGCCGGAGCTGCTGGACCTCGGGTACCCGTTGCTCTTCGGAGCCAGCCGAAAGTCGTACCTCGGGCGGTTGCTCGCCGCCCCCGACGGCACCCCCCGGCCGACCGCCCAGCGGGAGGCCGCCACCGTGGCGACCAGCGTGCTGGCGATCGCCGCGGGCGCCTGGGGGATACGCGTGCACGACGTGCGCGCCACCGTCGACGCGCTCGCGGTCTGGACCGCGACCGGCGGTCCACGCCTCGCCCGGCCGCCCCACGAGCAGGTCGCATCCCGCGATCACGAGCAGGAGATGCAGTGATGACGACGGATCGGATCCAGCTGACCGGCCTGCGGGCGCGCGGCCGGCACGGGGTGTACGACTTCGAACGTGAAAATGGGCAGGACTTCGTGGTCGACGCCGTTCTGGAGTTGGACCTCGCCCCGGCTGCCGCCAGCGACGACGTCGCCACCACAGTGCACTACGGCGAGCTGGCCGAACGCCTGGTCGCGGTGGTGACCGGCGAGCCGGTCAACCTGATCGAGACGCTGGCCGACCGGCTCCTCGCGGTCTGCCTCGCCGACGAACGGGTCGACACCGCCACGATCACCGTGCACAAACCGGAGGCGCCGGTGCCGCACACCTTCACCGACGTGGCCGTCACCATGACCCGGACGCGTGCCCGGTGACCCGGGCCGTCCTCTCGCTCGGCAGCAACCTGGGCGACCGCCTGGCACACCTGCGTACGGCGGTCGCCACCCTCGGCGACGCGGTGCGCGTTCTCTCCGGGGTGTACGAGACTCCACCGTGGGGCGACGCCGACCAGCCCGCGTACCTCAATGCGGTGGTGCTCGCCCAGGACGAGACCGCGACTCCGCGCGACTGGCTGGAGCGGGCCCGCGACGCGGAGCGTGCGGCCGGTCGGGTCCGTGACCCGCAGCGGCGGTTCGGGCCGCGCACCCTCGACGTGGACGTGATCGCGGTCTGGGGCGACGACGACGAGCCGGTGCTCAGCGACGAGGAGGAGCTGACCCTGCCGCACCCCCGGGCGCACCTGCGCGCCTTCGTGCTGCGTCCGTGGATCGACATCCAGCCGTACGGTCGGCTGCCCGGTCACGGCTGGCTGACCGACCTGCTGACCAGCGGCCCCGCGGCGGACGAGGCGTTGGAACTGCGTCCCCGGCCGGAGTTGGCGTTAGAGTCGACGGCATGACCGAGCGGAACCGGCCGGCATGACGCAGGCGAAGCCCCCACCCCGCGGGTCGGGCCCGGACGGGTCCCGGATGGGCCCCACCCGGATCTCGACGCTGGTCGTGGCCGGGTTGGCTGCTGCGGCGGTGGCCTGGCTGCTGATCAGCTCCCTCTACTACAGCGGCATTCCCCGGTTGCCCTGGCTGCCGGTGGTGACGCTGGCCGGGCTCGCCGTGCTGGAGGCGTACGCGGCGATCAACACCCGGGGTCGGATCGAGCGCAAGCCCGGCCGGGACCCGGTCAACCCGCTGATGGTTGCCCGCTTCGTGGTGCTGGCCAAGGCGTCGGCACTGGCGGCGGCGATCTTCGCCGGCTTCTACGCGGGGCTCACCGGCTGGCTCTTCGTCGAGACCACCCGCGCGGCCCTGGACGATCGACCGGCCGCAGGCGGGGGTCTGCTCGCCTCGCTGGCCCTGGTCGGGGCCGCGCTGTGGCTGGAGCGCTCCTGCCGGGTGCCGGAACGCCCGGAGGACGAGCGCGAGCAGGACCCGCGGGAGAGCCGCCCCGGCCAGCGCTGAGCAGGGGGTTACGCCCGGCTGCGGGCGCGGGTACGGTGCCTGCGATCGGAGAGCGAGGCCACCCAGGGTCCGTCCGCACGCTGGACCTGGACGGCCGGCCACTGGGGAGGCGGCGTGATGGGGTACGAAGAAGCGGGCCGGGACCGGTCTGCCGAACCCTCGTCGGGGGTGCCGGCCGCCGTTCTGGAGAACGTCTTCGACGATCCCACCCAGGGTGAACCCGGCCGGGATCGGGTCGGTGTGCATCTGGGCTGGGAGCTGCTGCTGCTGGTCGGGGTGGCGGCCGTGGGCTGGCTGCTGTGGCGGGAAGATCCGGCCGCGCTGCGCGACGGCAACCTGCGCACCCTGCTGATCGACGCGGTCGGGTTGGGGCTGCTCGCCCTGGCCGCCGGGCTGAGCCTGCGGACGGCCGCACCCAATCTGGCCGTCGGCCCGGTCGCGGTGGCGGCCGCCCTGCACTACGCCGAGCAGGGCGACCGGGGTCTGCCGGCGTCGGTCGGCCCGGCCGTGGCGGTCGCCGCCGGCGGG
>NZ_JAEVHL010000367.1 GCF_016803395.1 Micromonospora tarensis | reverse complement strand
CGTGGCACGAACGCGGGGGCACAACCGCGTCGACCATGCCCGCCCGGCAGGCTTCCTACCGGGCGTGGCCATCCACTACACATAGCGTGTGGATCACCTCTACTGGAACCTCGGCACGTGCGCGGGCGGTGCCGTGTTCGAGATCGAGTTGCGCGGCTCGACCGCCCGGGTCTGCCTGATGGACGACGACGAGTACCAGTCGTACGTCGACGGCGACGAGTACGAGTTTTTCGGCGGCTTCTACGACCTCACCCCCGTGGTCCTGCAGGTGCCCTACGACGATCACTGGTGGCTCATCGTCGACAGCTACCCCGACAACATCCGGGTCACGGTCAACCAGGTCTTCGACGACGACTGACCGCTGCCAGCCCATCACCACGTGTCCCGTCTGGCTCAAGGTTGCGGATGATCAAGGCCCGGACCAGGAGTCCGCAAGGTAGGTCCGGACATCGGCGAGCCAGATCGTCCGGACCTACCTTGCGGATTTTCGGCACCTACGAACCCGTCTCCGAGTGGCACGAGGCGCTGACCAGCAGCTCGCAAAGTTGCCCGGACGGTTCGCAAGGTCATCCGCAAAGTAAGTCTGGACTCCGCAATGTTCGCCTGGACAAGACACCACGACGGCGACGGCTTCATCAGATGAAACCTGGCAACGGTCGCAGCAAGATATGCGTTGGGTTACCCAACGCGGTCGGACCGAGCGCGGTCGACCCATGACCCCCGACCGGGCGCGGTCAGGTTGGAAGATCACGGGGTGAGCGACACACCACCGGCGTCGACGCCGGAGCCCGCACCGGCTGATTGGGCGTTGGGCCGGCGGCGCCGCCGGCGCGAGAGCGGCCGGCGCACCAACCGGGTCAACCTGCGGCTGTCCGACACCGAACTCGCCGAGCTGAACGCCGCGGCCGCGCGCACCGGGGAGACCGCCGCGGGGTACGCCGCCCGCCACGCCCTGGCCGCCGCCCGCGGCCGCGCCGACACCGACGCGCCGCCCGGCGTCGACGTCGAAGAGGTCCGCGAGATCGCCTACGGGCTGATGCAGTCCCGCACCCACCTTGGGCGCATCGGCAGCCTGCTCAACCAGGCCGTCACCGTGCTGCACTCCACCGGCGCACCGCCGGCGTACCTCGCCGACGCCGTGCAGCGCTGCGCGGCCGCCATCACCCGCGTCGACGACGCCACCCAGGCCGTCATCCGCGTGCTGAGCCCGCGACGGGTGCCCCGGCAACGGCGCGCTGACCACCGTGGTGGTGACGCCGAGCGTTAGCGGCACAGTGAGCGGCAGCGTTAGCGCCGGCGTTGCCGGAGCAAGTTGGAGGAAAAGGCAGACTTTTGGCGGTGCAAAGCCGTGTCGGACGCTGAGCGGTGACGGCCGCCGTCGAGTGTCCGGCGTCCGTCGCCCCGCCCCTGCGGGACGGGCCACCGCCCCGTCGTGGGCACGCCTGCCCTGCGGACAGCCGACCGTGCGACCGCCAAAACCGCGGCCACCCGAGTACCGCACACCTGCTGCACAAGCTGTGCGCCCTCAAGGTCAGTGACGAAATCTCGGCCTACCGTTGGTGCGATGACGGGGGTCACCGAACGCGAGATCGAAACACCGTGCGGGTGGTGCGGCAACGCCATCGTCCAGCCCGCCAGAGGCCGGAAGAAGCGCTACTGCGAGCGGTCCTGCCGGCAACGCGCCTACGAGCTGCGCACCGCCGAGCGTCGCCACCAGGGCGACGTCGACGCCGGCCGGATCCGGACCGTGCCGGCTCAACGGGTCGTCGAGCGGACCGTGCAGCCACGCCGACCGGTCACCGTCGCTCAGTGGGAAACAGCCCTGGCCGACCTCGCCGAGCAGCTGCACGCCGGCCGCTACCCGTGGGAGCGGCACCGCCTTCGCGTCGCCCTGGCCGCCGTGCTGGACGCCCTTGGCCACCCGCCGCCCGACTCCTGGATTGTCCACGGCACGCCGCTGACCGCCCGTCCCGACGCCGCCCCAGAACCACCCAGGCCAGCGCCACCGGCGGTGCTCGACGACGCCCTGGCGGCCGCTGTGTCCGCCGTGGCCGCCTGTGCCGGCCCGGACGGCATCGACACCACCTTGACCCGGCTACAGGCCCTCACCGGCCAACCTGTGCCCCTGCTCCGCGACGCGCTGCACGCCCTCGCCGACGCCGACCTTGCGGTGCTGCGGCGCCACGCCGAGCCCGTCGACGACGTCGACGCGCTGAGCGAGCACGCCCGCTTCCAGCTCCACGTCCAGCGAGGCGACGCCGCTGCGGCTGTATGAGGCGTGTGAGGCGTGTGACGGTCAGTGGCGCGGCTGAGGCAACACGGCGCGAGGCCGGTCCGCCAACAGCGGCAGGAGTCGGCAGCCGGCGTCGATCCAGTCGCGGGTGACCGGGCACAACCACCCGGCGACCTCCACCGCGCTCTGGCGCAGATCGGCAACCGGCCGGTTGAACATCGGCTCGTGATGCGCCATCCGGTTGCGGGCCTCGTGCAGCCGGCTGACCGCCGCGTGCACGGTCCGGCGCCGCTGCCCAGCCACCGCCCGATGCAGGCAGCCCCGCCACAAACTTCCGTCGTAGCGGGTCGCGAGCAGGAACCGCCAGAACCCGAGGTTCAGCTCCGCGACCACCCGCCCGGGCGTCTCCAGGCGACCGTCCCGGGTCGCCCGAGACCGCGCCTTGACGACGTCGCGGCGGCCCTCATCGCTCAGCACACCACCCGGGTCGAGGTACCAGGCCGGCTCGCCGTAGCGGCGCAGCGACCACGCGGTCAGCTCCTCATGCAGGGCGTTGCGCAGCAGCACCTCCACGTGGCCAATCGTGGTGCCCAGCGCGGCGGAGATCTCCGCGTTCCACCGGTACAGCGCGACGGCGGCCGCCAGGTCCCCGTGGCACGCCGCCCGGTACGGTGCCAACCGCTCCGGTGACCACCGCCGCTCCAACGTCAGCAACTCGGCCGCGCCGAACGTCACCATTGGCCCACCACGCTGCCGAAACGCGCTATGCTTGGCTGCGAAGACCCCGGCCAGCCTCTGCCCTTCCAGGGCACGCAGCCGGGGTTTTGACTTTCCCGGGCTCGTCGGCGGACGCGAAGCGACATGCCTGTTCAACGAACAGACACCCCGGTCAGCTTCGCCGCGACCGCCCCAATTCTTACGCCTCATACGCGTAAGAGGCGTGCTACCCCTCTCCGCGTAGTCGCTGCTCGATGACGTCGACCTGCTCGACACCGGCACGGATGATCGCGTCGAGCGCCGCGTTCTTGGAGATGCGGCCGTGGCTGCCGTAGTGCAAGCGGTCGACGGCCGCAGCGAGGGCGTCGGCGGCCGCGGTTGAGTAGTAGTACGTCCGGCGGGTCATCCCGGACGGCTCTGCGCGCCGCTCGCGGCTGCTGTCGCCAGCCCGCGGCGCTGCGGCTGTATGAGGCGTGTGAGACGTGTGAGCCGAATGAGAGGTGTGAGCCGTCCGAGGTGTCTGAGGCGTTGGATCGTCGTTGGCGCTGAACCGGCGGGAGAGCACGCCACCGGTCGACGGCGGCGGGAGGTCCTTGCGGGAGCTCATGCGTCCGCGCCGATCAGAGTCTTGGCCAGCTCCCGGTACCAGCCGGCCGCGTCCGAGCCCGGTGCGTGCTCGACGACCGGCGCGTGCAGCCGCCACGACTCGCGGATCGCGGTGCGATCACCGATGACGGCGAGCACGTCCAGGCCCTCCATCGCGTGGAACGCCTCCAGCGTCGATGTGGCGATGCGGCCGCGGCGGCCGTCGTAGAGGTTCACCACCAGGCCGGCAACGTCGAGTTGCACCTGCAGCTCCTCCTCCACGGTGCGGATCTGGTCGAACAGCAGCCGCAGCGCGTCCAGTGAGGAGTCCTCGGCCTGGACCGGGATCAGTACCGCTCCACCGGCGTGCTGGTCAGTGGGCCCGGGCCGCCGGGTGGCCACGAGGGCGTTGTCGGTCAGTGCGGCCAACGACGGCGGGCAGTCGATCAGGCAGAAGTCGTAGCCGTCCTCAAGCGCGTCGAGCAGGCGTGCCAGCCGATACTCGCGGGCACGCACGTTCGCGCCGTACATCCGCGGTTCCAGCAGGAACATGTCCGCGTTGGTGGGGATGACGTGCAGCCGCTCCCGGTAGATGGCGATCAGCTCGCCCAGTTCGCCGGACCACTCTCCGAGCAGCGCACCGGCCAGGGTTGCCGGCTCCTGGGCATCCGGCAGTCCGAGCGCCCGGGTTAGGTGGCCCTGCGGGTCGAGGTCGACCAGGAGCACGCGCTGTCCTTCTTCGGCCAACGCTGCCCCGACGTTGATTGTCGTCGCGCTTTTGCCGACGCCGCCCTTTTGGTTCGTCACCGAAATTCTGTACATGGTCGGCACGGTAGACGCCTCATACCGTTCTGAGGAGAGACACGCGTATGAGATGTGTGAAACACCTGGTCATGACGCTGTCCTCATACAGGTGTGAGGTTTCACATGCCTCTTACTTATGGTCAGCCGACCTGAATGCGAGCG
>NZ_JAEVHL010000366.1 GCF_016803395.1 Micromonospora tarensis | reverse complement strand
GGCCAGCACCCGCGGCCAGGCGGCGGTGCTGGCGGCCGGGGAGTATTCGGCCAGGTCCGGGTCGGTGAACAGGTGGCCCACCCCGGGGTAGGGGAAGACCGTCAAGTCGGCTCCGGCGTCGGTCATCGCCCGCTGCCACTCGTCGACCTCGTCCGGCGCGTCGTACGGGTCGGGGTCGGCGAGGTGCAGCTGCACCGGCAACCCGGGTCGGACCGCGTCCGGTGCGCCGCCGGTGCCGTGCAGCAGGAGCAGACCGGCCGCGTCGGGGCGCTCGGCCAGCAACGCGCCGGCCACCCCGGCGCCCATCGAGAAACCGGCGAGCACGGTCTCGGGTGGCAGGTCGCGCAGCGCCGCCCGGGCCCGGTCCAGCACCGCCTCCTGGCCGATCTTGTCGAGCACCGCGAAGCCCTCCTCGACGCTCTCGGCGGGCGGGACGCCGTACAGGTCGGGGGTGGTGACCTGGTGCCCGGCGGCGCGCATCCGCTCGGCGGCGGCGCGCACCGCGGGCCGCAACCCGTAGACGGAGTGGAACAGCACGACGTGTCGCATCCGGTCATCCTGCCGCAGCCGGGCGCTGGTCCGCCGGCGGCCACGCTGCCGGGGCGCACCGAGCCAACCCCCAGCCGCGTCGACGGGCCGACCAACCGGCCGGTCTCCGCACCACCGCCCCCGCCACCCGGGATCACCCCGATCGCACCGACGCAGCGTGGTCTGGTGCCCCCGGCCGAGGCCGGTGAGCCGTTCCGGCCGACGCTGACCACCGCGGCGATCAACAACGCGCGGGCCGAGCGGCAGCGCACCGTCATTCCGCCCCGCCCCAAGACCAACGGCCAGCCCCGGCCGAGCCACCAGCAACGCCCGGCGACGGATTCGCCAACGGGTGGATTCAGCACCGTCGAGCCACCATCGGGCGGGTTCACTACCGTCGATCCGCCCACCGGCGGCTTCAGCGCCACCGACCTCAGCATTCCGGTGCCGACCCCCCGGCCCGGCCAGGAGACCGCACCGCCCGGCTCCCGGGCCAACTGGCCGCTGGTCAACAACCCGGAGGACCCGGCGGACAGCTCGCCGAACAACCCGGTGGCCTACTCCTACGGTGGCAGCCGTGGCGTGGACGCCCCGACCGACCCGGGTCGGGCCGACGGGCGGGTCACTCCGCCCTGGCTGGCCGACGACCTGCCCCAGGAACCACCCATGCTGCGGCTGGTGGAGCCGCCACCACTTGCTGACCGCGCACTGCGTGAGGGGCTCACCCCGGCCGCGGAGGCGCAGCTGGAGACTCCACCGCTGCGCCTGGTCGACCGGGAGCAGGCCGCCCGGGGCGGCCGGTCCGCCGCCCGCGGCGAACGCGCTGCCGAGCACCGGCCGCCGCCCCCGGTGGAGCACCGGCCGGCACCGCCGGTCGAGCACCGGCCACCGCCCGTGGAGCACCGGCCACCGCCGGTCGCGGACGAGGGCGACGGCGACCTGTTGATCTTCGCGCAGGCCAAGTCAGCCTGGTTCGTCGGGCACGCCGAGGAGTCCGACCTGGACTGGTCGACCACTGCCGACACCGGCTGGCAGGCCGCGGAGCAGGCCGCCCGCCCGGCGGTGGGCGCCGAAACCAACGCCGGGCTGCCGAAGCGCGTGCCGCAGGCCAACCTGGTCCCCGGTTCCCCGCTGCGCGAGGAGCGTCCATTGCGGATAGTGCGTGATGCGGCGAGCCTCGCGGAGAACACCACCGGCTACTTCCGTGGCTGGCGTCGTGGCCAGGAGATCGGCGGTTTCGCGGTGGGCGGTCGGCCCGGACGCGAGGCGGCCGGCGGCTGGGACTTCAGCCGTGACCACGGGGACCGCGACGACGACCGGGAGTACGAGTACCGCTCGGCCGGTTACCAGTCCTGACCCTCGCACACCCGCGCGAACGCCCCTCGGTCGACTGACCGAGGGGCGTTCTCCGTCCGCTGTGAAGCGTGCACCGTGGACAGCCGCAGACACGGAGACGCCGCCCTCGCCAGATGCCCGTGGAAGCCCGACCCCGGGTGCAGGGGCCGACAGTCCAGAGGTCTCACGAAGGCGGCGTCGGGACACCCACCAGCGCCCAGCGGCGCGGCGAGCAGGTTGCGGCACCCGGTGGCGGCCAGGGCCACCACCGGGCGTGCAGCGTCCCGATCAGGCCGGGGCGACGGCGCGCGTGCGGCGCATCGTCAGCACGTACTCGACCAGTGAGATCAGCACGTGCTTCGTCGACTCCCGGTTACGGGCGTCGCAGGCCACCACCGGCACGTCGCTCGAGATCGCCAAGCGTCCCGGACGTCCTGCGGGTCGTGGTACTGCATTCCGTCGAAGCAGTTGATCGCCACCAGGTACGGCAGGCGTCGGTGCTCGAAGAAGTCGATCGCCGCGAAGCAGTCGGCCAGCCGGCGGGTGTCCACCAGCACGACCGCACCGATCGCACCCCGAACCAGTTCATCCCACATGAACCAGAATCGGGTCTGACCCGGCGTACCGAACAGGTACAGGATCAGATCACGGTCGATCGAGATCCGGCCGAAGTCCATGGCCACCGTGGTCGTCGTTTGCCCCGGCACCTGCCGGGTGTCGTCGACGCCCACGCCCGCCGAGGTCATGATGGCCTCGGTGGTCAGCGGCGTGATCTCCGAGACCGAGCCGACCAGCGTCGTCTTACCGACGCCGAACCCACCAGCGATAACGATCTTCGCCGACGTCACGCGGCCGCTCGGGTTCGGCGGGCGGTGCGACATGTCAGAGCCTGCGAAGTCCACTCAGCACCCTCTCCAGCAGTTCAGTGCCCACCGCGTCGTCGGAGTCGTCCAGGATGGTCGGCTCGTGGACCGCGACCAGGCCGTCCGTCGCCATGTCGGCGATGAGCACCCGGGCCACACCAAGCGGGAGCTGCATCCGCGCCGCGATCTCCGCGAGCGATTGCACGCGTCCGTCACACAGCGCGGCGATGTACTGGTGTTCGCGGCCCTGGCCGCCGTTGCCATTGGCAGCGGCCCGGCCGCGCACCGTCGTCTCGACGAGCGCCTCCAGCGCGATGTCGAGTCGGGGACGGGTACGACCACGGGTCACGGCGTATGGACGGACCAACGCTCCGGTTGGTTCGTCACGATCGGCCATGTCGCCGTTCACCTCCTTCGCACCCGTCACCGGCTCCCACCGGTGAAACCCGTCGTTGTCTTCGTTGCGGTCGCGCCGACCTCACGATCGGCGAGGTATCAACCCAGCATGCCCGCAGCCGCGCGGGGCTGCGGGGTCAGCGCGTCGCCCACCCGATCGACAAGCAGCGCCATCTCGTAGCCAACCTGGCCCACGTCGGAGCTACGGGCGGCCAGCACGGCGAAGGACGAGCCGTCCGAGATGGACATCAGGAACAGGAAACCATTGTCCATCTCCACGACAGTCTGCAACACCGCGCCTCCCTCGAAGCAGCGCGCAGCCCCCTGGGTCAGGCTCACCAGACCCGACGAGATCGCGGCGAGCTGGTCTGCCCGGTCGCGCGGCAGATCCCGTGACGACGCGAGGAGTAGACCGTCCGCCGAGACGGCGACCGCGTGCGCGACGCCGGGCACCCGGTCGGCGAAGTTGGCCAGAAGCCAACCAAGATCCTGCGTAGTTGTCATCCTTCTTGCTCCTTCTGCCCGCTCCCGGCCACCGGGCCTGAGCCAGACTGCGAGGATTGCCCTCCCGGAGTCGCCTCCGGGCTGGTCGGGTTGTCCGAGGTGCTACGCCCTCGCTGCACGCCCCGGTGGTAGGCGGAGAGCAGGCCACGGACCGCCTCCGGGGAGCGCCGCTGGACCGAGGTCGTGGGCTTTTCCACCGCACCCGGCACCAGCTGCGCCATCGGCTTGCGCTTGGGTAGACCGGTGGTGGTGGTCTCGACCACCGGCACCGAACTGGCCGCCGCCGAGGCAGCCCGCCAGCCGTCGTCGGCAGCGGTCTGCCAACCGCTGGTCTGCGGTTGGGGCCGGCGGTTCGGCAGGCTCTCAGCGAGGCTGGGGCGTGCGCCCTCGCCCGCTGTGGAGCCGTTGTCCCGCGGCGCTCCTCCGGCCGTCGGAGTGTCTGCCATCGGTGTGTTACCTGTCGTCCCGGGTGGTGTCTTGTGGACTGCCCGACCGGTGGCCTCGACCGCGGCGAACTGCTGGGTCGCGGTGTCGCCGTTCGTCGCTGGCTGGCCGCCGGTCTCCTCCGGGCCGGGGCGGCGGGTACGGAACCAGGCCGACTCGAGCTCCCGGAAGATCGGCAGCTCCATCGTCTCGTCCGCGTACCGCTGACGGTTCTGCGCCTGCGGCTGCTGCGGTGCCGGCCGACTCTGCGGAGCCGGAGCCGGAGCCGAAGCGGGCGTCGGAGCGGGTGCCGGGGCCTGAGCCTGAGCCGCCGGCAGTTGCTCGCCGGGTCGCGGCACGCGGGGCAGCTCCGTCGTCATGTCCAGGGCGGCGGCGAGCCGCTCGGGCACCGGCGGGGTGGCGGTTTCCCGGTCGCCAGCCGGAACCGGCGGCCA
>NZ_JAEVHL010000365.1 GCF_016803395.1 Micromonospora tarensis | reverse complement strand
CGGCGTACGCGATCCGGCCGGTCGCCGGCGCGGCCGGACGGGCGAAGCCCCTCCCCGCGGCCAGCCGGTGCCGTCGCCCTCCGGGCAGCACCACCTCCGCCGTCATGAGCGCAGCTCCGGCACCTCGACCCGACCGCCCTCGCGGGCCGAGCGCAGCCCCAGCTCGGCGAGCTGCACACCGCGCGCGCCGGCCAGGAAGTCCCACCGGAACGGCTCACCGGCCACTACGTGCCGCAGGTACGCCTCCCACTGCACCTTGAAGCCGTTGTCGAACTCCTCGTTGTCGGGCACCTCGGCCCACTGGGCGCGGAAGTCCTCGGTGGCCGGCAGGTCCGGGTTCCACACCGGCTTCGGGGTGACCGCCCGGTGCTGCACCCGGCAGTTGCGCAGGCCCGCGATCGCGCTGCCCTCGGTGCCGTCGACCTGGAACTCCACCAGCTCGTCGCGGTACACCCGCACGGTCCAGGACGAGTTGATCTGCGCGATCACCCCGCCGTCGAGTTCGAAGGTGGCGTACGCGGCGTCGTCGGCCGTGGCGGCATACGGGCGACCCGCCTCGTCGACCCGTTCGGGCACGTGGGTGGCGGTCACGCAGGAGACGGCCGTGACCCGGCCGAACAGCTCCTCCAGCACGTAGTGCCAGTGCGGGAACATGTCGACCACGATGCCGCCACCGTCCTCGGCCCGGTAGTTCCACGACGGCCGTTGGGCGGGCTGCCAGTCGCCCTCGAAGACCCAGTACCCGAACTCGCCACGGACCGAGATGATCCGGCCGAAGAAGCCGCCGTCGATGAGGCGCTTGAGCTTGCGCAGCCCGGGCAGGAAGAGCTTGTCCTGCACCACGCCGGTGCGGACGCCGGCGGCGTCGGCGGCGCGGGCCAGGTCGAGCGCGGCGGCGGTGTCCTCGGCGAGGGGCTTCTCCGTGTAGATGTGCTTGCCGGCCTCGATGGCCTGCCGGATCGCCTTCTCCCGCTGCTGGGTGACCTGGGAGTCGAAGTAGATCTCGATGTCGTCGCGGGCCAGCGCCGAGGTGAGGTCGGTGCTCCAGTCGGTCAGCCCGTGCCGCGCGGCGATCTCACGGAGCTTCGTCTCGTTGCGCCCGACCAGGACCGGTTCCGGCCAGATGGTGGTGCCGTCGGCCAGCGTCACGCCGCCGGATTCGCGGATGGCCAGCAGCGAGCGGACGAGGTGCTGCCGGTAGCCCATCCTCCCGGTCACGCCGTTGACGATGATGCCGATCGACCTGCGGGTCATGGTGTTCCTTCCGTCGTGCTGGTCGTGCCGATCCGCGCTCAGTGGTTGGCGGCCGCGCTGCCGAGCAACCCACGCAGGTCGGTGGCGAGCCGGTCGAAGCGGGGGTCCGACATCACCTGCGCGTAGTCGCGGTGTGCCGGCAGTTCGACCGGGAAGGTGCGGATGATCCGGCCGGGCCGGGGGCTCATCACCACGACCCGGGTGCCGAGGAAGACCGCCTCGGCGATGGAGTGGGTGACCAGCACCACAGTGCTGCCGGTCTCCCGCCAGATCCGGTGCAGTTCGGCGTTCATCTGCTCCCGGGTCAGCGCGTCCAGGGCGCCGAACGGCTCGTCCATGAGCAGCACGGGTGGGGAGTGCAGCAGCGCGCGGCAGAGCGCCACCCGCTGCTGCATGCCACCGGACAGCTCGTGCGGCAGCGCCTTCTCGAAGCCGGTCAGCCCGGTCATCTCGATCAGCTCGTCCGCCCGGCGGGCCGCCTGCGCCCGGTCCATGCCGCGCATCTCGGCCTGGAGCAGGATGTTGGCCCGCGCGCCGCGCCACTCCAGCAGCGCGGCCTTCTGGAAGACGAAGCCGATCTCCTTCTGCGGGCCGCGTACCGGGCGCTGGAGCAGCGAGACCGCACCGCTGGTCGGCTTGACCAGACCCGCGACGATCTTGAGCAGGGTGGACTTGCCGCAGCCGGACGGGCCGACGATCGTGACGAACTCGCCGGGTTCGATGTCCAGTGAGACGTCGTCCAGCGCGGTGGTCTGCGACCGGCGGGTGGTGAACCGTACGGTCAGGCCGGACATCCCGATGGCGGTGCCGGTGGCGGCCGGCGCGGCGGTCACCGGGTCACCCCTGCGCCGCGTACGAGGAGTCCCAGTACGCGTTGGGCGCGCCCGCGTCCTTCAGCTCGGCGTAGCGGGACATCAGGTCGATGGTCTCGGTCCACTGGGCCTCGGTGTTCACCCCGGGCGGGCCGTCGCCGCCGAGCAGCGGCAGGTTGAGGGTGAGCTGCTTGGTGAGCACCTCGGGGGCGGGCTCGTTCTCGGCCAGCGCGGCCATCGCGTTCACCGCGCCCGCCGGGTCGCGGGCGGCGTCGGCCCAGGACTTCTGGGTGGCCCGGACGAACTTGCGGGCCAACTCCGGGTCCTTCTGCAGGGTCTGGGTGTTGGCGATCAGGCCGGTGCCGAGCAGGTTCATCCCGTAGTCGGCGAAGAGCAGCACGTCGACCTTCTTGCCGGTCTTGCTCTCGATGGTCGGCGCCTGGTCGTGGAAGAAGCCCATGATGGCGTCGACCTTGCCCTCGGCCAGGGCTGCGATCTTGCCGGCGGCGTCCACGTTGACGACCTTGACGTCGTCCTTCTTGACGCCGTTCTTCTCCAGCCAGGCCGGGAAGGTGGCGTAGAGGGCGTCGCCGGGGGTGCCGCCGACGGTCTTGCCCTTGAGGTCGGCCGGGGTCTTGATGTTCTCCTCGGTGAAGAACTCCACCGAGGACGGGCCCTTCTCCAGGTACGCGCCGAGGCTGCGCACCGGCATGCCACTGGCCACCGACTTGAGCAGCACCGGGCTGTCCGCCCAGCCGAAGTCGGTCTGCTTCTGGGCGACCTGCTTGACGGTGTTGCCGGAACCGTTGCCGGGCAGGATCTTCAGGTCGATGCCCTCGGCGGAGTAGTAACCCTTCTGCAGCCCGTAGTAGAAGGGCGCGTGCTCGCCGTAGGGCACCCAGTTCAGGGTGAGGGTGACCTGCTTCTTGCCGTCGGCGCCGGTCTTGCCGGTGGAGTCGTCCCCGCCGCAGCCGGTGGCGGCGAGGAGCAGGGCGACGGTGGCCAGGATGGTGGTGGCGGTGCGTTTCATCGGTGCCTCCGTGATGGGGTCGGTCAGGAGGTGGTGAGGGACACGCCGGCCCGGCGGCTGGCGTGCCACGGGATGAGCAGTGCCTCGGCGATCTCGACCAGGACGAACAGGACGATGCCGATGGCGGACATCAGGATCAGGTCGGCGAAGAGCAGCGGGGCGTCGAGGTTGCCGTTGGCCAGCAACAGGACGTAGCCGAGCCCTTCGCTGGCGCCGACGAACTCGCCGACCACGGCACCGACCACGGCGAGGGTGACGGCCACCTTCAGGCCGGCCATCAGGTGCGGCAACGCGTTCGGGAAGCGGATCTTGCGGAAGGTCCGCCACGGGCCGGCGCCCATCGTGGCGGCGAGGTCGAGCAGCTCCGGATCGGTGGAGCGCAGGCCGGCCACGCCGGAGATGACCACCGGGAAGAACGCGATGAGCACCGCCAGGATGACCTTCGGGGTGAGGCCGAGGCCGAACCAGACCACCAGCAGCGGGGCGATGGCGATCTTCGGGATGACCTGTGCGAAGAGGACGATCGGGTAGAGCGCCTTGTCCAGGGTGCGGGAGTAGGCGATGGCGACCGCGGTGGCCAGGCCGAACGCGGCGGCCAGCAGGAAGCCGAGCACCGTTTCGTAGAGGGTGACCACTGTGTGCCGGGCCAACTCGGACCACTGCCCGGTCATCGTCTCCCAGACCTGGCCGGGCGTGGGCACCAGGTAGTTCGGCACGTACTCCCGGGCGGCCACGAACCACCAGACCGCGAAGACCGCCGCGAGCACCAGGCCCGGACGCCAGAGCGAGTCCGCGAAGGCCGCCGCCCGGCGACCGAGCGTGGGTCGCGGTGGACGGCCCGCGCCACCGGGCGGCGGAGCTGCCACTCTGGACGGAACCGAACTGTCGACGTGGGCCGGTGAATCGGCGGACCCGGGTGCATTGGCCGAAGCGCCTGCCCGCTCAGTGCTCGCCTGGTCGGCGGCGGCGTGCCGGCCCGACGTGTCCAGAGAGTTCTCGGTCACGCGGAACCTCCTCGGGGCCCCGGCACGGCACCCGTGGGCCGGGCCGGTCGGCGGATCAGGCAAACGCTTTCCTGGAGCGTAGGCGGCGTCCAGACAGCAGGCAAGGCCTTTCCTCGATCTATTCGCCGCCAGCCTCGCCACCGGCGCTGAAGGGTCCCGCCGAGATCCACTCGGCTTGCTGGAAGCCGGGCCTTCCCCACCCCTTGGACACCGCGACTTCCCTGAAACCGAGTGGATCATCACCGTCCCGGTCCGATCTGGACCGGACCGTGCGTCAGGCGTGCGCCGGATAGGTGTCGAGCAGGCCGCACATGCCCAACCGGCCCCGCTCGACCGGTTCGTCCACCGCGTACACGGCGGCCTCGCCCAGATACCCGGAATCGCCCCGCTCCAGGGCGTCGAGCTGTTCGCCGGTGCCGGCGGCGGCCAGGCCCGCACCGTCCGCCCCACCGCTGCCGCCACGCCGCCAGCAGCGGCTGGCGCAGCGCG
>NZ_JAEVHL010000364.1 GCF_016803395.1 Micromonospora tarensis | reverse complement strand
CCGTCCGCCGCCGGTGGTGCCGCCGGTGGTGAGCCCTGCCGCGCCGGTGCGGCCGCCCGTGGTGACGCCGGTGGCCACCTCGACCCCGACGCCGAGCACCGCCGAGATCGCCGTGATCGGCATGTCGGCCCGCTTTCCGGACGCCCCGGACCTGGACCGGTTCTGGCGCAACCTGGTCGAGGGGCGCAGCGCGGTGCGGGAGGTGACCCGCTGGCCGGCCGAGGAGTTCTACCACCCCGACCCGCGCCGCGCCGACCGCAGTTACAGCCGGTGGGGCGCGTTGCTCGACGACGTGGACCGGTTCGACCCGCTGTTCTTCGCCATCTCCCCTAAGGAAGCCGAACGGATGGACCCGCAGCAGCGGCTGCTGCTGGAGGAGACCTGGCGGGCGGTGGAGGACGCCGGTTACGCACGCGAGGACCTCGCCGGCAGCCGCTGCGGCGTGTACGTCGGCTACAACGGCAACGACTACCTGCGGACGGTGGAGGCGACCGAACCGCTCAGCGCGCACGCGTTTCTCGGCAACAGTGAGGCCATCCTCGCCGCCCGGCTCTCCTACCTGTGGGACCTGCGCGGGCCGTGCATCACCGTCAACACCGCCTGCTCGTCGTCGCTGACCGCGCTGCACCTGGCCGCCGAGGCGCTGCGCTCGGGCGAGGTGGACACCGCCATCGTCGCCGGGGTCATGGTGATGAACACGCCGCTCTTCTACCACCTCGCCAGCCGGGCGCAGATGCTCTCACCCACCGGCGCCTGCCGGACCTTCGACGCCGCGGCGGACGGCTTCGTGCCCGGCGAGGGTGTCGGCGTCGTCGTCCTCAAGCGCCTCGACACCGCGCTGGGCGACCGGGACCACGTCCACGCCGTCGTGGTGGGCTCCGGGCTCAACCAGGACGGGCAGACCAACGGCATCACCGCGCCGAACGGCGCGGCGCAGACGGCCCTGGAGACCGAGGTCTACGACCGGTTCGGCGTACGCCCGGAGCGGATCGGCTACGTCGAGGCGCACGGCACGGGCACCCGGCTGGGTGACCCGATCGAGGTCGCCGCGCTCACCGAGGCGTTCCGCCGGTACACCGACCGCACCGGGTTCTGCGCGATCGGATCGGTCAAGACCAACATCGGTCACACCCTCGCCACCGCCGGCATGGCCGGCCTGATCAAGCTCGTCCTCTGTGTCCGGGAGGGGATGCACGTGCCGTCGCTCAACTTCCGCGAGGGCAACGACCTGATCGGCCTGCCGAACACCCCCTTCTACGTCAACACCCGGTCCCGACCGTGGCACGAGCCGGACGGTCCCCGCTACGGCGCGGTGAGCGCCTTCGGCTTCAGTGGCACCAACGCGCACGTCGTCGTGCGGGAGGCGGTCGAGGTGGCCACGCCGGCCGAGGCGTCGGCCCGGCCGGCGTACCTGGTCGGACTCTCCGGCCACACCGACCAGGCGCTGCGCGACCGCGCGGGCGACCTGCTGAGATGGCTGGAGTCCGCGACCACGACGCCGCAACTCCGCGACGTCGCCTTCACCACTCTGGTCGGCCGGGCACATCACAGGCGCCGGGCGGCCTGGGTGGTCCGGGACATCGCCGGGCTCATCGACAGCCTGCGCGCCTGGTTGGCCGGTGACACCGCCGGCCTACCGGCACGTTCGCTGCCGGTCGAGACCGCGCAGCGGATGTGCGCCGAGGCGGCGCACGGCCCGGACCCCACGGACGCGCTCAGCGCGCTGGCCGCCGGCTACCGCGCCGGCGCCGACCTGTCGTGGCGACAGTTGTTCGTGGGGGAGCGGTGCCGCCGGCTGCCGCTGCCGACCTATCCCTTCGCCGGGCAGCGGTACGGCCTGACCCCGGTCGGTCAGGCGTCCCGTCCCGACGCCGAGTGCCCACACCCGATGATCTCCGCGAGCCGGGTCGACCCGACCGGACGACGGGTCGCGGTGGACCTGGACGGCAGCGAGTTCTACATCCGGGACCACGTCGTGGCCGGCATCCCGACGCTGCCCGGGGCGGCCGTGCTCGAACTGGCCCGCGCCGCGGGGGAGTTGGCGACCGACGCGCCGGTGGTGGAGCTTCGCCGGGTCACCTGGACGCGTGCTGTCACCGTGGACCGACCCCGCGTCCTGCACGTCAGCGTGGCGGCGACCGCGCGACCCGGTGTGCTGGACGTCGCGGTCCGTGACCCGGAGGCGGCCGACGGGCACAGCACGTACGCGAGCGGACAGGTCGTCGTCGCCCCGGCCGGGGCCGACCCGCGGCGTCCCGTGGTCGACCTCGACGCCGTCCTGCGGCGCTGCACCCGGCGCGTCGACGGTGTCGACCTGTACCGCAGCTTCGCCGACGCCGGCATCCGGTACGGCCCCACCTTCCAGACGATCCGCGCGCTGCACTGCGCCGACGACGAGGTGCTGGCCGAACTGGCGCTGCCGGACGGCACGCCCACGGCCGGGCTCCGCCTGCACCCCGCCCTGGTGGACGGGGCGATGCAGGCCATCTCGGGCCTGTTCCCGGCCGCCGAGGCCTGGACGGCGGGCCCACGGATCCCGTTCACTGTCGGCCGGGTCGCGGCACACACCGGCACCGAGCAGGTCCGCTACGCCCACGTGCTGCCGGTCGCGCAGCGGTCCCGCTTCGCCGTGACGCTGCTCGACGACTCCGGCACGCCGGTGGTGACCCTCGGCGACGTGGTGCTGCGCCCGGTCAGGACACCCGTGGCGGAACCGCCACCGAAGGCCCCGGACGAGGAACGCCTCACCGAACTGCTGCGGCGGCTGCACGCCGGCCAGGCCGAGGTGCACGAGGTCAAGCGGGAATGGGAGACGTTGTCGTGAACGGTCAGCCGCAGACGGTGGACGAGGTGCTGCACCGGGTACGCGCCGGCGAGCTGACCCCGGAGCAGGCGTTGCCGCTGCTCCGGGCGGCGGCCGCCGGCACCGGCGACCTGGTCCGGCTCCAGCAGGTCTGGGAGCCGGCGCCGCTCGTGGCGACGCCGGGCCGACGCCTCGGTCACCTGGCAGTGATCGGGGGCGGAGACCTGCGGGTGCCGGCCGCCGCGTGGGTGGCCGACCGGCTCTCCGTGGTCGAGACCCCCACCGACCCCGAGGAGGCGGGCCGGCGGTGGGCGGACCTGTGCGCCCACGGCGTACCCGACGCGGTGGTGTACGCCGGCGACCTGGACGCGCCCGGCGACCGCCCGCCACGCCCGGAGCAGCTCGACCGCGACGTCGCGCCCCTGCTCTGCCTGCTGCGCGCCGCCGCGCGGACGCCCTCGGACACCCCGGTCCGGGTCGTCATCGCGCACCCGGGATCTCTGCTGGGTGCCGCCCTGGGCGGCTTCGCGCGCTCGGTGGCCCGGGAGTGCGGCTGGCTACGCCCGCGGATCGTGGATGTCGGCGCGCTGCGCGGCGACGCGCTGGCGGCGGCGCTGTGGCCGGAGCTGATCGGAGCGGACTCGGCAGTCGAGGTGCGGTTCGGCGCGGCGGGGCGGGAGACGCTGGGGTACCGGCGGGTGCCGGTCGGGGTCGCCGGCGCGGCCGTCGTGTCGACAGGTGACGTGTACGTGGTCTCCGGTGGCCTGGGCGGGTTGGGTCGGCCGGTGGTCGAGTCGCTGGTCCGCTCGGGCGCGCGGGTGGGGGTGCTGGGCCGTTCCGAGCCGGACGCGGCGGCTCGCCGCTGGCTGGCGGGACGTGCCGAGTCGGTGATCTTCGTGCGTACCGACGTGTCGGTACGCACGGAGGTGGTCGCGGCGGTCGGATCGGTGCGGGAGCGGTTCGGCCGGGTGGACGGCGTGGTGCACGCCGCCGGGGTGACCGCCGACGGGTGGCTGCGGGACAAGTCGGTGGCCGGGTTCCGATCGGTGGTGGCGGCGAAGGTGTGGGGAGCGGTGTGGCTGGACGAGGCCACCGCCGCCGACGACCTGAAGGTCTTCGTCGGGTTCTCGTCGGTGGCCGGGCTGGTGGGCAACGCCGGCCAGTGCGACTACGCGTTCGGCAACCGGTTCCTGGACGAGTTCGTGCGGTGGCGGGCGGGGCGGCGACCGGGGCGCAGCGTGTCGGTGGCGTGGCCCTACTGGGCCGACGGCGGGATGCGCATCGACGAGGCCACCCAACGCCTGATGCGCGGTGTCGCGGGGATCCGGCCGATCGACGTCGCCGAGGGCCTCGCGATGTTCGAACGCGCGCTGGCGGCCGACGAGCCGCTCCTCATCGAGCTGCACGGGGACCAGGACCGGATCCTGCGGACCTTCGCGGCGACCGCTGGCGGACCCGGACCGGCCAGCGCCGACCCGACCGACGCGGACAACCACGCCGGGGCGGCCGACCGGCTGGTCGACCGGGTGCGCGCGGACCTGCTCGCGGCGATCCGTACCGTCCTCGACGTCGATCCCGCCGACGTGGACCTAGACGCCCACCTCAGCGAGTTCGGCTTCGACTCGATCTCCTTCACCGAGCTGGCGAACGTGTTGAACGAGCGGTTGGGGCTGGACCTGCTGCCGTCGGTCTTCTTCGAGTACCCGACGCTCGCGGCGTTCGCCGACCACCTGCTTCGCGACCACTCGACCAGCTCCGCGAACTACGGCGCCGAGCCGGCGCCCGCGC
>NZ_JAEVHL010000363.1 GCF_016803395.1 Micromonospora tarensis | reverse complement strand
ACTCCGCGCAGCGCCCGCTCGTCGGCGACCAGCTCGGCCGCCGCGGGTGCGTCAGGCGCCCAGGCCACGCCCAGCCGACGCGCCCAGCGGCCATCCGCGCCGAAACCACGCCCGCCGACCACCACCGGCACGTCCGAGCGTCGGCAGGCCTCGATCATCCGGTGGGCGTGCGGCAGTCGCATCGGCAGCGCGCAGGCCAACGCGACCGCGTGCGCGTCGTAGCGGTGCAGGTACGACACGAGATGCGCCGCCGGCACACTGGCACCCAGGAAGGTCACCTGCCACCCGCGTAACCGCAGCACCTCGGCCACCAGCCGGGGCGGCAGCGCGTGCCACTCACCGTCCATGCAGGCGACCACGACCCGCCCGCCGGTCGGCCGCGGTCTGGCGTGCGCGGCCACCGCCGCCACCACCTGCTCGCTGATGTGGGTGGCCGCGTGCTCCTGGGCGACGCTCCACTCGTTGCGTGCCCACCGCTCGCCCACCTCGGCCTGGGCGGGCGCGACCAGGTCGAGCAGCACCCGCTCCGCCGGGACGCCCGCGTCGAGCAGGCCGATCGCCAGCTCGGCCGCGGCGTACTCGTCGGCGTCGGCGAGACAGTCCAGATAGCCGGAGTACGCGTGGGTCGGATCGGCGGCGGCCATGGCGGCGGTCACGCGTCAGCCTCCTCTGCTCGGTCGATGACGGCTGGTGCGGGCACCGCGTGCAGGTGCCGCGCTCCGCGCCCGCCCGGACTGGTCGCCCGCAGCGCCAGCACCGCGATGTCGTCGTGGTCGCCCTGCGCCAACCAGTCGCAGGTGACCTGCTCGACCCGTTCGGCGAGGGCTGGCGCGGGCATCCGCTGGCAGCCGGTCACCGCGCTGACCAGCCGCTCGGCCCCGAACTGCTCGGCGCCGCGGCGGCCACCACGGGCCTCGGTCACCCCATCGCTGTAGAGCAGGCAGGTCTCACCCGGGGCGAGCCGCACGGTCACCTCACCGACCCGCGGGTCAGGCACCACCCCGATCAGCATGCCGCGCAGCGGCACCGTCTCCACCTCGCCGGAGGCGCGCAGCACCAGCGGTGGCAGGTGCCCGCCGCCGGCCATGGTGAGGGTGAGGCCACCGTCGCGCTCTGGGCGGGCCACGCCGAGCACGATCGTGGCGAAGCGGCCCTGGCCGTGCGCCTGGGTCGTCTCCAGCAGCGCGTCGTTGAGCAGTCGCAGCAGGCGCGCGGGGTGCGACTCCAACCGGTGCAGCGCCTGGAGGCACTGGCGTAGCTGACCGGTGAAGACGGCCGCCTCGACTCCCTTGCCCGACACGTCGCCGAGGAAGAACACCGAGCCTCCGTCGGGAAGCCGGTGCGAACCGTAGAAGTCACCGCCGATGCGCAGCCCCGCCTGTGCGGGCCGGTAGGCCGTACCCCACTGCACACCGACCGCCTCGACCGGCTCGACCGGCAGCAGGCTGGCCTGGAGAGTGTCGGCCACCTCCGCCTGGTCGCGGTAGAGCAGGGCGGTGGTCAACGCCGCGCCGGCCCGCGCGGCGAACGCCCGGACCAGGTCCACGTCGGCCTCGTCGTACCAGCGGGTGGCCCGGCGGGCCACCAGCAGCACACCGACCGGCGCGTCCCGGCCGGGCAGTGGCACGACCCGGGCGACGCTGTCGGCGCCGGTGAATGCGGGCAGCCAACCGGCGTCGACCGCCTGCTCGACCAGCCAGTCCCCGGTGTGCGGCTCGACGCCGGTGAGCCCGTCGGTCATGGCAGCCGGCAACTCGCCGCCGGTCAGCACACCGCTGTCCACCGTCGGGTTCTCGTCGTCAGCTCGGGCGGCCCGCCACCAGCGGACCCGACCGGCACGCGGGGCGAGCACCAGCACGGCGACCTCGGCCAGGGTCGGCACGGCGAGCCGGACGACCGCGGCGGCGGCCCGGTCGGGGTGCAGGGGGTTACCGAGTTTGTCGCCCACCACGGCCAGGAACGCCGAGCGTGCCCGTTCGGCGAGCAGCGCGTCGGCGCGGCTGACGTTTTCGGTGACGTCCTCGACATACCAGCAGCAACGGCCACCGGAGAGCGGCACCTGGCGTGCGGTGAGCCGCCGCCCGCGATGGGTGAAGCCGCCGGCGTCGCCCGCGCCGAGGCCCGGCACCCCGGACACGCTGAGCAGCTCGCCGGGCGTCACCTTGGGCAGCAGCCGCTCGGCCACCGGACTGACGTGCCGCACCACGCCATCGGCGTCGCAGACCACCAGACCCTCGCGGAAGTGTTCGACGACCTCGAACCAGTCGGGTGCGGACGAACCCCGGTCGGCCGCCAGTGGCGGCAGAGCGGCGGTGGGGCGGGGCGGAGCGCCGACGGACCACGCCGCAGGCCGTGTCGTGCTCGGCGTGGAGATCCGTCCGTCGCCCGGGTCGGTGTCCCTGACGTCGGAAGCAGTCACCAGCTGAGCCTCACTCCTTGTCATCCACCCGATTCCGCTGCGGAACCGGCGTCTGTGGTCAAAACTCTCCAGCCCACCCTACGCCGGTACCCGGGCAGCGGCATCTCACCGAAGCCACCGGCAGCACCACCAGCGGGCGACCACTCGTCCCGCGCGTCGTCGCCCTCCACTTTGCGTTATGCCGCACAACTGGGAGCATGGTGGGATGTCCGAGCCAGTTGTTGACCATCGAGGCGAGTCGGCTCGACGCCGGACACGTCCGACTTCGGCTGACCGGTGAGCTGGCCTACGACACCGCGCCCGAGTTGATCGCCGCCGCGGCCGACCTGCCCGGCGACGGCGAGGTGCTGATCGACCTGGCCGGAGTGAGCCTCTGTGACTCCTCCGGGCTCAGTGCGCTGCTGGTGGTGCACCGCGTCGCCGGGGCGGTCCGGCTGACCGGGGTCAACCCGCCGCTTCAGCGGATGCTCGACCGCACCGGGCTGACCGAGTTGCTGACCGAGCGGCACGCCGGCGACGACCTGCGCGCCATCGGCTGATCCCGTCGGGCCGGGCCGGAGCCCGGCAGCCACCGGCCACCCCGGTGAACGGGGTGGCCCCCGACCCTGGGACCTGGGGTCGGGGCCCGGAGGAATGTCTAGGGTGCCGTCGTCGGCTGAAGTCGGGGCCCGCTCTCACGCAGCTCGCCGGTCGGCGTCGAGTCGATGTCCTCGGGTTCCCCCGAATCGGGCGTCTGGTACAGGTAGCGGACGAACTGCCCACCCGCCTCGTTGTCGTCCGCGCCCGGCCACTGGCCGACGCAGTCCATGCCCACCACCTCGCGGCCGGTTCCGTCGGCCTCCTCCAGCAGCGCCCACAGGCTCACCGGGTAACACCTGGTGACCTCGGGGGTGAGCTGCCAGCGCGCGTACCAACCGGCTCGGGCGGGGACGATCTCGACGATCTGCTTCATGACGACCTTCCTTCCGCGTACCTCGGAAGAACAGCGGTCCTGACCCGATGGTGCGGGCGGCACGGGTGAGCACCCCTCACCCCGGCCGGATGAAGCCTCGCGGACGCCGGGCCGACCCGGCCGGCCGCGTCTGTTTCGTGCTCGACGACGGCGGGAACGCGACGGGCACAGCCACGATCCCGAGCGGAAGGGATGCCACCATGCGCAAGCAGATGGAGGGTGACAACCAGCGGCGTCGGGCGCTGGCCCGGCAGGCCCGCGAGCAGAATCGCCAGCCCAGCGAGGTCGGCGCCAGCCTGAGCGCGACCAAGCAGATCACCAGCCTCGACCAGGGCAAGCGGGCCGGCCCACCGGCGGCCGGAGCCCGCAAGCCGGACAGTACGCGGGGCGGGCCGGCACCGCCGCCGGTCGGCACCGCGGACAATCCGCGACCACAGCCATCCCCGCCGAGCGGCGCGGCCGGTGTGCGCGGCGTGGGCTACCACGACCTGGTCGACGGGGTCCGGCGCCGGGCCGGGGTGGACTTCAAGACGGCCAAGGTGGGCACCGAGGCCACCGTGCTGGTCCTCGCGTTCGCCCTGGAGGCCGCCGAACGGCAGCGGCTGCTCGCGGCGGTGCCGGCGTCGTTGCACGACGTGCTGCCGGTCGACGGCGTCGAACGGCACCAGGACCTGGCCGGCTTCCTGGCCGAGGTGGGCCGGATCAGCGGCAACACCCCGGAGCAGGCCCGATACCAGGCGGAGGCGACGATCGCCGCGCTCGCCGAGCAGGACGGCGACCTGGTCGAGTCGTTGCACGTACCCGACGGGTTGCGTGACCTGCTGAACCCAGCGGAGGCCGGTGGTGGCCTGGTCGGCGCCGCCACCACCACACCCACGCTGAGCCCGGACGAGATCAGCGCGGCGCTGGACGACCTGCCGTACTGGGCCGGCGACAGCCAGGGCCTCTACCGGGTGGTCGCGCTGCCACTGGACAACCTGGACCGGGTGCTCGCCCGGCTCGACCGGCTGCGCCGGGACACCGGCCGCGGCCCGAGCATCGGACGGCCGGGTGACACCGCCGCCGTGTTGACCGTACGGACCAACCAGGCCAACGGGGTGACCGCGTTGGACGTGGACCTCGCCCGCCAGATCGACGACGCGATCGACGAGGTGGGGGCCGGGATGGCCGGCGGCTGGACCGGCCACGACGACACCGGCGGGCCGGCGGACGGGGCGCGACCCCGCTCCGC
>NZ_JAEVHL010000362.1 GCF_016803395.1 Micromonospora tarensis | reverse complement strand
AGATCGAGAACGTCGACTTGAGGCCGGCGTGCTCGTGCTCGGCACGCAGGATCCGGACACAGGCCGAGTGGAACGTCGACACCCACATCAGCCGAGCCCAGCACCAGTACGCCGACGTCGTGGCCCGCCACGCCGGCGCGATCACCCCCGTTCGCCCGCTCGCCATCCACAACCAGGAGACGCCATGCAGCCCGCAGTCCCGCCCGGAGACCAGCCGACCCGCCATCAGCACGACACCGGACTCCGCCGCTGCTGCGACCAGTGGCCACCCGCAAACCGCATCACGACCGTCGGCACCGTCCTGGCCGACCGCCGCCGCCTGATGTACACCGCCACCTACGCCGGCTGGCTGCTGCTGGCCCTGGTCGCCGCCGCCGCCGTGCACGCGCTGCTGCTGCCGGCCACCACCGCCTGGGCCGCCGCGCACGGCCTGTGGGGGTGGGCGCTGTGGCTGATCTGGGCCGTCGCGTCCCTGGCCGCGCTGCACCAGGGCGTGCTCGCCCGCCGCCGCTCCCGCACCGCCGTCTACGTCCTGCACACCGCCGCCGTGACCGGCGCTCTCATGGCCATCGCCGCCCCCGGCGGATGGATCCAGGCGCTCGCCGCGACCGCCGGCACCGCCGGCGCGTGGCTGATCGCCTACGGCGCCACCCGCCGCTGACCGTCACCTTTTTCGCCGCCCCGTCGATAGCAGTCCCCAGGAGGGAACCTCATGACCACGATCACGAGCACCACCGCGCCGACGATCCCGGTACGTATCCAGGTGAGCGACACCGACGCCGCCGACGAGCCCCGCGTCAGCCAGATCATCGTCACCGGCTGGCCGGTCGCACCCGGCCTGGCCGTGCACGTCACCTTGGATCACGGGCAGCGCCTGGACGGCCGCTACAGCCTGGTGCACCTGCCCAGCGGCCTGGCCGTCGCGCACCGGTTGTGCGCCCGCCACGTCGACCACGCCGCCGTCGCCGCGATCGCCACCGGCATCGACTGGACCGACGACGCCGAGCAGATCCTCGCCGACGAGCGCACCGCCCCGCTGCGCCCCGGAGTCACCGTCTGGGACTGGTGCGGCTACGACCACTTCTGCCGGGCCGAGGCGTACCCGCGGCCGACTCGCCGATCTACCAGCCGACCGGCCGATAACGCCGCGCGGGCGGCCCCTCCGCCTTCCCAAGCTCCGGGGCCGCCCGCCACTCCTGCCCATCCACAACGAACGGAAGGAGCACCCGCCATGGTGCCCGATCCCGGCGATCCGACCTACCTCGGCGCGGCCTACGCCAGCGACCTTCGCGGCCAGCGCCGCCACTTCCAGATCCCCACCGCTGGCGCGCACGCCGTGCTCGTGGAGATCGTTCTCGGCCACTTCCCCCACACCTTCCGGTGCACCGGCTGCGGCACCGAGGAGCTGGACAGCTCCGAGCTGGACACCCTGGCCCGTGCCGGCGCGCATGCCGCCGCCTGCGGCCGGGGCACCGTCACTGCCGCCCTGGACGCCGAGGTCGCCACCGTCCGCACCGAGCTGGCCCGCATCGACCCCAAGGCCAGCGGCTACCTGCAGATGGCCGGGGTGCTGCTCGGCGCTGGCCTGGCTGTGCTCGGCGGCGCGGGAGCCGGCGGCCACCTCACCCCGGCCGCCCTCGCCGCCGGCGCGGGCACCGCCGCGGTGGTGCTGGCCGCTGTGGTGCTGCTTCTGCTGGCCAGCCGGCCCCGCCTGGGTGGTGACTTCGGATTCTGCGCCTACGCCGACGCCGACACCGCCCACGACGTGCTCGCCCGCATCGCCGGCGGCGACGCCGAGCACGTCGCGCAGATGACGCCGCTGACCCGCGCCCGTGAGCTGTGGTGGCTCTCGCGCGCCACCCGCGCCAAGTACCTCGCGATCTCGCGGGCGGTGCCGCTGCTGCTCACCGGGTACGCCGGCGCGGCCACCACCGTCGCCCTGGCCGTCTGGGGCCGGTGAACGCCGTGACCTACCGCCCGTTCGGCACCTTTGTCATGGGCACCACCGACGAGTACCGCCTGGACGTCGTCACCGATCCCGAGCCCGACACCCCACAGGCCGTCATCTACTTCACCGCCGCCGACGTCGAGACGGCGAGCTGGCAGGCACAGCGGCTGCTCGTCGCCTTCGACGGCCCGGTCGACCGCTACGGCGAGTTGTACGTCCACGACGGCGACGGCGCCGCCGTTTACTGCGACACCATTCACCTGCCCGCGTGACCATTCCCCACGTCCGAATAGGCGACCCGAATCGACGGGCCGCCTATTCGGCCATATCTGGCCCCATTTTCTTTGACCGCCACTCCGCCAGGCTCGCCCCGGTATGTGCCGATTTAAAGACGAGATCCACACAGGACTCGTCGGGATCGGTGGTTTGGGAGCGTGTTGGGGCGTCTGCGGTGGCGAGAGTCGCCGTAAGATCCACGGGTCACGCGCCTACCGCGCCTAATTCGATCTTGAGGGAGCGCCCGCGCTCTACCCCTAACTGCAGACAGCAAGAGAGCCCCGAACCCTGTGTTTGCTTGGCGGCGGAAGCAGGGTCTGAGGCTCCAACAAGCTCGGAGGAGATCGTAGCACTCAACCTTCGGGCTGGGTGCACTCTTGTCTCTACACGCGGTCACCGCGTGTCGCCGACCTGCCTGTCAGCGCCCGGCCCACATGACGGCCCATCGACCACCGGCGGTGGCCGGTGACGCTGAGCCCACTCGCCCCTCACGCCACGTCGATGTTGGCGGAGCGTGTCGTCGCGTCCGGGCACTGCCCGGTCTGCGCGGCGCTCGGCCGGACCGTGCTCGCCGCCGAGGGCCGCACGCGGTGCACTGTGCACTCGGCGCGGCCGGCGCTGCTGGTGGAGACCACCCGCACCGGCCAGACCCGTCTGGTCGCCCCGCCCAGCGCCCGCCGGCGGATTACCTACCCGACCGGCCTGCAGACCCCGTGCGTCTCGTGCGCGAGTGCGGGCCGGGACAGGCAGGGCCTGCCGCGCGACGGCGCCGACTCGGATCCGCTGTGCAGGTCCTGCTGGCGCACCCGCACCGACGCCGAGCAGCGCCGCCACGCCGCCGAGCTGCGGGCCGCCGCCCTCGATGTCGTCGACGACGTCGACCCGGCCTGCGCGGCGTGCGGCCAGCCGGATCCGTCGCCGGCGTGCTGGTTGTGCGGGTACTCGTGGCTGGCCGCCGCCCGCGCGAGGTTCGAGCACGACCAGGTCGCCGAGGCCGCCGCCGTGGCGCAGCAGTTCGAGCTGCTGGCCGAGCGAGCCGGGACCGATGCCCGGGTGGCCGAGCTGACCGCGTGGGTGCAGCGGCTGCGCACCACGGTGGAGTCCTACGCCGTCGGTGGCGGCCGCGGCCGCGCGGTCGAGCTCCTGGCCGATCTGCTGGCGAGGGACGCCGCGGCGCGGGCCTCCAGACGTGGGCGGCCCTCGATGCTGGCCCGGGTCGCCGGCGTCCTGGCCGTCGACGCCGACTACCGCACCGGCCGCCGTGCGTTGCCCGGCCGCGCCCGATCGGCGGAGCTGGCCGGCTGCACGCCCCGCGCGGTCACGGCCGGGTGGGCGCGGGCTGAGGCGCTCGGGTGGGCGGTGCGGACCCGGCAGGGTCGCCGGCTGAGCCTGGAGCAGCGCACGGAACTCGGCCGGTGCAACGACCGAGCCGAGTGGGACCTGGCACCGGTGATCCGTGACGCGGCCGCCCGCGCCCCCTACGTCCCCCTCGCCCTGTTGGTGCTCGACGAGCTGCTGCAGCACGCCCTGGCGGTGCTGGCAGCCGCCGAGGACGACGTCGACGCGCTCATCGCCCGCACCGGTGCCGTGGTCGACCACGCCGGCCTGGCCCGCCGCGCGCAGCTACGCCAGGCCGTGGCCACCACCCGCGACACCGTCCTTGCCGACGTCGAGGCGATCGCCACCCGCCAGATCGAGACCGGGAATTACTTCCCCCCCCGCTTGGCGTCTCAAGGTGAGAACTTAAGTTCCTGCTTGTCTCGGGGTTTTGCTCAACCTCCGTCGATAACTCACCCCTTGCCGGTGGGGCCGAGTCGGGGGGGAAAACGCGCTTCGCGCTCATCACCAAGAACCGAGGATCGACGCAGCTCACGACGCGTCGAGCGTCCTAGGCCGATCGAAAGGGCGTGTGGGCTGTCACGGCGGTCCCGGCCTGCTCCAGAGTGGATTGGCTGGGCATACGACCTGGCACGGGCCGCTCAGCAGGCATGGGAGTGGCTGGCACGAGTGCCCCTGCCCCGGCTGGCCGCGCTGCTCGGATCGCGGCTGGGTCCGCGATGGACGATGCCGGCCCTGCTCGACTGGATTCGGCAGACCCGCGCCGGTCGGGAGCTGCTCGACGCGCCGAAGCGACCGCTGGGCTACCTGCGTTCGCTGCTCGACGAGTCGCTGACCGGCGACGCCGAGCCGCCACACCAGGCCCGCCGCTACGACCAGCACCGCGACCAGGTCGCGGCCGCGCGCCGGCGCGACGTCGCCGACCAGGCCGCCGCGACGGCCACCGCGATGGCCACCACCCGGGCCGGCTGGAACGAGCGCGACGCCGTTGCCCAGGCCGAGCGCGCCGCGTCCGCCACCGCCGACGTCAGTGAGGGGACCAACGAGTACAACTGGGCGGACGTCCAGCTCGACGCGGTCGAGTTCGCCGAAGCGCTCACCCGGGTGCA
>NZ_JAEVHL010000361.1 GCF_016803395.1 Micromonospora tarensis | reverse complement strand
GGACCGGCTCCGCCACGACCGGCAGGGTGCCGCGCAGCACCGCCGGTTCCGCCCGCACCGCCACCAGTTGCGGCAGCGCGGCGCCCAGCGCGAGACGCATCGTGGCCAGCCCCTCGGGCGGCTCGATGGAGTGCACACCGTCGGCGGCGAGGCGCTGCCGGTGCGCCGCGTCGCCACCACGCCGACGCTCCCCCAGTACCCCCAGTTGAGGACCGTCACGGGCTGGCCGAGCGCGCGCAGGTGTCGGGCGTACGCGTCCTGGAAGGCACAGGCGGCCGCGTAGTTGCCCTGACCGCCGCTGCCCACGAAGGACTGCACCGACGAGAAGAACAGCACGAAGTCGAGCGGCTGGTCGGCGAACTCGGCGCAGAACGCCACGCTGCCGCGCGTCTTGGGCGAGAGCGCGGCGAGGAACGTGTCCTCGTCCATCGCCCGCAACGTCTGGTCCCGCAGCACGATCGCCGAGTGCACGATGCCGTGCACGGCGCCGAACCGTTCGACGATCTCCTGCTTGGCGGCGCGCAGGGCGGCCGGGTCGCTGGCGTCGGCGCGCAGGTAGACACCGGTCCCGCCGCGGCTGTCGATCTCGGCAAGGGCCTGCCGCTGCCGGTCGCCGAGGTCGCCGCGACCGAGCAGCACGACTGTCGACCCGGCGGCGGCGAGGTGGTGGGCGAGGACACCGCCGACGCGCCCGCCCCGCCCAGGATCACGTAGACGCCGCCCGGTCGGGGCACCGGCCCGCCGTCGGCCGGAGCCACGCCCTGAACCTGTCGGAAGCCGCGTACGTACCAGCGGTCGCGGTGCAGGACGGCCGCGCCGGCCGCCCCGGACGCCGGGATCCGGGCGGGGTCGACGAGCCGGGACACCACGGCCGGCGGGGCGCTCACGTCCCCGGCGGCCAGGTCCGCGACGCGGACCCGCCAGGCCGGGTACTCCCGTGCCACGGTGCCCGCCAGCGCGTGCAGGCCGGCGGCGAGCGGCGCGGGGACGGCGTCGTCGACCGGGCAGACCCCGGCGGTGACCACGCAGATCCACAGTGACCGCCCGCCGTGGCCGCGCTGGTCCAACGACCGGACCAGCCGGTGCAGGGCCAGCACCCCGTCGCGCTGGGCGCTGTCCACCCGATCCGCTGTGACCGGCCCGGCCGGGGCGGACAGCAGGTAGACGCCGGTCGGATCGGCGAGGTCGTCGGCAGCCGGGCGGCGTCCGCCCGGATCAGGCGGGCGTCGCGACCGACGGCCAGCGCCTCGGCGAGCCGGCTGCTCTCCGCGTCGTGCATGATCCACACCGGCCCGGCGGGCGCGCCGTCGGCGACATCGGGCTCCTCGGCCGGAACCCACACCGGCGCGAACAGCTGCGGCAGGACGGGCTCGGGCTCGGTGGGGGGCGCCGCCGATTCGGTGAACCAGTGCCGCTGCGGCTCGAACGGGTAGCTGGGCAGGGAGATTCGCCGTCCACCCCCCGAATCCGCCGCCGCCCAGTCCACGTCGACGCCACGGGTCCACAGGGTCGCCAGTTGCCGCCACTCGCCCTGGTCGACGAGGGCCGCCAGGTAGGCGCGGCCGGCCGACCCGGACACCAGGGCGTCGGCGAGGTCGTCGGTGGCGTCGGCACGACCCTGCCGCAGACCGGCCGGGTCGCCGCCGGACGCGTACGCCTGAAGAACCTCGACCAGGTGGTCCAGGTCGCTGGTGACCACCGCGATCCGCTGCGCCATCGGCTCACGGCCGGTCTGCAGGGTGAAGGCGACGTCGGCCAGTTCGGGACGGGAGGCCGGGGCCGGCGGGTCGGCCGGGACCAGCCCGGACAGCGGACGGTGCGGGTCGATGTCGGTGACGGCCACGCCGATCCGCGCGGCCAGCGCCGCCCGGGCGAACGCGTCCAGCCCGAGGTCGGCCGGCGTGCTGCCCGGGTCGACGTCCTCGGTGGCGACGCCGAGCAGCTCGGCGACCGTCTGGCCGAGGGCGTCCAGGTCCGCCGGGGCGACCGGCGCGGGGGGCCGCAGCGCCTCGGCGAGCCGCCCGGCGTACGCCCGTAGGCGCGGCTCGTCCCGGGCGGAGAGGACGACGACCTGCGGGCGGGGCGGGGTGGGCTCGCGCGCTGGTGTGGCCGGGGGGTTCCTCCAGCACCACGTGGGCGTTCGTGCCGCCGAACCCGAAGGAGGAGACACCGGCGCGGCGGGGACCGCCGTCCGCTGTCCGCCACGGCGTCGTCCGGCCGTGCAGTCGGAACGGGCCGGTGTCCAGGTCCAGCAGCGGGTTCGCCGAACGTTGGTGCAGCATGCCGGGCAGGACGCCCCGTCGCAGCGCCAGCGCCACGGTGACCAGCCCGGCCAGGCCGGCCGCCGGTTCGAGATGGCCGATGTGCGTCTTGACCGTGCCGAGGGCACACCAGGCGGTGTCCGGCACCGGCCGACCGGCGGTCCGTGACCAGCTGTCGACGGCGCGGCGCAGCGCGTCGTACTCGATCGGGTCGCCAAGGGAGGTGCCGGTGCCGTGCGCCTCCAGGTAGGAGATGGTCGTCGGGTCGACGCCCGCGCGCGCCCAGGCGGCGCTGACCACCTCGGCCTGGGCGTCCAGGTTCGGCGCGGTCAGCGAGCTGGCCCGCCCGCCGTGGTTGACGGCGGAGCCGCGCAGCACCGCGTGCACCTGGTCACCGTCGCGGATCGCCGCGCGCAACGGCTTGAGGACGACGGCGAGCACGCCCTCACCGCGGACGTAACCGTCGGCCGCCGCGTCGAAGGAGTGGCACCGCCCGGTCGGGGAGAACGCGCCCGCCTCGTTGGCGAGCACGTAGTAGTACGGATCGAGCATCAGGCTGACGCCGCCGACGATCGCGGACGCGCAGTCGCCCCGGTGCAGCGCCGCCACCGCCCGGTCCACCGCGACCAGCGACGACGAGCACGCCGTGTCGACCGTCTCGCTCGGCCCGCGCAGGTCGAACGTGAAGGAGAGCCGGTTGGCCAGCATGTTCAGCACGTTCCCGGTGCCCACCTGAACGCGTTGCACACCGGCCTGCCGGAGCAGGTGGTGATAGTCGGTGAACTGCGCGCCGACGTACACCCCGACCCGGTGGCCGGCGAGCGCCGACATCCGCCAGCCCGCGTCCTCCACAGCGGCCCAGGCGACCTGGAGGAGCAGCCGCTGCTGGGGGTCCATCAGCTCGGCCTCCCGGGGCGAGATCCGGAAGAAGGGCGCGTCGAACCGGTCCACGCCGTCGAGGAAGCCACCCCACCGGGAACGGGTCCGGCCGGCGGCAAGCGGATCGGTCGAGAAGACCGAGCGCCAGTCCCACCGGTCCGCCGGTACCTCGGTTACCTGGTCGCGCCCGGCCACCAGGTGCGACCAGAACTCGTCGAGGTCGCCGGCACCGGGCAGGACGCCGGCCATGCCCACCACGGCGATCGGCTCGGTGCCGCCGACCGGCCCGGCGAGCGGGGCGGCCATCACGGAGGCGGGCGACGGCCGGGTGGCCGACGCCAGCCCGGAGGGCGGCGATGGCACCGGCGCCGACGATGGCGCGGGAGCCGACGATGGCGCGGGAGCCAACGCGGGCACCCAAGCCGACAAAGGCACCGGAGCCAACGCGGGCACCGGAGCCGACGATGGCGCGGGAGCCAACGCGGGCTCCGGAGCCGGCGGTGGCGCGGGCGCGGCGATGGCGCTGCGGCCGGCGTGGGCCCGGAGACCGTGAGTGGCACGGAGGCGTGCGGTCGCGCGGAGCGCTTGTCGGCGAGGTGGGCCGCGACCGCGTCCGGGTGCGCGGTGCGGAGGTGCTCGACGAGGCCGGCGAGGGTGCCGGAGGTGAAGAAGACGGTCGCCGACAGCCGGATGCCCAGCAGCGCGCCGACCCGGTCCGCGAGGTCGCGGATGCTTATCGAGTCGAAGCCGTGGTCGTTGAGGCTCTCGTGCGCCTGGAGGTGACCGGGATCGGTCTCCAGCACCTCGGCGGCGAGCTGCCGGAGGTCCTCGTACAGCCGGGTGGTGTCGTCCGGGTCGGGCCCGGGCGTCTCGACGACCGGTTCCGCGACGGCCAGCAGGCCGGCGACCCGGTCCACGGACGCCCGGGGGCCGGCCAGCACCACCGCCCGGGTGAGCCCCCGGCGCAGCACCTCCTCGAACGCGTCGAGGCCCGGCCCCCGTTCGAGATATTCCAGCCCGGCCGCCCGCAGGTACAGCTCTTCGGCCCCGTCCAGGCGCATCCCGCCGTCGCGCCAGAGACCCCAGTCCACCACGACCGTCCGGCCCGGGCGGTGGTGCTGCTCCCGCCACCGGGCGAACTCGTCGGCGAACCGGTTGGCTACCGCGTAGTCGCCCTGCCCGAAGTCACCGAGCAGCGAGGACGCCGAGGAGAAGATGGCGAACAGGTCGAGCGGCTGGTCGGCGGTGACCGCGTCGAGCAGCGGCAGCCCGACGAGCTTGGGGGCCAGCACCGCCCTCAGCTCGGACCAGTCCTTGTCGGGCAGGCCGCGACCGTCGAGGGTGCCCGCGCTGTGCACCACGGCGTGCACCGCGCCGAACCGGTCGCGAACTCGCCGGACCAGCTCCGTCAGCGCGGTGCGGTCGGTGAGGTCGGCCGGCCAGTACACCGCCCTCAGCTCGGACCAGTCCTTGTCGGGCAGGCCGCGACCGTCGAGGGTGCCCGCGCTGTGCACCACGGCGTGCACCGCGCCGAACCGGTCGCG
>NZ_JAEVHL010000360.1 GCF_016803395.1 Micromonospora tarensis | reverse complement strand
GGGCGCCGACCGGCGGGGCGGTGCGCGGCCCCGCTCGGGCGGCGGCAACTCCGTGCAGGTCTTCGTCGGCCTGGGCCGACGCGCCGGGGTGCGCCCGCAGGATCTGGTCGGCGCGATCACCGGGGAGACCGGGATTCGCGGCCGGGACATCGGCTCGATCGAGATCGCCGACCGGTTCTCGCTGGTGGAGGTGCCGCAGGGGGTGGCCGACGAGGTGATCGCCGGGCTGCGGGCCAGCACGATCAAGGGCCGCAAGGCCACCGTGCGCCGCGACCGCGGACGCGACGAGCGCTGAGCACGCCGTCGGCGACCGCCGGGGTACGACGGTCGCCGACGGCCCGGTTCAGAAGGAGTACGGGCCGAAGCGGCCCCACGCCACCACGGCGGCGAGGACGAGCAGCACCGTGCAGGTGATCACGCCCTGGGTCTCCAGTTGACGCTCCTGGGCCGTCGTCCGCTTCCGGCGGTCGCGCAGGTGCACGAGGATGGCGCCGATCATGACGATGACCAGCCCGACCGCCGCGAGCGGGGTGAGCACTGTGGCGATGTCGGTGAGCGGGGGCAGCACCAGCCCGAGTGCGCCGAGCAGCTCGACGAAGCCGAGGGCCTTGACCTGTGACAGCGGGACCGGGTCGATCCACTTCATCCGGTCGCGCAGCTTCTCCTTGGGCTGGGTCAGCTTGGCCAGGCCGGCGCCGGCGAAGATGACGGCGAGCAGGATCTGGATGATCCAGAGCACCAGGTTCACGGGGATTCCTCCGGGGGTCGCCTCGCGGCGGAGAGATCGTTGAAGGTTCACGCGAACAGTAGCCGCTATCCGGGTACGTCAATGGCCCCCGCCGTCTGCGCGACGGCGGGGGCCATTGGTTCGGTGCGTCAGGCGGTGGCGAGTGCCGGACCGTCCAGCGCCTCGACGTCGGCCGGGCGCAGCGCCAGGGCGAGCACGTCGGCCACGTCGGCCAGGGTGTGCACGGTCAGCGCCTCGCGCACCTCGGCCGGCAGATCGTCCAGGTCCGGCTCGTTGCGGGCCGGGATGATGACCTCGGTGAGGCCGGCCCGGTGCGCGGCGAGCAGCTTCTGCTTCACCCCACCGATCGGCAGCACCCGGCCGGAGAGCGTCACCTCGCCGGTCATCCCGAACTCGGGCCGGACCGGCCGGCCGGTGACCAGCGACGCCAGGGCCGTCACCATGGTGATGCCGGCGCTCGGGCCGTCCTTGGGCACCGCGCCCGCCGGGAAGTGGACGTGGATCCGGCGTCCGGCCAGGGCGTTCGGGTCGATGCCGAACCGCCGCCCGTTGGAGCGCAGGTAGGACAGGGCGATGTGCGCGGACTCCTTCATCACGTCACCGAGTTGACCGGTCAGGGTCAATCCCGGCTCGCCCTCCATGCTTGTCGCCTCGATGAAGAGCACGTCCCCACCCGCGCCGGTGACGGCGAGGCCGGTGGCCACACCCGGCACCGCGGTGCGCTCGGCCGACTCCGGGGTGAACTTCGGCCGCCCCAGGTAGCTGGCCAGGTTGCCGGTGTCGACGCGGACCGGTGTCGGGTCGGTCGCCAGCGCCACCGCGACCTTGCGCAGGATCTTGGCGAGGCCACGTTCGAGCTGCCGGACGCCGGCCTCCCGGGTGTACTCGCCCGCGATCAGCGCCAACGCCTCGTCGGCGATCGCCACCTCGTCGGCGGTCAGCCCGGCCCGCTCCCGCTGCCGGGGCAGCAGGTGGTCCCGGGCGATGGCGACCTTCTCGTCCTCGGTGTAGCCGTCCAGCATGACCAGCTCCATCCGGTCCAGCAGCGGGCCGGGGATGGACTCCACCACGTTGGCGGTGGCCAGGAAGAGCACGTCGGAGAGGTCCAGGTCGACCTCCAGGTAGTGGTCCCGGAAGGTGTGGTTCTGCGCCGGGTCGAGCACCTCAAGCAGGGCGGCGGCCGGGTCACCGGCGTAGCCGGCGGCCAGCTTGTCCACCTCGTCGAGGAGCACGACCGGGTTCATCGAACCGGCCTCGCGCAGGGCGCGGACGATCCGGCCGGGCAGCGCACCCACGTAGGTGCGTCGGTGACCGCGGATCTCCGCCTCGTCGCGGACGCCACCGAGCGAGACCCGGACGAAGTTACGGCCGAGCGCCCGCGCCACGGACTCGCCGAGGCTGGTCTTGCCCACCCCGGGAGGACCGGCGAGGGCGAGCACCGCGCCGGAGCCGCGACCGCCGACCACACCGAGGTTGCGCTCGGCCCGCCGGTTGCGCACGGCCAGGTACTCCAGGATGCGGTCCTTCACGTCGGCCAGGCCGGCGTGGTCGGCGTCGAGCACCGCCCGGGCCGCGGCCAGGTCGGTGTTGTCCTCGGTACGCGTGCCCCACGGCATCTCCAGCACGGTGTCCAGCCAGGTACGGATCCAGCCCGCCTCCGGGGAGGCGTCACTGGCCCGCTCCAGCTTGCCGACCTCGCGCATGGCCGCCTCGCGGACCTTCTCCGGCAGCTCGGCGGACTCGACCCGGGACCGGTAGTCGGCCGAGCCGTCCGGCTCGTCCTCGCCCAGCTCCTTACGAATCGCGGCGAGCTGCTGACGCAGCAGGAACTCCCGCTGGGACTTCTCCAGCCCCTCCCGGACGTCACTGTTGATCTGCTCAGTGACCTCCTGCTCGGCCAGGTAGTCCTTCACCCAGCCGACCAGCAGCTCGAGCCGGGCGGTGACGTCCGGCGCGGCGAGCAGCTCGGTCTTCTGCTCCAGGGTCAGCCAGGGCGCGTAACCAGCCGAGTCGGCCAATTCGGAGAGGTCGGTCATCCGCTCCACGGCGTCGATGACCTGCCAGGCGCCACGCTGCTGGAGCACCGAGGTCACCAGGGCGCGGTACTCGCGGGCGAGTTCCCGGGCCTTGCCGGCGTGGGCGGGTTCGTCGAGTTCGGTCGCCTCGACCCAGAGCGCCGCGCCGGGGCCGGGCACGCCGGAACCGATCCGGGCCCGGGTCAGGCCGCGCACGACGGCGGCGGGCTCACCCTCGGGGAGCCGGCCGACCTTCTCGATGGTGGCGATGACGCCGACCGGGCCGTACTCGCCGTCGATGCGCGGCACGGCCAGCAGTTTGCGGTCGCCGGTCGCCCGCGCGCGTCGATCGCGGCCTGGGTTGTCGGGTCGAGGGTCACCGGGATGACCATGCCGGGCAGCAGCACGGCGTCGGTCAGGGGAAGTACCGGAAGAGTTGCCATCGAACACCTACCATCGCGTTGGGTTGAGCGTGTTTGACTCAAGTAACAAAGCGTTCCCCTTGTTCCGCTCTGTGACCCAGACCACTCCCCATGACCGTCCCGGTGGGTCGCCGCGCCGGCGCGGCGACCACCGGGACGCGTCAGGTGAGCTTGCTCTTCACCGTGTTCACCACCGAGCCGGCCACACCCGGGTTGGTGCCGTACAGCCGCGGGTCGCCCGGGGGCAGCACCGGCTCCGGAGCGTTCGCGCGCGGATTGTCGTCGTAGCGGAACTCGCCCTTGCCGTCCGGCGCGGGCCCGGACGCCCAGCGCCCCTCGGCGGAGTCGGTTCCCGAGGAGAAGCCCAGGTAGGTGTAGCCGTACTCCTCGCTGAGGTCACTGGAGTCCGGGAACGCCTCCGGCACCGGCATGTCCTCCAGCCCGTCCTCCCTGAGCTGCTCGATCGCCGCCAGCCACATGTTCTGGTGCATGGTGTCGCGGGCCAGCAGAAAGCGCAGCATCTGCTTGACGCCCGGGTCGTCGGTCATGTGGAACAGCCGGGCGACCTGAAGCCGGCCCTGCGCCTCCGCGGTGACGTTGAGCTGGAAGTCGGCCAGCAGGTTCCCGCTGGCGGTGACGTACGCGCCGTTCCACGGCACCCCGCTCGAGTCGGCCGGCAACGCGCCACCACCGGAGTGGATGAAGTGTGCCGGGTTCGACCCGGCGTACGTCGCCGCGCCACCGGGATCCTCCGCGATGCCTTCGGTCAACGACAGCGGCGCGTTGTCCAACAGCCGGGTGATCATCGTGACGATCATCTCGACGTGGCCCATCTCCTCGGTGCCGACGTCGAGCAGCAGATCCTTGTACTTGCCGGGCAGCCGGCAGTTCCACCCCTGGAAGAGGTACTGGTTGGCGACGGTCATCTCGCCCCACTTGCCGCCCAGCACCTCCTGCAACCGACGGGCGAACGCCGCGTCCGGGCCGTCCGGCTTGGCTTCGAACTGCAGATCCTTGACATGGCTGAACACTGGGCCTCCTCCGGGCACCGACAACGGGTCAGCAGGGCTGTCCCCGTCCCGCTGACCCGGCCGGGCCAACCTCTGGCCCGCTCGGGTCAGCGCGCCCGGCGGCCAGCGGAAGCAGCACCTCCACCGCCAGGCCGCGCGGCCGCAACCGGTGGACCCGCAGCGCTCCGCCGTCCGTCGCGACGAGCTGCCGCACGATCCACAGACCGAGCCCGGACATCCCGACCGCCGGCGTCGGGCGGCGCAGCGCGGCCAGCAGCGCGTCGTCGACCCGCCCCTCGTTGGTCACCAGGATGCTCAGACCGGGATTGCGCACTGTGGCGTAGAGCCCGACCTGCCCCTCCGGCGGTCCGTGCCGCAACGCGTTCTCCACCAGGTTGACCAGCACCTGCCGGGTCCGCCCGGCGGGCACCGGGCAGCGGAGCGCCCGCCGGGTGACCCGCGCGCGCCGCCGACCGACCGGCACCAGCGCGGCG
>NZ_JAEVHL010000359.1 GCF_016803395.1 Micromonospora tarensis | reverse complement strand
CCGCCGGGGCCGCCTGGCTGGCGTCCTCGCCCGGGGCGACGCTGGCGTCGTCGGTGCGGGCGAGGCTGGCACCGAGGCCCAGCGCGGCGAGCAGGATGGCCGCAACGAGCAGGTCACCCCGGTCGAGGGCGAAGAGCACCGCGCCGGCCAGCAGCGCCACCGGCCCGTACGCCCGGGTCCGTCCTCGGGGCGGCCGGGTCAGCGCGGTGCACAGGAACCCGGCGACCGCCACCGGCAGCGGCGCCAGGCCGAACAGCGGCGACGACGCCACACCGTCCCCGGCGGCCAGATACGACATCCCGGTCCGGCCAGCGCCGGAGAGAGCGCCACCATCGCGGCAAGCAGCAGCGCCGGCCCGGCCAGCGACCAGGCGCGCGCCCCACCGGAGCCGGCGGGGGATCCGGCGGGCCGACCGGTCTGCGCCACGCCGAGCAGGAACAGAGCCGCCGCGACGGTGCTGAGCAACCAGGCCAGCGCGTCGCCGCGCCAGACCAGGTCGACGGTGTCCAGCACCGCGTGCAGTGCCGCGTTGGCCGCGAACCCCAACGCCAGCCCCGGAACCGGTCGGTCGGTGTCGGCGGCGACGCCGACCAGCCAGACCAGTCCGGCGAGCAACCCGGCGGTGGCCAGCCAGAGCTGGGTACGCCCACCGGGCGCGGTGGTGAGCGCGAGCCGGGCGACGGCGAGCAGAACAGCGGCGGCGACGGTGACCGGGCGGGCTCCGACCTGGCGGACCACGGCGGGTGCGCCCAGCGCGAGCACGAACCAGCCGAGGGCGAACGCGCCCATCAGCTCGGCCGGGGTGGACGCCGCCTGGCCGAAGATGGTGATGATGCCGGGCAGCCAGACCCGCAGCACGTCGATGAGCAGGATGACGCCCAGCGCGAGCGTCCCGGTGGTGAGCTGGCGGTAGCGCACCGGTGCCCCATTTCCGGTCGGCGGGCCGGCGGAGGGGGACCGGCACGGCGATTCTGCGCGAGCGCGTCAACCGGGGTCAACGGTCCGGGTACGCCGGAAGGGCGTCCACCCACGGGTGGACGCCCTTCGGTAGCGGGTCGGTCAGCGCTTGCTGGCCGCCTTCTTGGCCGGTGCCTTCTTCGCCGGCGACTTCTTGGCCGCCGTGCTCTTGCTCGCCGCCGCGGTCGTCTTCTTCGCCGCGGTCGACCTGGTCGCCGCGGTGGTCTTCTTCGCCGCGGCGGTCTTCTTGCCGGCGGCCGTCTTGGTCGCCGTGGTGCTCTTGCTCGCCTTGGCCGGGGCGGTCTTCTTGCTGGCGGCCGTCTTGGTCGCCGTGGCGGTCTTGCTCGCCTTGGCCGCGGTGGTCTTCGTGCTGGCGGCCTTGGCCGTGGTCGCCTTCGTGCCGGCCGCCTTGGCGGTGGCGGTGCTGGTGGCGGCCTTCTTCGTCGCCACCGTGGCCTTCGGCACCTTGCCGCTGGCCACCATCTCCTTGAACCCGGCGCCCGGGCGGAAGGTCGGGACTGATGTCTTCTTGACCTTCACCGCCTCGCCGGTACGCGGGTTGCGCGCTGTTCGCGCGCCACGCACACGCTTTTCGAATGCTCCGAATCCGGTGATCGCCACCTTCTCGCCCTTGGTGACCGCCGCCTGGACCTCGGTGAGGACCGCGTCGAGCGCGGCCGTCGCCATCTTTCGGTCCCCCAGGCGAACGGCGAGCGCCTCGATGAGCTCGGCCTTGTTCACGACTTCCTCCCGATTGTGCAACTGACTCGACGCGAGCCATTCTGCGCGCACGGTATGCCCTGTGCTGCCGAGACACAAACATTCGGTAGAAAAAAGGCCTTGTGTCGTAACGGATTCACCCCCGCCGGTTGGACCGACGGGGGTGGAATCGGCTCTCTGATCGGGCGTACGGCTATGCCACGGAGGGCAGGAACGGCAGTCGACGCGCCTCGTACGAGTCGATGTCGGCGGCGTGCCGGAGGGTGAGTCCAATGTCGTCGAGGCCCTCCAGCAGCCGCCAGCGGCTGAAGTCGTCCAGCGGGAACGACCAGCTGCCCTCGCCGGCGGAGAGCTGGCGGGTGGTCAGGTCGACGGTCACCGGAGTGCTCGGGTCGGCCTCGACCAGAGCCCACAGCTCTTCGACGATTTTCAATTCCAACTCGACCGGCAACAACCCTTCCTTGAGGGCGTTGCCGCGAAAGATGTCACCGAAGCGGGGAGCCACCACTGCCCGGAAGCCCCAGTCCCGCAGTGCCCAGACGGCGTGCTCCCGGGAGGAGCCGGTGCCAAACTCCGGACCGGCGATGAGGATCGACGCTCCGGAATATCTTTCATCGTTGAGCACGAATTCCGGGTCTTCCCGCCACGCGCTGAACAGGCCGTCGGCGAAGCCCGTCCGGGTCACCCGCTTGAGGTACACGGCGGGGATGATCTGATCGGTGTCCACGTTGGACCGACGCAGCGGGACGGCGGTGCCGGTGTGGGTGGTGAACTTGTCCATCTCCTCGGTCCCCTTCTACAGGTCGGCGGGGGCGGCCAGCCGGCCGACCACGGCGGTGGCGGCGGCCACCGGCGGCGAGACCAGGTGGGTACGCCCACCCCGGCCCTGACGGCCCTCGAAGTTGCGGTTCGAGGTGGAGGCGGAGCGCTCTCCCGGCTTCAGGGTGTCGGGGTTCATCCCCAGGCACATCGAGCACCCGGCGAACCGCCACTCGGCCCCGGCGTCGGCGAAGACCTTGTCCAGCCCTTCGGACTCGGCGGCCTCCCGCACGGCGGCGGAACCGGGCACCACGAGCATCCGGACGCCGTCGGCCACCCGGTGGCCGCGCAGCACGTCGGCGGCGGCCCGCAGGTCCTCCAGTCGGCCGTTGGTGCAGGAGCCCACGAAGACCACGTCGATCGGCAGCTCCCGCAGCGGGGTGCCGGGGCGCAGGTCCATGTACTCCAGGGCCCGCCGGGCGGCGGTGCGCTCCGAGTCGGTGGTGAAGTCCTCCGGGTCCGGCACCGGCGCGCTCAGCGGCGCCCCCTGACCGGGGTTGGTGCCCCAGGTGACGAAGGGCGTGATCTGGCTGGCGTCCAGGGTGACCTCGGCGTCGAAGTGCGCGCCCTCGTCGGTGGGCAGCGTCCGCCACCACGCCACGGCCGCGTCCCAGTCCGCGCCCTGCGGCGCGTTGGGTCGACCCTTGAGGTACGCGAAGGTCGTCTCGTCCGGCGCGATCATGCCGGCCTTGGCGCCCCACTCGATGGACATGTTGGCGATGGTCATCCGCCCCTCCATGGAGAGGGCCCGGATCGCCTCGCCGCGGTACTCGACGATGTGCCCGCGACCGCCGCCGGTGCCGACCTGGGTGATCAGCGCGAGCACCAGATCCTTGGCGGTGACGCCGGGGGCGAGGCGGCCGGTGACGTTCACGGCCATCGTCTTCGGCCGGCTCTGCGGCAGCGTCTGGGTGGCGAGGACGTGCTCCACCTCGCTGGTGCCGATGCCGAAGGCGAGCGCGCCGAAGGCGCCGTGGGTGGCGGTGTGCGAGTCGCCGCAGACGATGGTCATGCCCGGCTGGGTGAGCCCGAGCTGCGGGCCGATCACGTGCACGATGCCCTGGTTGTCGTCGCCGAGCGGGTGCAGCCGCACCCCGAACTCGGCGCAGTTGCGGCGCAGCGTCTCGATCTGGGTACGCGACGTCGGGTCCGCGATGGTGAGCAGGTCACCGCGGCGGAGGCGGAAGGCCGGGTCGGCGTACCCGGTCGGGGTGTTGTGGTCCTCGGTCGCGAGGGTCAGGTCGGTACGGCGCACCCGACGCCCGGCGAGCCGGAGCCCGTCGAACGCCTGCGGGCTGGTCACCTCGTGCAGCAGGTGCAGGTCGATGAAGAGCAGGTCCGGCTCACCAGCAGCGGACCGTACGACGTGCGCGTCCCAGACCTTCTCGGCCAGGGTCCTCGGCTCAGGAGTGACTCCCACCATCTGGACATCCTAAATTCTGGGAGGTAAATTTCGGCTTGTGGGACACAGTATGAGCGGTGTCGGCGTTCTCGACAAGGCGGTGGTCATCCTGGCCGCCTGCGTCGACGGCGCCAGCCTGGCCGAACTCGTTGAACGCACCAAGCTGCCCCGAGCCACCGCACATCGGCTGGCCCAGGCCCTGGAGATTCACCGGATGCTGGTCCGGGACACCCAGGGCAGGTGGCGACCCGGCCCCCGGCTGGGGGAGCTGGCCAATGCCGCGCCGGACGTGTTGCTGACCGCCGCCGAGCCACTGCTGGCCGCGCTGCGCGACGCGACCGGCGAGAGCGCCCAGCTCTACCTGCGCCGTGCCGACGAGCGGATCTGCGTGGCGGCGGCGGAACGCGCCAGCGGCCTGCGGGACACCGTACCGGTCGGCTCGGTGCTGCCGATGACGGCCGGTTCCGCGGCCCAGATCCTGCTCGCCTGGGAGCCGCCGGAGGCGGTGATGCCGCTGCTGCCGCGCAGCAAGTTCACCGGCCGCACCCTCGCCGAGGTGCGCCGCCGCGGCTGGGCGCAGAGCGTCGCCGAACGGGAGGCCGGTGTGGCGAGCGTCTCCGCCCCGATCCGCGACCGCACCGGCCGGGTGATCGCCTCGGTCAGCATCTCCGGCCCGATCGAGCGCCTCGGCCGCCGCCCCGGCGAACGCCACGCCATGGCCGTGGTAAGAGCCGGCCAACGCCTGTCCGGCCTCTGACCCCCCACCACCCCAGCCCTCGCCCTGTTGATCATGAAGTTGTCGTCA
>NZ_JAEVHL010000358.1 GCF_016803395.1 Micromonospora tarensis | reverse complement strand
CGAGGGCGTCGACGCGGGCATCGGTGCGGCCGGGGTGACCGCAAGGGCCGAGGGCGTCTCGGGGGTGGGAGCCGCCAGCGCCCACGGCGGGCGGGCGGCGACCGGAATGCTCGCCAACGTCGAGTCGCGGGCGTCGGCGGCGGCCGCCGCCAGCTCGGCGGCGCTGCCGAACCGGTCCTCGGGACGTTTGCTCAGCGCCCGGGTCACCACGGCGGTCACCGCCGGTGGGGTGTCCGGCGGCAGCGGTGCCGGCTCCTCCTGGGCGTGCCGGAGCGCCACCGCGAGGGGGTTGTCGCCGTGGAACGGCGGCTGTCCGGCAAGGCAGAAGTACGCCACCGCGCCGAGCGCGTAGATGTCGGTGCCGGTCGAGACCGGCTGCCCGGTGGCCTGCTCGGGGGACATGTACGAGGCGGTGCCGAGCACCATGTTCGCGGCGGTGAGCCCGGCCATGTCACGGGACCGGGCGATGCCGAAGTCGACCAGCACCACTGTGCCGTCGGCCTTGACCAGCAGATTGCCCGGCTTCACGTCCCGGTGGACGATGCCGGCGAGGTGGGCGGTGTGCAGCGCGTCCGCGGCCTGGGACAGCACCGACATCGTGGTGGCCGGGTCCAGCCGCCCGGCCGCGCGCACCCGGGCGGACAACGGCTCACCCTCGACGTACTCCATGACCAGGTAGTCGACCCGGCTGCCGTCGGCGAGCGGGGCCTGCCCCACGTCGTGCACCGGCACCACGCCGGGATGCCGCAGCGCGGCCAACATCCGGGCCTCGGCCCGGAACCGGGCGGTGAACTCGGCATCGGCGACCAGCGACGGGAGCAACACCTTCACCGCGACCTCGCGTTCCAGCAGCACGTCCGTGCCGCGCCAGACCGCGCCCATCCCGCCCGTCGCCACGCGTTCGCCCAGTCGGTAACGGTCGCCGAGCAGCACTCCCCGAGTCAACACCGAGCCACCGTACCGGTCGGAGCCGATCGGATTGATCCACCCGTGGGTTCCCGCGGAGGCGAGCGAGCGGCCGTTGCGCGCCGGGCCGACTACGCTGGCGGGGGTTCGTCCCACGGGGACTTCAGCGGCGAGGGGAGACGCGGCATGGCGTGGAGCTGGCGGTACGAGGGCACGGACGGCCAGACGGTCGAGGGGCCGGCGGAGTCGTTCGGCAGCCAGGCCGACGCCGAATCCTGGATCGGTCAGACCTGGCGGGAGCTCGCGGCGTCCGGCGTCACCTCGGTCGCGCTCGTCGAGGAGGGCCGGGTGGAGTACCGGATGAGCCTGCTGCCCACGGCCGAGTGATGAGCCACGACCGGTCGGGTGCCGACGGGCTGGTCCTCGGCGTACCGAAGGCGGCGTTCCGGCCCAGCCCGGTCTTCCTCGGCCTGGTCGCCCTGTTCGCGGTCAGCGGGGTGCTGGCCTGGAACGGTTACGGCAGTGCCCGGTTCAACGTGTTCCTCTTCGTGGTGTCGGGCTGGCTGGTGTCACTCTGCCTGCACGAGTACGCCCACGCGGTGGTCGCCTACCGGGCCGGCGACCGGGACATCGCCCACCGGGGCTACCTGACGCTCAACCCGTTCAAGTACACCCACCCGCTGCTGTCGATCGTGCTGCCGGTGGTGGTGGTGCTGCTCGGCGGCATCGGCCTGCCCGGCGGCGCGGTGTGGGTGGACCGGCACGCCATTCCGGGCCGACTGCGGCACACCCTGGTCAGCCTCGCCGGCCCGGCGACGAACGTGCTGTTCACGTTGGTGCTGGTGGCGGCGGTGCGGCTGGGCACCCAGTCGGGTGGTCCGGTGGAGTTCTGGGCCGGGCTGGCGCTGCTCGCGTTCCTCCAGCTCACCGCCAGTGTGCTGAATCTGCTCCCGGTGCCCGGCCTGGACGGCGGCAACATGATCCAGCCGTGGCTCAACCCGCAGTGGCGCAGGATGTACGACCTGTTCGCCCCGTACGGCTTCATCCTGCTCTTCGCGCTGCTGTGGAACCCCCGCATCGGCGGCTGGTTCTTCGACGCGGTCTTCGCGGTCGGTGACCTACTCGGCCTGCCGTCGTGGCTCTACGCCACCGGCCTGGATCTGATCCGCTTCTGGCAGAGCTGAGCTGAGCTGACCCGGTCGCCCGGTCGGCGCGAGAGGTTCGCGCCGACCGGGCCGCCGTGGCGTCAGGGACGCTGCGCGGGGGACTCGGTCTTCGCCGGGTCCCGCTCGACGATCGGCGCGACGATGTCGTCGATCGCGGTGAGCAGGTCGGCGTCGAGCTTCACGCCGGCCGCCTTGACGTTGTCGTGCACCTGCTCGGGGCGGGACGCCCCGATGATCGCCGACGAGACGTTCGGGTTCTGCAGGACCCACGCCACGGCGAGCTGGGCCATGCTGAGCCCGGCCTGCTCCGCGAGGGGCTTGAGCTGCTGCACCCGGGTGAGCACGTCGTCGTTCATGAACCGGGAGATGAAGTTCGCGCCCGACTTCTCGTCGGTGGCGCGGGAACCGGCCGGCGGCGGCTGGCCCGGCAGGTACTTGCCGGAGAGCACGCCCTGGGCCATCGGCGACCAGACGATCTGCCCGATGCCCAGCTCCTCGCTGGCCGGTACGACCTCGGCCTCGATGACCCGCCAGAGCAGCGAGTACTGCGGCTGGTTGGAGACCAGCGGGATGTGCAGCTCCCGGGCGAGCGGGTGGGCGGCGCGCAGCTGGTCGGCGGTCCACTCGGAGACGCCGATGTAGTGCGCCTTACCGGAGTGCACGACGTCGGCGAACGCCTCCATCGTTTCTTCCAGCGGGGTGCTGTAGTCGTAGCGGTGGGCCTGGTAAAGGTCCACGTAGTCGGTGCGCAGTCGGCGCAGCGAGCCGTTGATCGACTCCATGATGTGCTTGCGGGACAGACCACGGTCGTTGCGGCCGGGGCCGGTCGGCCAGTAGACCTTCGTGAAGATCTCCAAGCCTTCGCGGCGCTCGTCCTGCAACGCCCGGCCGAACACGTCCTCGGCCCGAGTGCCGGCGTACACGTCGGCGGTGTCGAAGGTCGTGATCCCCGCGTCGAGAGCGGCCCGGACGCAGGCGAACGCGGCGTCCTCCTCGACCTGCGAACCGTGGGTGATCCAGTTGCCGTACGAGATCTCACTGACCAGCAGGCCGGAGCGGCCCAGGTGTCGGAATTCCATGTGTCGACCCTAGCCCGAGTGGATCACCAGTGCGACCGGCGACTCAGAGCACCGGATTGGCGTCGGTGAGTAGCCGGTCGATCTCCGTCAGCACCTCGGCGCGGTCGCGGTGTACCGGATCGATCAGCGGTAGGCCCTTGCGGTCCAGGGCACCCCACCCGGTGCCGGTTCCGACCAGGAACGCCACCGGGTGGATGACCAGCATCGGGTGCGTCGGCGGACCAGCACCGCGCCGGTGCGGTCCACCACGCCGCGCCGACCGGCCACGTCCACCACAGCGAGGCCTTCGTCGGTGAAACCGTCGACCTGCTTGCCGTCGGCCAGCTCGGTCACGAAGGCGTGGTAGCGGGTGGGCACGACGACCCGGCCGGTCCGGTCGACCGCCCCCCACCCTTCCCGGCGCACCGCGGCCAGCCCGCGACGGAACGGCCGTACCTCGCGAAGTTGGGCGGGACCCGCACCGCGCCGGTCGCGTCGATCGCCGTCCAGCCCCCCTCGCCGACCACCCAGGCCAGGCCGTCGCTGAACGGGTGCGCGGTCCGGAAGGACGGCGGGATGACCGTCGTACCGAGCAGGTTGATCAGCGACCACCGATCGGTGTCCGGCCGGCGGACCCAGGCCAACCCGTCGTGGAAGTGCTGCGCCTCGGCGTACCGGGCGGGAATGACCAGGTCACCGTCCGCGCTGGTGTAACCCCACAGCGAGCCGTCCCGCTCCGGCAGCGGGGGCCGGTCCCGGTCGAGCACCTCGTCGCGACTTCTGGGGTACGGCCCGAAGCCGTCCGCCGTGGCCCGGGCGGTGACCGCGTCGAGAGCCACCCGGACCCGGTCGAGCAGTTCGGCGTCGCCGGCACCGCGCAGGTCGAGCGCCTTCTCGAAGTGCTGGCAGGCTTCCATGAGTCGCCCCTGGTCGTAACACGACCGTCCGGCGTGCTCGTGCAGCGCGGCCCGCAACCGGTCGGGCAACTCCAGCGAGTTGGCCTGGGCGAAGAGCTGGTCCGCCTCGGCGAAGTCGCCGCGCCAGCGCAGCACGTGGGCCAGCCGGGCCTGGGCCAGCGCGGTCCGGCGCAGCTCGCCGGTGGCCTCGGCGTAGGTGAGCGCGAGCCGCCCGTCGGCGAGCGCGTCGTCCAGCTCACCGAGAATCCGCGAGGTCACCGCCCGCAGGCTGAGCAGCCGGGCCCTGGCCCGGTTGTCGATCGCCGAGCCCAACTTCTCGGTCAGCCGTCGCCGGATGGCCCGTAGGTCGTCCGGCTCCGTCAGATCCTCGCGCAGGGTGACCGGATCCAACCGCCAGCGGTACGCGGCCAGAACCTGCTCCGGATCGCCCGGATCGGCCAGCGACGGGCGGGTCGTCACCGGCGCGGCGTCGTCGGGTGGTGCGGACACCGGCGCGTTCTCCGCGTCCGCGCCGGTCCTCGGGCTGGGAACGGCCGAGGCGGGTGGCCCGGAGATGGGCGTCGCGGGATGCGGTGGCGTCGGCGCTGGCGGCGCGGAGACCGGTGCGGTGGCGGCTGGCGGTGCTGGCGCTGGCGGCGCGGAGACCGGCGGTGCGGCTGGCGCTGGCGGCGCGG
>NZ_JAEVHL010000357.1 GCF_016803395.1 Micromonospora tarensis | reverse complement strand
GACCATGAGCGGGATCGACGTGGTGTTCCTGAGCACGATGGTCGGGCACAGCGAACGGACCCTGCAGATCGGTCCGGCTGGGCCGGGACCGGGTGCGCGACGGCGCGCTGCGCACCCTGACCGCCGCCATCGAGGCGACCGAGGCCGACGAACTGACCGCCATGCGGGGCTGGTTGCCCACGGCCGGGCCGGGAGCCAGCGCGGCCGCACACCAGCACGACGGGCACGGCGACGACGCGGCGCTCGACCGGTTGCGCACCGCACCGGACGCGGACGTCGACCGGGTGCTGCGCCAGGTGCTCGCCGAGCACCAACGATCGGCCGCCGACCTGGCCCGAGCCCAGGTCGGCGTCGGCCGCAACGAGCGGGTCCGCGACCTGGCCCGGCGCATCGAGCAGTCCCGGACCGCCGAGGTCGAGCTACTCAGGGGTACGCCCTGAGCGGCTGGTGGCTCAGCGGGGTTCGAGCCGGACGGAGATCGAGTTGACGCAGTGCCGGGTGTCCTTCGGGGTGAAGCCCTCGCCGTGGAAGACGTGCCCGAGGTGACTGTCGCAGCGGGCGCAACGGATCTCCGTGCGCGCCATGCCCAGGCTGCGGTCCTCGATCTCCTTGACCCGGCCCGGGATGGCGTCGTCGAAGCTCGGCCAACCGCAGTGCGAGTCGAACTTCGTGTCGCTGGAGAAGAGCTCCAACCCGCAGGCCCGGCAGTGGTAGACCCCCTGGGTCTTGGTGTCCACGTACTCGCCAGTCCACGGACGTTCGGTGCCCGCCTCCCGCAGGACGTGGAACTCCTCGGGGGTCAACCGGACCCGCCACTCGTCCTCGGTCTTCGGCAGCTCGTTGTCGTCAAGACTCACCCGTCAACGGTACGTCGAACGTCGGGGGCGTGGCATATGGTCGCGAGATGGCGGGCACCAAGGCGGCGGTCACCGAGGTCGAGGTGGCCGGCCACAGCGTACGGCTGAGCAGTCCGGACCGGGTGATCTTCCCCCAGCGGGGCTTCACCAAGGCGGACGTCTTCCACTACTACCTGGCCGTCGGCGACGGGATCATGCGGGCCCTGCGGGACCGGCCCACCACGCTGCAACGCTTCCCCGAGGGCGTCGAGGGTGAGGCGTTCTTCCAGAAGCGGGTGCCGACCCGGGGGGTGCCGCCGTGGGTTTCCACCGCGCAGATCACCTTTCCGAGTGGCCGCAACGCGGCGGAACTCTGCCCGGCCGACCTGGCGCACGTCGCCTGGGCCGCGCAGATGGGCACCATCGTGTTCCACCCGTGGCCGGTCCGCGCCAGCGACGTCGACCAACCCGACGAGCTGCGCATCGACCTGGACCCGCAGCCCGGCACCGACTTCGCCGACGCGGCCCGGGCCGCCGGCGAGGTCCGGGCGCTCCTCGACGAGCTGGGCGTGACCGGTTGGCCGAAGACCTCCGGCGGTCGAGGCGTGCACGTCTACCTGCGCATCCAGCCCCGTTGGACGTTCACCGAGGTGCGCCGGGCCACCATCGCGCTGGCCCGGGAGGTGGAACGCCGCAACCCCGACCTGGTGACCACCGCCTGGTGGAAGGAGGAGCGCGGCAGCCGGGTCTTCGTCGACTACAACCAGATGGCCCGCGACCGCACGATCGCCTGCGCGTACTCGCTGCGGGCCAACGCGCGGGCCACCGTCTCCACCCCGGTCAGCTGGGCCGAGCTGCCCGACGTCGACCCGGACGACTTCGACCTGCGCACCGTCCCGGCCCGGCTGGCCGAGCGCGGCGACCCGCACGCCGGCATCGACGACAACCCGTGGGACATCACGCCCCTGCTGGAGTGGGCCGAGCGCGACGCCGCCGCCGGCCAGGGCGACCTGCCGTACCCACCGGACCACCCGAAGATGCCCGGCGAGCCCAAGCGGGTGCAGCCCAGCCGCGCCAAGCGCACCCCGGAGGAGGAGAGCGCCTGAGCGCCGCCTAGTCGCAGGGGTTGAACATCTTGGGTCCGACCCGGTCGCCTGCCGCCACCCTGTCGGCGGTCTCCCAGAACCCGTTCGGCCAGTCACCCTCGGCGTCCATCTGCTGGAGCACCTTCCAGTTGTGGCTGCTGCGCAACGCCTCAGCTGCCCGCTGTAGAGCGGCATGGTCGTCAGCCTTCTTTGCGCGCGTCCACTCGCCGATCCACGCGCAGCCGACCGGGCCGATCACTCGGACGCCGAACTGGTAGGGGTCGTTGACGCCGTCGATGTCCAGCGTGGCGGGGTCGAAGCCCGGCGGGAGCGGCACGTCGGCCAGTACCTTGGCCGCCCGCTCGGTCACCCGCTCGGGCGTGACGATCTCCGCTGGGAGCGCAGCCAGCCACGTACGGGCATCGACGCGGACCACGCTGGCGAGAACCCGGTCGAGATCGGCGCGCGTCCAGGCGCTCGCGGTGCGCATCTCGATGAAGGACCCGTCGCGCGGCCGGAGCATGACCGCGAAGTCGCTCGCGCTGTATCGGAACAGGTCACCCGGCCAGCGGTCGACCTGCACCGGCTCCGGCTTGCTGACCTCGAGCCGATCCTCGTAGCGCCCGTCGTACTCGCTGGCCTCGTACCAGTTCATCCTGAGGTGTCGGGTGCCGTTGCTGTAGGTGATGCTCCCCGCCCGCTTGGTGAACCCGTCGACGTGCGTTGCCTCCCAGCCGGGCTGGTCGATCAACAGCCGCGGGTTCTCCTCGGCCGCCTTCAGCACCATCGCCGAGTAGGAGGTCGTTCCGGGCGCCTCGGAGTTCGACGAGGTTTCCGGGGCCACCTGGTGGTCCCCCGGCTGATCCGTCCGCACCATCGAGATGCCGAAGGCGACAGCGAGTACGGTCGCCGCGACGCCCGCGCTGGCGAGGCCGCCCACCAGACGACGGCGTGGTCGGGAGCGCCGGACCGGTGGTTCGGTGACGGATTCGAGGATCGGCGTGGACATGATCTCCTCCAGGAGGTCCTGTGCGGCCCCGTCGAGGTGCGCGAGGACCTCGGGCCGGTACGGGTCGGCGTCGCGGACCCTCCGGTCAAGCTGTTCGTCGGTCATCTGCCCTCCTCGGGGGCGCGTACGGCCATGACGTCGAGTACATGTCCGGGTGAGTCGAGGTCGTCACCGATGAGGTCTCGCAACCGCGCCCGGGCACGGGACAGCCGCGTACGGACCGCGGCCGGGCTCACTTGGAGGACCACAGCGACCTCGCGCGGCTCCAGCCCTTCCCAGAAGGTCAGCATCAGCACCTCCCGGTCCAGCTCGTTGAGCCGGGCCAGCGCGGCCCGGACGGTCAGTCGTTCGGGCACCTCGCTGCCCGGGTCGACGGCGAGGGCCGCTCTGAAGCGTTGCTGCAGCCGATCGCCCAGCCGCCCCCGGCGGGCCCCGCCTCGGTGGTGGTTGGCCAGCACCCGCCGAGCCACGCCGTGCAGCCACAACCGGGCCTCGGCCTCCGGCGGCATCTCCCGGCTACGCCGCCAGGCGACGAGGAAGGTCTCGGCGACGACGTCGGCCGCGTCCTCCGGCTGCTCGACGCGCCGCATCGCGTACGCCAGCAGCGGCTCGAAGTTGACCGCGTAGACGCGTCGGAAGCGTTCCTCGTGCTCAGTCCCGGAGCTCACGTCTACTCCATGTCCGGTTCCGCGTCCGTCGTGACGGTTGCCGATCCGGAAAATCGCTCGCGGAGGGCCCGTGCCGCGTACTCCACTCGTCCAGAACCCAGGCGTGGTGATCGGGATGCTTCCCCACGTGTGGTGCGCGCACTTCGGCGACTGCCAGCGTACGGACGTCGGCGATCGCCAATCAGCGAGACAGGGCTCCGGCGTCGCCGCTCGGGTCCACCCCGTCGATCGCGGCCCGACCCGCTGCCTCACCCGGGCGGCTGGGCCGTCCACGCCAGGAACCTGGCGAACAGCTCCTTCGGGTCGGTCCCGGCTCGGGATTGAGCGCGTACAGGTCGGCTGTCGCGTCGAACAACTGGCTCGCCAGGTAGATCGACAACCCCACCCCGGTCGGTCCCGTACTGCACCCGCAGCAACATCCGAGCCAATGCGCACGGCCAGGCGGCGGCGCACACCCGGCAGAGCCACGAGGGCCGGCGCGGCAGGTGCTGGTGCACCGGGTGCAGGTCGCTCAGCGGCCCGCCGTGAGGCGGAGGACTGACCGGGCCCGCTCGGGCGGTTCGGCTCGGGCCTTTCTCGTCGTACACCTGTTCTAGAATTTGCCGGTGATCGATGAGTTGGCGCGGGCGGAGGCTGCGGTGGCGGCCTGCGCCGACGCCCCGGCCTGGGCCCTCTCCGAGCACGATCTGATCGCGGTGCTCGACGCCACCCACCGGTTGCGGCAACGGCTGGCGGCGGTGCAGTTGGCGGCGGTCCGCGAGTTGGACGGTCGGGGCACCGCGCTGGCGCAGGGCGCGTCCTCGACGACCGTGTGGCTGCGCCACCGCCTGCGACTCGACGTCTCGGCGGCGCGCCGGTTGGTCGGCCTCGCGGCCTCGGTCGACGTCGCGCCGCCCGGCGTGCGCGACGCCCTGGCGAGCGGGGCGGTCAGTGTGGAACAGGCCCGGGTCATCGCCGACACGGCCGCCACGGTGTCGGCCTCGGCCGGTGCCGAGGTGGCCGACAAGGCGGTCGGCGTGCTGGTCGGGTGGGCCGGGCAGTTCGACCCCACAGTGCTGCGTCGACTGGGCACCCGGATCCTCGACCACGTCGCCCCCGACCTCGCCGACGCCGCCGCCGCGGCGGCCCTGGCCGCCGAGGCC
>NZ_JAEVHL010000356.1 GCF_016803395.1 Micromonospora tarensis | reverse complement strand
CAGTCCCGGCAGCGCCTCGACCGTTTCCGGTCAGCTCCGGTTCGATCGCGTCCGGGTCGGCGACGTCGGTGCCGAACGGCAGGCTGGCCCGCAGTCGCTGGTCCTCGGCGGCCAGCGTCAGCAACTCCTCCACCAGGGCGTAGCGGGTGAGGGCCCGGATGCCCACGGTCAGGTGCAGCGAGCTGGCGTCCTGCGCCTGCGCACTGTGCAGCCAGCCGCGGGGCAGGTAGAGGGCATCGCCCGGGGCGAGCACCACGTCCAGGGCGGCCGGACCCTGCGCGGTCGCGCCGACCTCGTCGGCCCGGCCACCCCACGGCTGCTTCTCCAGCGGATCGGGCAGCACCGGCGGGTGGATCCGCCAGTGTTTGCGGCCGTCGACCTGGAGCACGAACACGTCGTGGGTGTCGTAGTGGGTGGCGAAGCCCTGGCTGCCCGCCGGGGTGAGGTAGGCGTTGATCTGGAGCGGCTGGTTGAGCGCGAGACCCAGGTCGCTGGCGAAGTCGACAAGCGGCGGCCAGATCCGGTGCAGACCCTGCAACACCAGCGTCGCGCCGGACGCGTACTGCTCCAGGACCCGCTCGTCGAGCACCTGGTCGCCGATCTCGGCGCCCGCGCCGCCGCCGCCGGTCCAGCGTGCCGCCGCGACCAGCTGGCCGTCCTTGGCGATCCGCAGGAACGGGGTACGCAGGCCGCGCCGGCTCAGCAGCTCGTCGGCGTCGGCGGGGCTGAGCAGGTCGGTGAAGCCAGCCGGGTCGGGCAGGTCGGCGGCGCGCGACAGCAGCGGGGTGTGACCCCAGTGCGCGGCAGCGAACTTGGCCGGCTCGACCGCGACGCAGCGGGCCAGGGCCGCACCGGCGTCCGCCGACGGAACCGCCGGGCGGCGGTGGCCGCCCGGCGGGTCGAGGTGCGTCATGGCGTGCCGCTACCGGGCGCTGCCGTCGGCGCCACCGTCCTGCTGACCCGGGGGTGGCCCCACCGTCGGCCGGACCCTCCGCACCGCCGTCGGCGCCACCGTCCTGCTGGCCGGGAGTCGCGCCGCCGTCGGCCGGGCCCTCCGCGCCGCCGCCGCCGGTCGTCTGCATGTCGTCATCGTTGAGTGCCATCGGTACTCCCTCGGGTGAGCCGCCCCGCCATCCGCCGGGGTCCGTCGTGCTGCGGGTGGTACCCCACGCGCGATCTTCTCTAACCCTCACCGTAGACGCCGGACCGGGACGACACGGCCGGTTCGCGGGCGGCGGCGCACAGTGCCAGGATGGGGCGATGATCCTGGTGGGCACGTCCGGCTGGCAGTACCGGGACTGGCGGGGCCGCTTCTACCCGCAGCGGCTGCCGCAGCGGCTCTGGCTGGAGCACTTCGCAGCCGGGTTCGCCACGGTCGAGGTCAACAACGCCTTCTACCGGCTGCCCGAGCGGGACACCTTCGCCGCCTGGCGGGCGCGAACCCCACCGGATTTCTGCGTGGCGGTGAAGATGAGCCGTTACCTGACCCACATCAAGCGACTGCGCGACCCGGCCGAGCCGGTGGCCCGGTTCCTCGGCCGAGCCACCGCGCTCGGTGACCGGCTTGGTCCGGTGCTCGTGCAACTGCCACCGAACCTGCGCTCCGACGTCGACGCGCTCGACGCCACACTGCGGCTGTTCCCGGCGGAGGTCCGGGTCGCGGTAGAGCCCCGACATCCCTCCTGGTGGACCGACGCCACCAGGGCGGTGCTGGAACGCCGTCGGGCGGCACTGGTCTGGGCGGACCGGCTGGGACGGCCGGTTGCCCCACGCTGGCGCACCACCGACTTCGGGTACCTGCGGTTGCACGAGGGGCGCGCGCGGCCGTGGCCCCGCTACGGGCGCACCGCGCTGCGGTCCTGGGTGAGCCGGCTGACCGAGACCTTCGGCGCGGACGAGCCGGCGTACGTCTACTTCAACAACGACCCGGGCGGCGCGGCGATCGTGGACGCCGTCGCGTTCGCGGGGCTGGCCCGTCGGGCCGGGCACCCGGTGTCGCGGGTGCCGACCCCCGCCGAGGCGGACACCTCCGGCACCGGCTGAACCCGCCCGACAGGTGCTCGGGCGGGCTCACGACGTTCAGGCCGTCACGGCATCATCATGGCGAGATCCTTGGGCATGGTGTCCTTCACGTCCTGCCACTCGCCCTGGGTGACGTGTCGACGCAGGGTGTCCAGCACCACCTGCGTCACCCGCTCCGCGCCGCCCTCGGCGTCGTACGGGAAGCCCTGCCGGACCTCGTAGAGGAAGTCGTCCCGGTTGAGCTTGATCGGCACGTCGGACGGAACCCAGCCGTCGAAGTAGATCCCCCGCACCAGCACCGGCAACTGCTGGGCGAACTCGACGCTCTCGTCCACCGCCAGCCGGTCGCGCAGCAGGTGCAGCACCGTGCGCAGGGCGGCGTACGACTGGTTGCGTCGTTCCTTCGGCCAGCCGTAGGCGTTCTCGATGTCCTTGAGAATCAGGTTCGTCTTGTCCAGCGAGGACTCGAACGCGGAGAGCATGGTGTCAGCCATCGGTCGACCCCCGTTCCGTGCTGTCCCAGCGTCGGTCGTCGGCGCGGCGCGGCGGCCCCACCGGGCCGCGACGGGCGCGCACCGGGCTGCCCTGCGGGGGCGCGCCGGGCGTTGTCGGCGGTGCCGACCACGTGCAGCACGGCACCGCGCCGTCGATCCGTCACCACTCGAACCGTCATCCCCGTCACCTCCGTGTCGTCTCCGGCGTCGACCGCTCCCGGCGGCCGAGCCCACCGTGACCACCCTGCCCGTGGTTCGGGTGACCCGGCCTCACCCGGATCGGGTGAGCGTCAGTTCGCGTCGAGGAGCCCGGCCAGCGTGGCGGCGTTGGTCTGCGCGTAGTCGCGGTAGCAGTTGTTCATCAGGACGTGCGTCTGCCCGGCCTCGTCGGCCAGTTCCCGCAGCTTCGGCGCCCAGTCGGCCAGCTCCCGCTTGGAGTAGTGGTAGCCGAACTTCTCGTGGATGTCCTTGCTGGTCCACTTGTCGCTGTGCCCGTGGAAACGCATCACCGCGAGGTCCGCGGTGGCGGCCAGCACCGGGGGCAGTGACGAGCGGTGACCCTGCGGCATGTCCACGCAGACGTACGGCAGGCGGTGCTCGCGCAGGAAGGCCAGGGTCTCCTCGGCGTTGTCACCGTCGAACCAGGAGGCGTGCCGGAACTCGTACACCGGGCGCAGCGGCGCGCAGCGCTTCGCCACCTCCAGCAGGTACTGCTTGTTGGCCCGCTTGATGGTGAACCAGGGCGGGAACTGGAACAGCAGCGCGCCCAGCTTGCCCGCCTCGACCAGCGGGTCCAGCGCGGACAGGAAGCGCGTCCACACCTCCTCGTACGACTGCGCGGGCAGGTCGTCGGGGTAGACGTTCTTCTTGTCGGTGTCCGGGCGCAGGTCCTTGTAGAGCGCGCTCACCCGGGTGGGATGCCCGGTCAGCAGGCTGAACGCCTTGATGTTGAAGGTGAAACCGGCCGGGGTGCGCTCGGCCCACAGCTTCGCGGTCGCCTCGGCGGGTGGCGAGTAGTAGGTGGCGTCCACCTCGACGAGCGGGAATCTCCGGGCGTAGTACGCCAGCCGTTTCTCCGGGGTGTCCGCGGTTTGTGGATACCAGCCGGAGTCCAGCAGTGTCCGGTCGGTCCAGGACGCGGTGCCCACCAGGATGTCACCCATGGTGGAAGTCCACCGCGTCGCGGACGACGGCAACCGCTGGCGTGGTTCAGGCCGCCCGGCGTTCGCGGGTCTGCTTGCACGTCACACAGGTGGTGGCGGACGGGAAGATCTCCAACCGCTCCACCGGGATCGCCGCCGAGCAACCCTCGCACCAGCCGTAGGTGCCCTCCTCCAGCCGGCCGAGAGCGTGTTCGTACTGGGCGCGCCGGTCGAGGATGGTGCGCAGCAGGGACTGCGCGGTGTCCCGCTCGGCGGTCTTCGTGCCGCTGTCGGCCTGGTCGTCGCCGGCGGTGTCACCGACCTCCACCAGCCGCAGCACCTGGCTCTGGAGCACCGCCTGGTCGTACTCCGCGGTCAGCTCGTCGTAGCGCGCCTGGAGCGACTGTCGGATCTGGTCGATCTCCGTCTGGGAACGGGTCGCACCGACCGTGTCGTGGACGAGCATCGCTGCCTGCCTTTCCTAAGCCTGTGGCTCACGGTGAACCGGGTGCCGGCGGCGCGGGGCCCCGGTCACGGTCGCATTCGGTACGCGGGCGATCACCGCGCTCTGTGAGCCGGGCGAGTACCCGCCGGGTCGGCCGAGCAAACCGACGAATTCTCGGCGCTGCTCAGCGGTCCGCACCGGGCTCGACGAGCGCCGGTCGACGGGGGTCGTCGGCCCGCACCACCACGTCGGCGAAGCTCACCGGGACGACCTCCTCGGCGTACCTGTCGAAGGCCGGCAGCGCCCACGCCTGGCCCGGTTCGGTGCGCCGGCGCAGCGCCGCCGGGGACAGCTCCAGGTGGACGGTGACGTCGAAGGGCAGACCGCCGCCGAGCAGCAGCGGGCCGCTGACCAGGACGACACCCCCGGGTGCCAGGTCGACGTAGCGGGCCCGGCTGGCCCGGTCGGCGTCGGCGTCCCAGAGCGACGGCAGGAGGCGGCCGGTGCCACCCGGGCCGGCCGGGTCGAGCACCTCCCGACGCAGTCCGGCCTCGTCGACCCAGCCCTCGTAGAAGGCGTCCGGGTTGGTGCGGCCCAACTCGTAGCGCAGCGACGCGGGCCGCAGGAAGTCGGTGGCGCGGACGTGCAGAACCGGGCGGCCCCGGGCGCGCA
>NZ_JAEVHL010000355.1 GCF_016803395.1 Micromonospora tarensis | reverse complement strand
GGCCGGCTTGGCTGACGGCTCGGCGCCGCGCGGGGTGGCCGCTCCGGGCGCCGGCCGGTAGTCGGCAGAAGAAGTCGTGCCAGGCCGAATCGACGCTCGACGTCGGCGAGGTAGCGCTGGTACATCTCCTCGACGACCCACTCGTTCGGGCCGAAACCCGCTAGTGGGTTATCCTGCGAAGTCTGCTGGGTCGACACGGCCGGTAATCGCCTCTTTCACGCGGGTTTGTGTGGCACGCGGTGCGTCCGTCGCGCCCCGATAGGAGCGCAGACTGGACGGCTCCAGGCTACGCCGTACCGATACCGCAGGCATTTCCGCCTCGTTCCCGTGGCCGGTTTCACAGAAGACGCCAGAAGTTCGGCAACCGCTGCGGGCCCGGCGCAGGGCTGCTAAAGGCGCGGACCCCGGAACGGCCGGCTCGTCGCCGCCGCCCCGGGGTCGCAAACGCCGTCAGGCGATGTCGCGACGCCGCGTGATGAAAACGCCGACGACTCCGCTGACCAGCGCGTAGCCGATCAGCACCAGCGCGCCGACCCACCAGGCCGGCACGAACTCCGACTGGCCCTCGGTGATCATGACCTGGGACGCCACCGCGGGCCAGACCACCTGCCACTTGAGCACCGCCTCGCTGTCGAGCAGGTTCGACAGGAGCAGGAACAGCAGACCCACCACCTGGGTACCGACCAGGTAGAGCACCGCAGCCGTGATCACCGCACCGAGCTGGTTGGTGATCAGCGTGCCGATACCCACGCCGAGGATCGTCCAGATGGCGTACGCGAGCAGGTTGAACAGCAGCGCCCGCTGCACCGGCCACTCGCCGAGCTGGGCGCCGTAGTCGTTGAGGGACAGGAAGATCGAGCCGGCGGCCAGGTCGATCACCGTGGTCGCCAACCAGAAGAAGAAGCCGAGCAGGCTCGCGGCGATGAGCTTGCCGACGATCACCGAGGTTCGCCGCGGGGTGGTGAGGAACGTCGTGGTCGCGGTCTGGTGGAAGAACTCGTTGGTGACCATCAGGATGCCGATGAGCATCACGAACATCAGCCCGAGGTACTGACCCGAGGTGTAGAGGTTCGCCGCCTGCGCCGCCGGGGTGGACTGCTCCGGGCTGGCGCCGAGATCCCCGCCGTCGCCGCCGAGGACGGTGACTGCGTACCAGGCGTTGAACGCGAACGCCAGGGCGATCGACAGGAACGCGCCGAGGGCCAGCCACCACCAGGTGCTGGTCGTGCGGATCTTGAGGAGTTCGGCTCGGACCAGGTTCATCGGATGCCCGCCTTTCCGGCCGTCAGCTCCAGGAAGACCCGTTCCAGATCGGGCCGTTCGGTGGTCAGTTCGTGCAGCTCAACCCCGGCGGCCAGGGCGGCGCGGCCGATCGTCGGGGCGTCCGCCCCGGCGACCAGCAGGGTGCCGTGCTCGTCGGTCTCGACGGTCGCCGACTGCGCCTTCAGGGCGGCGGTCAGCGCCTCGGCCTGCGGGGTACGGACCCGGACCCGGGCGCTCTGCGCCATCGAGCCGAGCACCTGGTCGACCGGGCCCTGGCGGACCAGCTGCCCGGCCGCGATGATCACCACGTCGTCCGCGAGCAGCTGCATCTCGGAGAGCAGGTGGCTGGAGACCAGCACGGTCCGGCCCTGCTGGGCGAGGTTCTTGAGGAACCCCCGCATCCACCGGATGCCCTCCGGGTCGAGCCCGTTGGCCGGCTCGTCGAGGATCAGCACGCGCGGGTCGCCGAGCATCGCGGCGGCGATACCGAGCCGCTGCTTCATGCCCAGCGAGTAACCCTTGAACTTACGCTTGGCCGCCGGGGTCAACCCGACCATGGCCAGTGCCTCGTCGGCCCGCTGCCCGGGCAGCCCGGCCGCCGCGCAGATGACCCGGAGGTGGTTGATGCCGGTGCGGCCCTTGTGCGCGCTGGAGGCCTCCAGCACCGCGCCGACGTGCCGCAGCGGATCGGTGAGGTCGGCGTACCGGTGGCCGCTGATGGTGGCCGTGCCGGCGGTCGGCGTGACCAGGTTCAGCAACATGCGCAGCGTGGTGGTCTTACCGGCGCCGTTCGGGCCGAGGAAGCCGGTCACCCGCCCCGGTGCCACGGTGAAGGACAGGTCGTTCACCGCCCGCACGTTTTTGTACTGCTTCGTCAGACCGGACACCACGATCTGACCGTCGCTGGTGGGGCTTCGCTGCCCGTCAGTCATCATTCTCCTCCCGGGTGGCGTCGAGGTACGCCGTGGCACAGCGTGACGGCCCGTGGCAACAAGGTCAATCAGGCTCGGTCCGTATGTTCGCCTCCGTCGCGGGGTGGACGCGACTCCTCCCTGCGAAGGACGACGGGGTTCAGCGGGCGATCCAGGTGGCCCGGGCGCGCCGAGCAGCGCGCCGTCCGGGCCGTACAGGCTGGTGTGCACGAGCGCCTTGCGCCCGTCGACGCGGAGCAGCGCGCCGGTCACCACGCACTCGTCGCCGGGCTCCGGTAGCGCGGCGCCACCGCGGCGATGCGCCCCAGCAGGTACGGGCGGCCCGGCGCGAGCACGGTCCACCCGCCGGGGCAGTCCAGCGCCGCCCAGACCGTGGCCGCGCAGACCCGCTCGGGCGCCCGGAACGGCGCGGCGGTCCGCCCGTCCGGCAGCCGACCGGGAAAGATCCGCAGCCCGTCGGCCCGTTGCGGCCCGCAGACGTAACAGCCGGGGAACGGATGCTCGACCAGGCCGGGGTAGCGGGCGGCGGCGGCCACCGCCGTGTCCCGCTCGACCGGGGGTACGACGGCGTCGATCGGCCCGGCCGGGTGTACCTCGGCCACCAACTCGCCGGCCGGGTCACGGACCTCGCCGTCGACCACGGTCAGCTCGATGTCCAGCGGTGGTGGCCGACGCAGCGTCACCTCGACCGGCGCTGTGCCGCCGGCAGCGGTGGCGAAGACACCCGCGCTCCAGCCGCCGTTGCCCGAGCCGGGAGGGCCGTTGTAGCGGGACTCGATGAGCATCGTCGACCTCCGGTGGGGCGCTCCGGCGCCGTCGCCGGTTCGATCCGCGAGCCTCGCACGGCCGGACTGGGACGCATCCGCCGGCCGGCGTTCATCCTGCCGACACCGGTGCTGCCCGTGGCTGGCAACCCGAGGCCCTTACACAGATCCCATGGCCGTTCTGCATGCCGCTGGCGCACCCCTGACGACCAGCGGATACACCCTGCTGATCGCCGACGACCCCACCCAGGTCGCGGCCGCGCAACGCCTGCGCCACGAGGTGTTCGCCACCGAGCTCGGCGCCACCCTCCTGCCCGGCGAGACCGGGTTGGACGTGGACCCCTTCGACGCGTACTGCGACCACCTGATCGTCCGGGAGGACAGCACCGGCGAGGTGGTCGGCACGTACCGGCTGCTGCCGCCGGGGCGCACCAACCGGCGGTACGCCGAGAACGAGTTCGACCTGCGGGCGCTCGACCCGCTCCGGGACGACCTGGTCGAGACGGGCCGGTCCTGCGTACACCCGGACCACCGCTCCGGCGCGGTGATCAACCTGATGTGGGCGGGTCTCACCCGCTACCTGCACCTGCGCGGCTCACGCTGGCTCGGCGGCTGCGCCTCGGTGCCGGTGGCCGACGGTGGGCGGACGGTCGCCGAGGTGTGGACCCAGGCGCAGAGCCGGCACCTGTCGCCGCCGCCGCTGCGGGTTCGTCCGCTGCGGCCCTGGTTCGGCGAACAGGCCCTGGCCGTCGAGCGGGTCGCCGCCCCGCTCGGCGCGGTCGACGCGAACGGGCGCGTCGCGGTGCCGCCGCTGCTGCGTGGGTACCTCCGGCTCGGTGCGTGGATCTGTGGTGAGCCGTCGTACGACAGCGACTTCGGGTGCGCCGACTTCTACGTGCTCTTCTCCCTCGACCGGATGAACCCGCGCTACCTGCGGCACTTTCTGGGCGAGGCGGCGTGACCACCGCGACGCGCGACCTGTGGCGACCCTCCTCGGGTTGCCACGACGGCTGCCTACCGGCGGCCGGTGCGGTGCCCACGGTGCCGGTGATCCGCCGGGTGCTCCGGTTGGCCGCCGCCCTCGGCGTGCTGCTGATCGGGGTCGGCCTGGTGCTGCTGCTGCCCGTGCTTCCGGCCCGGGAACGGCAGGCGGCGCTGGGCGGCTGGGCTCGGGCAACCATGCGCGCCTTCGGCGTCCGCCTGGTGGTCCGGGGTCGGCTGCCCCGGCGCCGGGCGCTGGTGGTCGCCAACCACGCCTCCTGGCTGGACATCCTCGCGGTGCTGGCGGTCGCGCCCACCCGGATGGTGGCGAAGCGGGAGATCCGCTCCTGGCCGGTGGTCGGCCTGCTGGCCGCGGCGGCGGGCACTGTCTTCGTGGACCGTTCCCGGCCGCTGGCGCTGCCGACCACCGTCGGCCGGATCGCCGACGCGCTGCGCGCCGGCCGGTCGGTGTCGGTCTTTCCGGAGGGTACGACGTGGTGCGCCGGCGCGGACGCCACCGACTGCGCCCCGGCGGGGGCTTCCGACCGGCGACGTTCCAGGCGGCCATCGACACGGGCAGCCCGGTGGTGCCGCTGCGGCTCAGCTACCGCTGCACGGCCACCGGGACGACCACCACGGCGGCGGCCTTCCTCGGCGCGGACACCCTGCTGCGGTCCGTGGCGCGGGTGGTCACGGCCCGGGGGTTGGTGGTCTCGGTGACGATCGCCGCCGCGCTGCACCCGGCCCGGGACGCCGACCGACGGCTGCTGGCCCGGGCCGCCGAGTCGGCCGTACACCTGGTGCCCGTGCCGGGCGTGGGGACGCGGGCCCGGCTGCGGCCGATGCCCAC
>NZ_JAEVHL010000354.1 GCF_016803395.1 Micromonospora tarensis | reverse complement strand
CGGGGCGGGGTGGGCGGGCGGACGTCGCGGCTGGGGTCGGCGCCGGTCAGGCCTTCGCGCACGGCGAAGCGGTGCAGGCCGCGGACCGCGCTGGCCGCCCGCGCGGCGGAGGAGACAGCGAGGGGCGGGTGCTCGTCGTCACCCGCGCGCAGTCGCGCGAGGTGCGCCTCGACCAGGCTGGCGCCGACCGATGCCAGGTCGGCGACGCCGGCGTCGACAAGGGTGGCGAGATACCGCTCCAGATCCCGACGGTACGAGGCGAGCGTGTTCGCGGAGAGGCCACGCTCGACGGTCAGGTGGTCGAGGTAGCCGCGCACGGCACGGCGCAGCGCCGGCGTGGGCGCGGTGCCCACGCCGGCGGGGTCCGTGCCGCCGCTCAGCCCGCCACCGCTCAGGCCAGCGCGTCGGCCAGCGGGAGCACGTCCATGCCGTGCGCCTCGGCGACCGGTCCGTAGGTGACCCGGCCGTCGTGGGTGTTCAGGCCCAGCGCCAGCGCCGGGTCGCTGCGCAGCGCCTCGCGCCAGCCCTGGTTGGCCAGCTCCAGGGCGTACGGCAGGGTGACGTTGGTCAGCGCGTAGGTGCTGGTGTTCGGCACCGCGCCGGGCATGTTCGCGACGCAGTAGAAGATCGACTCGTGCACCTTGTAGACCGGGTCGGCGTGCGTGGTGGGGCGCGAGTCCTCGAAGCAGCCGCCCTGGTCGATGGCGATGTCGACGAGCACGCTGCCCGGCTTCATCCGGGAGACCAGCTCGTTGGAGATCAGCTTCGGGGCCTTCGCGCCGGGCACCAGCACCGCGCCGATGACCAGGTCGGCGTCGACGACGGCCCGCTCGACCTCGTACGCGTTGGACGCGATGGTCTGCAGGTGGCCCCGGTAGATCGCGTCGGCCTGCCGCAGCCGGGCGACGTTCTTGTCCAGCAGCAGCACCTCGGACTGCAGACCCAGCGCGATCGCGGCGGCGTTCAGGCCGGAGACGCCCGCGCCGATGACCACGGTCTTGGCCGCGTACACGCCGGAGACGCCGCCGGGCAGCACACCGCGTCCGCCGCCGGTCCGCATCATGTAGAAGGCGCCCACCTGCGGGGCGAGCCGGCCGGCCACCTCGGACATCGGGGCGAGCAGCGGCAGCGACCGGTCGGGCAGCTCGACGGTCTCGTAGGCGATGCCGGTGACCTTGCGGTCGATCAGCGCGTCGGTGCACTCCTTGGAGGCGGCCAGGTGCAGGTAGGTGAAGAGCACCTGCCCCTCGCGCATCCGGTGGTACTCCTCGGCGACCGGCTCCTTGACCTTGAGCACCAGCTCGGCGGTCTCCCACACCTCGTCGGCGGTGGCGAGGATCTTCGCGCCGGCGGCGGCGAACTCGTCGTCGGTGATGCTGGAGCCGACCCCGGCGCCGGCCTCGACGAAGACCTGGTGACCGGAGCGGGTGAACTCGTTGACACCCGCGGGCGTGATCGCCACGCGGTACTCGTGGTTCTTGACCTCGCGTGGGATTCCGACCTTCACGATGCAGACACCTCTCTTCGGGGCTGCTCTCCCCCGACTGCTCGGTGCCGCAATGGCCCCTTCGCCACCGCGGTCCACCGGTCCCGCCGGCGGCAGTCTAGGCGCGCCCGGCACCGCCGTGAGCCAGCACAGTGGCATCCGGTGCCCGGGTGTCCTGACGAAGTGTCAGGCGTAGCGCAGGGTTCGGTCGTGCGACGTCACCTCAGCCGACAGGACAGTGTTCGGCCCCTATCGTCCCATCTGCCGGACGGCGGTGCGGACAGCGCGTGAGTCGATCACTAGTGTGTCCGCCCATGACCACTCCTCCTTACCAGCCCGGGTACCCCCAGCCGGGGTACCCGCAGGGCGTTTCCGACAAGAGCAAGATCGTCGCGGGCATCCTCGGCATCCTGCTGGGCACCTTCGGTGCCGGTCGGTTCTATACCGGACACACCAAGATCGCCGTTCTCCAGCTCGTCGTGAGCCTGGTGACCTGCGGTGTCGGCGCCCTGTGGGGCGTCATCGACGGCATCCTCATCCTGGTCAACGGCGGCACGGACGTGCACGGCCGGCCGCTGCGCGACTCCTGAACCAGCCCGACGAAAAGGGGCCCCGCGGCTGACCGCGGGGCCCCTCCTCGCGTACCGACCCACCGGCTGGACCGGCGGCGGCGCTCAGCGCGGCAGCGGCGCGTCCGCCCGGCGCAGCGCCGCGAAACCGGTGTCCCGGGCGCTGGCCGTGGCCAGCAGCCCGGCCACCGCGGACGCGTTGGTGATCTCCCCGGCCAGGACCATGGCGACCGCCTCGTCCAGGTCGATCCGGACGACCTGAAGGTCGGCCTCCTCGTCGCGGCGCTCGTGGCGCTCGGCGGCCGGCACGTCGGCGAGGTCCCGGGCCAGGAACACCCGGACGATCTCGTTGGTGAAACCCGGCGAGCTGTGCAGGTCGACGAGCACGTCCACCCGCCCGGCGGTGAGGTCGGCCTCCTCGGCCAACTCGCGCAGCGCCGCCGCCGGCAACTCCTCGCCGGAGACGTCCATCAGGCCGGCTGGCAGCTCCCACAGGTGCCGGCCGACCGGGTGCCGGTACTGCCGGATCAACACCACCTGGCCGGCGTCGTCGAGCGCCACCACGGCCACCGCCCCGACGTGCCGGACCAGGTCACGCAGCCCGGTCCCGCCGCCCGGCATGGTCACCTCCTCGGTGACCACGTCGAAGATCCGCCCCCGGTACCGCTCCTCGCGGGAGCGCACCTCGTAGCGGTGCCCCAGCTCGCTCACGCCGGCACCACGCCGCGCCCGACGGTCCGTCCGCTCATGAGGCCGACGCCGCCTTGGTCGCGGCGCCGTTGCGGGCGGCCCTGCGCGTCGTCGGGGCCTCCGTCGCCGCGTCCAGGTCGACCGGCAGCTGGTCGGCCTGCGAGTACGCCACCGCCGCCTTGACGAACGAGGCGAACAGCGGGTGCGGGCGGGTGGGGCGGCTCTTCAACTCCGGGTGCGCCTGGGTGGCCACGAAGAACGGGTGCAGGCTCCGGTCCAGCTCGATGAACTCGACCAGCCGGCCGTCCGGCGAGGTGCCGGAGATGTGCAGGCCCGCCTTGGTCAGCGCGTCCCGGTAGGCGTTGTTCACCTCGTAGCGGTGCCGGTGCCGCTCGCTGATCTCGGTGCTGCCGTACGCCTCGGCGACGATCGAGCCCTCGGTCAGCGTCGCCGGGTACGCCCCGAGCCGCATGGTGCCGCCCAGGTCGCCCCGGCCGGCCACGATGTCCTGCTGGTCGGCCATCGTGGCGATGACCGGGTGCGTGGTCTGCTCGTCGAACTCCAACGAGTTGGCGCCGTCCAGGCCGGCCAGGTGCCGGGCCACCTCGATGGTCATGCACTGCAGGCCGAGACAGAGGCCGAGCAGCGGGATGCCGTTCTCCCGGGCGTGCCGGACGGTGCCGATCTTGCCCTCGATGCCGCGTACGCCGAACCCGCCGGGGATCAGGATGCCGTCCACGCCGGCCAACGCCGCGGCGGCCCCGGCGGGGGTGACGCACTCGTCGCTGGGCACCCAACGCAGCTGCACCCGGGCCCGGTGCCCGAAGCCCGCCGCCCGGATCGCCTCACTCACCGACAGGTACGCGTCGGGCAGGTCCACGTACTTGCCGACCACCGCCACGGTGACCGTGTGCCGGGGCCGGTGCACCCGCTCCAGCAGGTCGTCCCAGCTGGTCCAGTCCACGTCCCGGAAGGAGAGCCCGAGCCGGCGCACCACGTAGGCGTCCAGCCCCTCGCGGTGCAGCACCTTCGGGATGTCGTAGATGCTCGGGGCGTCCGGCGCGGCGACGACCGCCTCGGCGTCCACGTCGCAGTAGAGCGACAGCTTCTCCTTGAGCTTCACCGGGATCTCCCGGTCGCAGCGCAGCACGATGGCGTCCGGCTGGATACCGATGTTGCGCAGCTGCGCCACCGAGTGCTGGGTCGGCTTGGTCTTCAGCTCACCCGACGGCGCCAGGTACGGCACCAGCGAGACGTGCAGGTAGAAGCAGTTGTCTCGACCCAGGTCGTGGCGGACCTGGCGGATCGCCTCCAGGAACGGCAGCGACTCGATGTCGCCGACAGTGCCGCCGACCTCGGTGATCACCACGTCGGGCAGCTGGCCGTCCTCGTCCGGGTCGGCCATCGCCAGGATCCGAGACTTGATCTCGTTGGTGATGTGCGGAATGACCTGGACGGTGTCGCCCAGGTATTCCCCCCGACGCTCCTTGGCGATCACGTCGGAGTAGATCTGGCCGGTGGTGACGTTCGCCTTGCCGGACAGCGCCCGGTCGAGGAAGCGTTCGTAGTGCCCGACGTCGAGGTCGGTCTCGGCGCCGTCCTCGGTGACGAAGACCTCACCGTGCTGGAACGGGTTCATCGTCCCCGGGTCGACGTTCAGGTAGGGGTCGAGCTTCTGCATCACCACGCGCAGCCCGCGCGCGGTCAGCAGGTTGCCGAGGCTGGAGGCGGTGAGGCCCTTACCCAGCGAGGAGGCGACGCCCCCGGTGACGAAAATGTGCCTGGTCGTCCGTGCTGATGGGGCCAAGGCCTGCTCCCGTGTCGTCTGTCGCGGTCATGCAGACCGCCGTGCTTGATCAGCTCAGTGATCACGCGATCCACGGGATTCGACGGTAACACCTCCCGGGCGGGTACCCGCAGGCCGCACCCCGGCTGTGACACCTGCGGGCCATCCGGACGAAGCCCGGCGCTCAGGACGCGGCAACCTCCGTCGATGACCGGGAGACTTGCCGGGGCGCCACCGGCGCCGTCGGCGCGGCGTCCGGCGTCGGCCGCTCGCGGCCGGCTCGGCCGGG
>NZ_JAEVHL010000353.1 GCF_016803395.1 Micromonospora tarensis | reverse complement strand
GAACATGGATGTAGTGGCCTCCGGCGCAGGTGGTGACCACTACATCCTGGTTACAGCGCGATCATCGCCGGCAAAGCGGGCAGCGCGGGCAGCGCGGGCGGCGCGCCAGGTCCCCGGGGGTCGACGCGCCCCGCCGCCGGTCCGATGCGCCACCGCCGCCGGTCCGATGTGCCACCGCCCGGGCATGATCGCGCTCGAACATGGATGTAGTGGCCTCCGGCGCAGGTGGTGACCACTACATCCTGGTTACAGCGCGATCATCGCCGGCAAAGCGGGCAGCGCGGGCAGCGCGGGCAGCGCGGGCAGCGCGGGCAGCGCGGGCAGCGCGGGCGGTAGGGGCGCTCAGATCTCGTCCAGTAGGTCCGCGACCGAGTTGACGATCCGGGACGGACGGTACGGGTAGCGCTCCGCCTCGGTGCGGCTGCTGATCCCGGTGAGCACCAGGATGGTCTCCAGTCCGGCCTCCAGGCCGCAGAGGATGTCGGTGTCCATCCGGTCGCCGATCATCGCGGTGCTCTCCGAGTGCGCGTTTATGGTGTTGAGCGCCGAGCGCATCATCATCGGGTTGGGCTTGCCGACGAAGTACGGCTCCACCCCGGTCGCCTTGGAGATCATGGCGGCGACCGAGCCGGCGGCGGGCAGCGCGCCCTCCACCGACGGGCCGGTCACGTCGGGATTGGTACAGATGAACCGGGCCCCGTCGTTGATCAGACGAACGGCCTTGGTGATCGCCTCGAAGCTGTAGGTGCGGGTCTCGCCGAGCACCACGTAGTCCGGGGCGAAGTCGGTGAGCACGTAGCCGACCGCGTGCAGCGCCGTGGTCAGGCCGGCCTCACCGATCACGTACGCGGTGCCGCCCGGCCGCTGGTCGGCGAGGAACTGACCGGTGGCCAGCGCAGACGACCAGATCGACTCCTCCGGCACGTCCAGCCCCATCCGGCTGAGCCGGGCCGTCAGGTCCCGCGGGGTGTAGATCGAGTTGTTGGTCAGCACCAGGAACGGCTTGCCGGAGGCGCGCATCCGGTTGATGAACTCCGGCGCGCCGGGCACCGGCTGGCCCTCGTGCACCAGCACACCGTCCATGTCGGTGAGCCAACTCTGCACCGGCTTGCGGTCATGCATCGGTTCCCCCAGCGGGCGTCGGTCGACGGGTCGGCACACAGCAGACGGTCGGGCAGGTGTCCCACATCGGCAGCTCGCCCAGCCGGCGGCGGAGCTGCGCGCCGTCCGGGTCGGTCCGCTCGGTGACCAGCTCACGCACCATGGCCACGAACCGCGGATCGATGCCCGGGGTGGCGGCCCGGACGAAGCCGAGGCCGAGCTGCTTGGCCGTCTCCAGCGCCTCGGTGTCCAGGTCCCACACCACCTCCAGGTGGTCGGAGACGAACCCGATCGGGCTGACCACCACAGCGGTGGTGCCACCGCGCGCGAGGGTGGCCAGGTGGTCGTTGATGTCCGGTTCCAGCCACGGCACCTGCGGCGGGCCGGAGCGGCTCTGCCAGACCAGGTCGTACGCCAGATCCGGGGCGGCGGCAGCGGCCACGAGCCGGGCGGTCTCGTGCAGCTGCGCCTCGTACCGTCCGCCGTGCGGGCCGGCGTTGGCCGCCATCGAGCTGGGGATGGAGTGCGCGGTGAAGACCAGCCGGGTGGTGTCCCGTTGGGCCGGGTCGAGTTGACCCACTGCCGCCCGGACCGCGTCGACGTGCGGCTCGACGAAGCCGGGGTGGTCCCAGAACTGGCGCAGCTTCTCGATCACTGGGGCGTCCGCGCCGACCGCGGCCCGCGCGGCGGCGATGTCCTCCTGGTACTGCCGACAGGACGAGTAGCCGCCGTACGCGCTGGTGACGAAGGCCAACGCCCGGGTCACCCCGTCGTCGCGCATCCGCGTCACGGTGTCGGCGAGCATCGGGTCCCAGTTGCGGTTGCCCCAGTAGATCGGCAGGTCGAGGCCGTGCGCGGCGAAGTCGGCGCGAACGGCGGCCAGCAGGTCGCGGCACTGCTGGTTGATCGGGGACACCCCACCGAAGTGCTGGTAGTGCTCGGCGACCTCGGCCAGCCGCTCGGGCGGCACACCCCGGCCGCGGGTCACGTTCTGCAGGAACGGCATCACGTCCTCGGGCCGCTCCGGCCCGCCGAAGGACACCAGCACCACCGCGTCGTACGACATGGGGTCATTCTTGCCCCTCGGCCCGGACGTCCCGGCGACGCCCCCTGGCCCGGACGCGTGGATCACGCGAACGGCGACCAGGGAGCGTCGCGGTGCGGGGTCAGGAACCGATGGCGTGGTAGCCGCCGTCGACGTGCACGATCTCGCCGGTGGTGGCCGGGAACCAGTCGGAGAGCAGCGCCAGGCAGGCCCGCGCGGCGGGCTCCTGGTCGGTGAGGCTCCAGCCCAGCGGCGCCCGCTCGGCCCAGGCGTCCTCGAACTGGTCGAAGCCGGGGATCGACTTCGCGGCGATGGTGCGCAGCGGCCCGGCGGCGACCAGGTTGCTGCGGATGCCCTGCTTGCCCAGGTGCATCGCCAGGTAGCGGGACGCCGACTCCAGGCCGGCCTTGGCCACGCCCATCCAGTCGTAGACCGGCCACGCCTTGGTCGCGTCGAAGGTCAGGCCGACCACCGCGCCGCCCGGAGACATCAGCGGCAGCGCCGCCATGGCCAGTGACTTGTACGAGAAGGTGGAGACGTGCAGGGCGGTCGCCACGTCCTCCCACGGTGCGTCGAGGAAGCCGCCACCGAGGCAGCTCTGCGGGGCGAAGCCGATCGAGTGCACCACACCGTCGAGGCCGTCGACGTGCTCGCGGACCCGGTCCGCGAGGCTGGCCAGGTGCTCCGCGTTGGTTACGTCCACCTCGATCACCGGAGCCGGCTCGGGCAGGCGCTTGGCGATCCGCTCGACCAGGGACAGCCGGCCGAAGCCGGTGAGCACGACCTGCGCGCCGTTCTCCTGGGCGAGCTTGGCCACCGAGAAGGCGATCGAGGCGTCGGTGATGACACCGGTGACGAGCAGCCGCTTACCGGCGAGCAGTCCGGACATCCGGGAGTTCCTCCGTAGGTAGATAAGGATCAGTGGCCCATGCCGAGGCCACCGTCGACCGGGATCACCGCGCCGGAGACGTACCCGGCGCTGTCGGAGGCCAGCCAGGTGACCACCCCGGCGACCTCGTCCGGGCTCGCCATCCGGCCGGCCGGGATCGACTTGCGGATCTCCGCCTTGCGGTCCTCGGACAGGCCGGCGGTCATGTCCGTGTCGATGAAGCCGGGCGCCACCACGTTCGCGGTGATGTTGCGGCTGCCCAGCTCCCGGGTGATCGAGCGGGCGACGCCGACCAGACCGGCCTTGCTGGCGGCGTAGTTGACCTGCCCGGCGCCGCCGGCGAGACCGACCACCGAGGAGATGAAGATCATGCGGCCCCACTTGGCGCGGAGCATCTTGCCGGAGGCCCGCTTGGCGACCCGGAACGCGCCGGTGAGGTTGGTGTCCAGCACCCCGGTGAACTGCTCCTCGGTCATCCGCAGCAGCAGCGTGTCGGCGGTCATGCCGGCGTTGGCGACAAGCACCTCGACCGGCCCCAGCTCGGCCTCGACGGCGGTGAACGCCGCGTCGATCGACTCGGTGTCGGTGACGTCGGCGCGTACCCCGAACAACCCGTCCGGGGCCTCGCCGCTGCGGTGGGTGACCGCCACCCGGTCGCCCTGCTTGGCGAAGGCCTGCGCGATGGCCAGGCCGATCCCCCGGTTACCCCCGGTCACCAGCACGGTACGGGCCACGGTTCCCCCTTGCGAATGGTCAGCACAGACGCGTCGGAGCCTAGGCGCTACCGGCAGGTAAGCGCTAACGGGAGTCGTGTCACACCGGGGTACGACACGGGAATCAAACCCTGGTGGCACGCCCCGTGGCGGGGTCGGCCCGTAGCCTCCCGGTGGTGAACCGGCAACCGATCGCCGCGGCCCGGCGGGCAGTGTGGCAGACAGTGCTGGGCGCGGACGCTCCGGTCGAACGACCGCTGGCGAACCGGTGGCCCCGGCTGGCCCCGTACGCCGCCCCGGTCGGCCTGCTCGCCGCCCTCGCCATCTTCCTGATCACGCTGACCGTGGAGAGCGAGTGGGGTCTGCCGCTGCCGGTCGCGGTGCTGTTCGCGGCGATGACGGTGGCGCCGCTGCTGGCGCTGCCCCGGCGTCCGCTGCTGGCCTGGCGGCTGACCGTGCTGGCCCTGCTGATCTGCACGTTCAACGCGCCGGCCGACCGGTCCTGGCCGTGGACCCCACCACTGGCGCTCGGGTCGGTCGCGGTGGTCGCGGTGGTCGTCGCACGGGTCGACCGACCGGTGCTGGCCTGGGTGGTGCTGATCACCACGGTGCCGGTGCTCAGCTCGGTGCACCCCGCCAACCGGGCGCCCGTCCTGCTGCTGCTCGGCGCGCTGGCGATCGTCGGCGACCTGATCCGCCGCAACCGGCTGTCCCGGCGGGCGCTGGCCGCCCAGACCGAGCTGAGCGAGCGGGAGCAGGAGCGCCGCGCGGTGCTTGAGGAACGCACCCGGATCGCCCGGGAACTGCACGACGTGGTGGCCCACCACATGTCACTGATCGCGGTGCAGGCGGAGACCGCCCCGTACCGGCTGACGGACGTGCCGACGCCGGCGGCCGAGGAGTTCGTCGCCATCGCCGCCTCGGCCCGCGACGCGCTCACCGACATGCGGCGGCTGCTGGGGGTGCTACGCAGCGAGGCGACCGGAGCGCCTACCGCGCCACAACCGGACCTGACCGGCCTGGACGCGATGGTGGACGCGGCACGCCGGGCCGGGCTGCCGGTGACCCTGGACGCCGAGCCGGTGGCCGACGGGC
>NZ_JAEVHL010000352.1 GCF_016803395.1 Micromonospora tarensis | reverse complement strand
CCGAGCGGGTGCTGCCGACCGCCGCCGGGCCCGCGGGCAGCCCGGCCTCGGCCGCGGTGGCGGTGGGCACGCGCCGCGCCGTCACGCCACGCACCCCCGCCGCCTTGAGAGGTACGTCGACAGTCCGCTCCGCGTCACTCGGCACACCGTGCCGGCCGGGTTCGCCGCCCTGCTCAGCCGCGCCCTCGTCGTGCCCCTGACCCGCCAGTTCGGCATCGAACGGCCGGTCGGCCCGGCCAACAGCCTCGGCACCTGACGGGTTGTCGGCCGACGGGGTGTGTTCGAGCACCCGACGCAGGTCGGCGAGGAGGGCGAGTCGCTCGGCGGAGTTGTGATCGGACTCGGGGGCGTAGACGGCCACCGTGTCGTTGCGGTGCTTGGCGTCGTACATGGCGACATCGGCGTGGCGCATCAGGGTGGCGAAGTCCTCGCCGTGCTCGGGGAAGAGGGCGATCCCGATCGAGCCGCCCACGTCCAACGGCAACCCGTCGATCGGCACCGGCTCCGCCAACGCCTGGACCACCTGGTCGGCCATCTCCCGCGCCTGACCGACGTCGGTCAGGCCGGTCATCACGATGGCGAACTCGTCGCCGCCGAGCCGGGCGATCATCTGGGGTCGGGGCTGCACGTCGGTGAGTCGAGCGCTGACCTCGACCAGCAGTCGGTCGCCCACGGCGTGCCCCAGCGCGTCGTTGACGTTCTTGAAGCGGTCCAGGTCGATCAGCAACAGCGCCAACTGCCCGTCCGGTTCGCCGCGGGCGGTCCGCTCGGCGTGCAGGTGCACCTGCTCCGCCACCTCGACCAACAGGGCTTTGCGGTTGGGCAGACCGGTCAGCGGGTCGGCCGCGGCGAGGTGCTGCTGTTCGACGGTCAACCGGGCCATCCGGTAGACGGCGAAGAGCGGCACCAGCACCAGCGGGATCAGCGCCGCGCTGACCCGCGCGGCGGCGACCAGCACCGGGGCCAGCAGGAGCAGTGAACCGGTGGAGAGCAGTTCGAAGCCGAGACCCTGGCGGAGGGTGGGCCACCAGCGGTCCCCGAAACGCAGCCGCACCGCCCAGCTGACCAACCCGTAGTTGACGACGAACCAGGCCACTGTGGCACCACCGACGGCAGCCACGTCGGTCCAGTGCAACCGCCCGCCGGAGAAGATGGTGCCCGAGCCGAGCTGGATCACCCCGTAGGCGGCGAGGGCACACGCGTACTGACCGACGTTGAACGCCGTGCGCCAGGCGGCGTGCCGCATCCGCCAACCCGAGACGACGACCCCCACCGCCTGCACCACCGCCGCCGGGCCGAGACCCCAGCCGAGCAGGATCGCGAAGGTGAAGCAGGTGGACGGGAACACCGCGGACGTCTGTCGGCGCCCCGGGGGGACGAACGGGCGCGCGTCGCAGACGACGGCGAGCACTGCCATCGTCCAGAACGCCAGCGGCAGCCGGGACACCTCGCCGGGGAGCGTCGCGAGTGGAACGGCGGCGGTCAGCGCGGCGACCACCAGGATGCCGCCGACGAAGGCGGCGAACGGCGCTACCCGGCCCGCCGGAAGTGAGTTGCGTGGGTCGGCGACCTCCACCACACCTCCCGACCGACCGTTCAGCGTGCCGGTGCGCACGCCGTGACCTAATGAAACGCCCTCGGCCCCCAGTTTCCCGGTATGACAGTCACGAATCGGTCGTAGTCGTAATTAAGTTGGTATACGCGACCCGGTGGCCGCGCCGACCAACGGGCGAGGGGTCAGCCGCCCAGCTGAGCGACGCCCCGGGCGGCGTCCGGACCGGCGTCCAGCAGCAGCCGGAACCCGTCCTCGTCGAGGACCGGAACCTTCAGACTGGCCGCCTTGTCAGCCTTGGACCCGGGGTTGTCCCCCACCACCACGAAGCTGGTCTTCTTGGAGACCGACCCGCTGACCTTGCCGCCCCGGCTCTGCACGGCCTCGGCGGCCTGATCCCGGGAGAAGCCGGCGAGCGTGCCGGTCACCACCACCGTCAGCCCCTCCAACGGACGTGGCCCCTCGTCGACCGCCTCCTCGGCCATCCGGACGCCGGCCTCGGCCCACTTGCGGACCACCTCGCGATGCCAGTCCACCGCGAACCACTCCCGGATGCTGGCCGCGATGGTCGGGCCGACCCCGTCGACCGAGGACAGCTCCTCCTCGGTGGCCGCGTCGATGGCGTCCATCGAGCGGAAGTGCCGGGCGAGCGCCTGCGCCGCGGTCGGGCCGACATGCCGGATGGAGAGCGCCACCAGCACCCGCCACAGGTCCCGTTCCCGGGCGACCGCCAGATTGTCCAGCAACTTGACCGCGTTGCTGCCCAGGGTGCCGTCCTTGTTGACGAAGAACGGAGACCGGGACAACTGCTCGGCGTCGAGCTGGAAGAGGTCGCCCTCGTCGGTGATGATCTCCGCGTCGAGCAGGGCCGCCGCGCCCTTGTAGCCGAGCACCTCGATGTCGAACCCGCCCCGGCCGGCGAGGTGGAAGACCCGCTCGCGCAACTGGGCCGGACAGCTACGGGTGTTGGGGCAACGGATGTCGACGTCGCCCTCCTTGGACGGCGCGAGCGGGGTGCCGCAGGCGGGGCAACTGGTCGGCATGACGAACGGCCGGGCGTCGGCGGGCCGCAGGTCGACCACCGGGCCGAGCACCTCGGGGATCACGTCGCCGGCCTTGCGCAGCACCACCGTGTCGCCGATCAGCACCCCCTTGCGCTCCACCTCGCGGGCGTTGTGCAGGGTGGCGAGCGCGACGGTGGAGCCGGCCACGCGCACCGGCTCGAGCACGGCGAACGGGGTGACCCGGCCGGTCCGCCCCACGTTGACGTCGATGTCGAGCAGCTTGGTGGTGACCTCCTCCGGCGGGTACTTGAAGGCGATCGCCCAGCGCGGGGCGCGGCTGGTCGACCCGAGCCGGCCCTGGATCGAGACCGGGTCGACCTTGACCACCACACCGTCGATCTCGTGCTCGACGTCGTGCCGGTGCTCGGCGTAGTAGGCGATGTATTCCGCCACGCCGGCCAGGTCGGGCACCACCCGCCAGCGGTCACTCGTCGGCAGCCCCCAGGCGCGCAGCGCCGCGTACGACTCGGACTGGGCGGTGGGCTGGAACCCACGGCGGGCGCCGATGCCGTGCACCACCAGCCGCAGCGGCCGGGAGGCGGTGACCCGTGGGTCCTTCTGCCGGAGGCTGCCCGCGGCGGCGTTGCGCGGGTTGGCGAAGGGCGCCTTGCCCTGCTCCACGAGGCCCGCGTTGAGGTCGGCGAACGCGGCGACCGGGAAGTAGATCTCGCCCCGGACCTCCACCAGCTCGGGAATGTCCGGGAACTCGGCGGATGCGGTGAGCTGACCGGGCACGTCCCGGATGCTGCGCACGTTGGCGGTGACGTCCTCCCCGGTGCGCCCGTCGCCCCGGGTGGCGGCCCGGACCAGCCGGCCCTTCTCGTAGGTCAGATTGATCGCCAACCCGTCGACCTTCAGCTCGCACAGGTAGGGCACCGGGCCGCCCGCGTCCCGTTCGACCCGCTCGGCCCACGCCGACAACTCCTCGTCGGCGAAGGCGTTGTCGAGCGAGAGCATCCGTTCGGCATGGGTGACCGGGGTGAAGTCGGTGGAGAACGTGCCGCCCACCCGTTGGGTCGGCGAGTCGGGCGTCCGTAGCGCCGGGAACTCCGCCTCCAGAGCCTCCAACTCGCGCAGTTGCCGGTCGAACTCGGCGTCCGCGATGATCGGCGCGTCCAACACGTAGTAGCGGTACTGGTGCTCGGTCAGCTCCTGGCTGAGCGTGGCGTGCCGCTCCCGAGCCTGCGGCGTCGGCTCGGCCCCGGCCGCCGCCTCCTGCGCCGGGCTGACCTGCTGACCGATCTGCTCCTCGGACACACCGCCACCTTCGGACACGCCTGCGACCTCCCTGATCACGCTACTCGGGCACCGTATCGGGCCGGTGGGACAATCCGTTGTCCGCCCGCGCCGGAAGCGACGTCGCCCTCAGCCCCGTTCCGTGCTCACTCGATGGGCGTCGTCGTGGACGGGCCGACCCAGCTACCCCCCATCGACTGATCACCGGGTTGGCGAGCGTCCCGGGCGGTGGCGGCGCCACGGTGCGGTTGGCGGGCGACACGGGCCGCGACGTGCGAGGATCGCCGCACGATGGCGGCCCGTGGGTCGCCGGGAGGCGGAGGTACGGATGCCCGAGGAGCTGCTCTGGGCCGTGGCGATCCTGCTGACGGTGGCCGCCGGCTGGGCGTGGGCGAGTTGGCGGCACCGGATGACCGACCGGCGTCCGGACAGCCGGCGTCCGGGCACCCGGCCGGATCGCGGCAGCACCGGTGACCGTCGCCCCACCCCGCCACGACCCCGTGCCGCCGATCGGCCACCGGACGGCCCCGCTCACGCGACGCCCACCGACCCGACGGCAGCCCGGAGCCCGGTGAGATCTGGTGGGCCGACGTGCCGTACGCCGATGGCAGTGGCTCGAAGGTGCGTCCCTGTCTGGTGCTGCGCGCCGACTCCCAGGGCGCCGACGTCCTGAAGATCACCAGTCAGGACAAGAGCGACCGGGACGACCACGTGCGGATTCCCACCCGGGACTGGGACCCCGGAGCGGAGCACGACAGCTACCTCAACCTGACCGAGTCGATCCACCTCAGCCCAGCCGCCTTCGCCGACCACGCCGGCCGATGCGACGCCGACCTGTGGCGCAAGCTCCGCAGCCTGCGACACCTCCCCACCCCCTGACCGCACCCCAACCGCTTCAGATCGCCAGGCGACCGCCTCCCCACCGCCCTGGCGGCCATGGTCAACTCGGGTTCCTGGAAACCGGGCAACCCACGACCCGGGATCCCCCGATTTCCCAGGAAC
>NZ_JAEVHL010000351.1 GCF_016803395.1 Micromonospora tarensis | reverse complement strand
CGGCCGCCGAGGCCTGACGTGGCAGCCAGCGGGCCCTCCAGGACCGTTGTGGCGTCCCGCGGGTGGTCAGCGGCCACCGGGCTGTCCTGCGGGGTGCGGCGCTGCTGGGCGGTGACCCAGCCCCGCCAGGCGGCGGCGACCAGCAGCCCACCGACGAGCGCCACCGCGAAGCTCACCAGCGGCGCGCCGCCCAGCGCCGCCAGGCGCAGCAGCGGGGAGTCGTCCTGGCTGAACGCCAACCGCCCCCAGGGGAACCCGCCGAACGGGGTGCGGTCGCGCAGCGCCTCCTGCCCCACCCACAGCAGCCCGGTCACCGCCGGCCACGCCCACCGATCCCGGTCGGCCAGCGGTGACACCCAGGCGGTGGCCGCGCCCAGCAGCGCCAGATAACCGGCCTGCAGCAGCGACAGCAGCACCCACGGCAGGTAACCGGTGTGCAGGTTCGTCCAGGCCAGCAGCGGGGCGAAGAACGCCACCCCGGTCAGGAAGCCCAGGCCGGCGCCGGCGCGCAACCGCCGTCGGTGCGCGGCGGCGGCCAGCAACGCCACCCCGACGGGCGCGAGCGGCCACACCCCGTACGGCGGGAACGCCACCAGCAGGGCCAGCCCGGCGGCCACGGCCAGCGGCACGGGCGACCCGCAGCGGCAGCGGCCGGCCGGTCACCACCGGCCGGGGCGGCACCGCCGGGGTGCGCGTCTCATCCCGGTCCAGGGTCGTCACCGCTTCACCTCGATCACGGGGCGAAGGTTACCTGGCTGGCGGGCTCACCGGCCGCGTCGGGCCGGCGGGCAGGAACCGCCCGGCGGAGATGAAATCGGGGCGCGGCTGACGCCGCGCCCCGATGCTCCCAGGCCCTTCCCGGCCGGTGTGGCGAGGATGGGGCACGACGACCTTCGGACCGACCGGACGCGGACTGGCTGCCCCCGCCGGGCCGTTGTCTACTGGCCGTGCACCTCACCCTGCCCGTACACCGGTAACCGCGGCCGGTTCGCGCCGCCCCGCCGACCCCCGCCCGCTGGACCTGGCCGCCGCGACGATGACGCTGAAACATGTCGCTCGGCCAGCGGACGAAGGGACGAAGCGAACAACAGCCGCTTCCCGTGGTAGGACTCAAAGACGGTACGTGCCGACCCCCGTCCGTTGTCAACCCACACCCGGCCTGTCGTGTGTTGCGACACGGCGTGTCGGGTCGCGAGTCTCAATGCGTGCGCAGATGGTGACGCAGCAACGCCTGCGCGGCACCCCGGTGCTCCTCGGCGAGCAACCCCCCGGCGGCCAGCACATAGTCGGCGTCGACGACCGACGCGGCGGCCCGCGGCACCGCCCACCCGCCGGCGTGGTCGGCGAGAACCGCCGCCAGCACCTGCCCGGACACGTCGACCGGCGCGTGCCGCAGCACCCCACCGGAGCCCACCATCAGCCGCACGTCGCGCAGGTCCCGCCCGGCCCCGCTCACCGGTGCCGGCCCCCCCGGGCGTGCCGGCGCACCGCCACCGTCGCCGCCAGGGTGGCGATGTGCTGGTCCGCGGCCCGTTCGACGTCGTCGGCGGCCAGGAACGCCGGGTCGGCGGCCCGCCGCCGGGCGGCACCCGCCAGATCCTCTGCCTCACCGGCGGTGAGCAGCCGTTCCTCGACGGCCGCGCGGAGCACCCCGGGGGCGCTCCACCGCATCCCCAGGTCACCCTCCACGGTGCGGGCCCGCCACAGGGTGCCGGCGACCTCCCGACCCGGCCCGGTGGCCCGCTCGTCCGGGGTGAGCACCGAGTACACGTCGGTGGTGGCGCCACCCACGTCGACCACGGCGAGGTCACCGCCGAGGGTGTCGGCGAGCACCTCCACTCCGGTGAGCACCGCGTCCGGGGTGGCCGCCCGGACCAGCCGCGCGAACCGGGTGCCCCGGGACAGTCGCTTGCCACCGATGACGTGGCGCAGGAACACCGCGCGGATCGCGGCCCGCGCCGACGCCGGCGCGAGCACCCCGATGCGCGGCAGCACGTTCTCCGCCCCCGTCACCGGCACCCCGGCGGCCGCCAGCAACCCGGTCAGGCCCACCCGGGCGTCACCGTTGCCCGCGTACACCACCGGCACCCGCCAGCGGGCCCGCGCCAGCCGGGTGGCGTTGTGGGTGACCGTGTCGGCGTCACCGCCGTCGGTGCCGCCGACCAGCAACACCACGTCCGGTCGGGCCGCCCGCAACGCGGTCAGGTCCGCCGCGCCCAGCCGGCCCGCGGCAACGTGCACCACGTGCGCGCCGGCGGACAACCCGACCCGCCGGCCGGCCTGCGCGGTGACCAGCGGCTCGTAGCCGATCACCGCCAACCGCAACCCGCCACCGGCGGACGAGCACACGTACCACGGCACGTCCCGCACTCGGAGCCCGGCGGTGGCCGCCGCGACCGCGGCGTCCAGGCCGCGCAGCACGTCGCTGCCCACCGTGGTGGGCGCCGCCGCCGCGCCGACCAGAACACCGGCGGCCAGGTCCACCACCGCGACCTTGGTGTACGTGGAGCCGACGTCCGCGCAGACCGCCAGGGTCACGACGCGGCGGGAACGACCACGGTGCCGGTCGCGGTGACCGCCACGATCGGCGGATCCAGGACCTCGGCGGCGGACGCGGAGCGGTCCGGGCGACCCCGGCACACCACCGCGCAGCTCAACTCCAGGGTGCGGCTACGGGTGCCCACCCGCGACACCTGCCCGGTCACCTGCACCACGTCCCCGGCGTGGATGGGGGCGTGGAACCGCACGTCGGAGTACCCGGCGAACAGGCCCTCGTCGCCGTCGGTGCGGATACACACCTCCGTGGCGACGTCGCCGAACAACCCGAGGGCGTACGCCCCGTCGACGAGGTTGCCGGCGTAGTGGGCGTGCGCGTACGGCACATACCGCCGGTGCGTCACCGTCAACCCGAGCCGTGCGTCGGTCATGCCATCGCCTTCCGTTGCGTGATCAGGGCGTGCACCAGGTAGCTGGCCACCTCGCCGGGGGTGGTGCCCCGACCGAAGATCCGGTCCACGCCCAACTCGTCGGTCATCGACTCGTCGAAGCGGGGCCCGCCGACGATCAGCAGCGGCCGCCGCCCCGCCGGCATCGCCTCCCGGAACGCCGCCGACATCTCCCGGGTGTTGTGCAGGTGCGCGTCGCGTTGGGTGACCACCTGCGACACCAGCACCGCGTCGGCCTTCTCCGCCCGGGCGGTCTCCACCAACTCCGGCACGCTGACCTGCGCGCCCATGTTGGTGACCTTCAACTCCCGGTAGTACTCCAGGCCCTTCTCCCCCGCGATGCCCTTGACGTTGAGGATCGCGTCGATGCCCACGGTGTGCGCGTCGGTGCCGATGCACGCCCCGACCACCGACAGCTTGCGCCGCAGCCGCTGCTTGACCACCGTGTTGACCTCCTTGGCCGACAGCAGCGCGAAGTCCCGCTCCACCACCCGCACCGCGTCGAGGTCCACCAGGTGGTTCACCCGCCCGTACACGACGAAGAAGGTGAACCCGTCACCCATCGCCTTGGCGTGCACCACCATCGCCGGGTCCATGCCCATCTTGTTGGCCAACTGCACCGCCGCGCCCTCGGCCCGCTTGTCGTGCGGCACCGGCAGGGTGAACGACACCTGCACCATCCCGTCGCCGGTGGTGTCCCCGTACGGGCGCACAATCTGCTTACTCACGCCCCGCCTCCAGGATGTCGGTGGCCGGGTTGCAGTAGTCCGCCTCGTGCGCGGCGACCCCGTCGAGGCCCTTGCCCCGGTCCGCGGGCCGCTTCATGATCCCGAAGGTGCCCTCGGCGATCGCCGTGAGCAGCGTCTGCTCCCCGATGCGCTCCAGCAGGTCCAGCGCCTCACCGAGGACCTGGTTGGCGCGACGGCGGATGAACCCGCCCGCCGCCGGCACGAGGTCCTCGTGCAGCCCACCGGCCGCGCCGAGGACGTACCGCACGTTCTGCAACGCGATGTCGCGGTCGGACAGCCACGGCGTCACCACCGCCTCGGTCATCATCCCCACCAGCAGGATGCCCTGACCGGTCAGCGCGCCGGCCAGGTTGAAGAACCCGTCGAGCAGGTTGCCCCGGAACACGTCACCGGTCATGTGCTTCGTCGGCGGCATCCACTTCAACGGCGCGTCGGGGAACAACTCCCGGGCCAGCAGGGCGTGCGCCAGCTCCAACCGGAACGACTCCGGCACCTCCGGGTTGATCTCGAACGCGTGCCCCAGGCCCAACTGCCAGTCCGCCAACCCGGCCTCGTGCGCGAAGAACTCGTTGAGCAGCTGCGACACCGTCACCGTGTGCGCCTCGTCGACAGCGTCGGCGGTGGTCAGGTAGTTGTCCTCACCGGTGTTGATGATGATCCCCGCGCGGGCGTGCACCTGCCGGGAGAACCGCTGGTCGACGAAGGTCCGCACCGGGTTGATGTCACGGAACAGAATCCCGTACATCGAGTCGTTCAACATCATGTCGAGGCGTTCCAACCCGGCCAGGGCCGCCATCTCCGGCATGCACAGCCCCGACGCGTAGTTGGTCAACCGCACGTAGCGGCCCACCTCCCGCGACGACTCGTCCAACGCCGCGCGCATCAGCCGGAAGTTCTCCTGCGTGGCGTACGTGCCGGCGAACCCCTCCCGGGTCGCGCCCTCCGGCACGTAGTCCAGCAACGACTGCCCGGTGGAGCGGATCACCGCGATCACGTCCGCGCCGGCCCGCGCCGCCGCCTGCGCCTGCGGAATGTCCTCGTAGATGTCCCCCGTCGCGACGATCAGGTAGATCCACGGCCGCCGCGCCGGGTCACCGTGGCGCTTGATCAGGCGGTCCCGTTCCGCCCGCCGCCGACTCGATGCGCCGGATACCCGCGCCGACCGCCCTGCGCGCCGCCGACCGGCCGCCGTCGCCGCCCGCC
>NZ_JAEVHL010000350.1 GCF_016803395.1 Micromonospora tarensis | reverse complement strand
CTGCTCGACGGCGCCCTGCACGCGCTCGGTCTCGGCCCGTTCGCGCCGGCCGGCGGCACCTGGCTGCCGTTCGCCTGGACCGGCGTGACCCGGCACGCGGCGACACCCACCGGCGGCCTGCGGGTACGCGTCACGCCGGCCGGGCCGGACACGGTGGCCCTGGCGGCCTACGACGTTGCCGGCGACCCGGTGCTGACCGTCGCGGCGATGCGCGCCCGCCCGGTCACCGCCGCCCAGCTCGGCGCGGCCCCGAACACGCTGCACCGGATCGAGTGGACCGAGCTGCCGCCACCGTCGGACGGCGTACCCGGAATGGAGTTCGTCGCGGTCGACCCGCCGGCCGGCGCGGACCTCACCGCCGCCGCCCACGCCGCCACCGGGACGGCGCTGCGCCTGGCGCAGGAGCGCCTGGGCGTCGACCGCGGACCGCTGGTGCTCGTCACCCGCGGAGCGGTCGCCGTCACCGACACGGACGCGGTGCCCGGCCTGGCCACCGCCGGAGTGTGGGGCCTGATCCGGTCCGCGCAGAGCGAGAACCCGGACCGGTTCGTGCTGCTCGACCTGGAACCCGGCGCGGACCTGCCGGCCGCGCTGCCGCCCGGGGAGCCGCAGATCGCCGTCCGGAACGGAAAGGCGTACGCCCCCCGGCTCGTCGCGGCCACGCCGCCGGTGGCCGCCACGCCGCCCCCACTCGATCCGGACGGCACCGTCCTGATCACCGGGGCGACCGGCACCCTCGGCCGGCTGGTCGCCCGGCACCTGGTGACCACCCGTGGGGTCCGCCACCTGCTGCTGCTCAGCCGTCGCGGGTTCGCCGCCGACCTGGCCGGTGAGCTGGGCGCGCTCGGCGCGGACGTCCGGTTCGCCGGTTGTGACGTGAGCGACCGGGCCGCTCTCGCCGCGGCCCTGGCCACCATCCCGGCCGACCGCCCGCTGACCGCTGTCGTGCACCTGGCCGGTGTCCTCGACGACGGGGTGCTCGGGTCGCTCACCCCGGAGCGGGTCGCGGCGGTGCTACGGCCCAAGCTCGACGCGGCGGTCCACCTGCACGAGCTGACCGCCGACGCGGACCTGCGGGCGTTCTGGCTCTTCTCCTCGGTGCTCGGCATCACCGGCGGCCCGGGCCAGGCCGGGTACGCGGCGGCGAACACCTTCCTCGACGCCCTGGCCCAGCACCGGCGTGCCGCCGGCCGGCCCGCGCTCTCCCTCGCCTGGGGCCTGTGGGCCGAGCGCAGCGGCATGACCAGCGACCTGAGCGAGGTCGACAGGCGGCGGCTGGCCCGCAACCGTCTGCTGCCGCTCAGCACCGAGCAGGGCCTCGACCTGCTCGACCGGGCCTGCGCGCTGGACATCGCGGTGGCCGTACCGGCGCACCTCGAACGAGCCGCCGCGTCCCGGCCGAGCCGGCCACTGCGCCAGCTGCCCGCCACCGAACGCCGCGACGCCCTGCGGGACGTCGTCCGGCGGGCCGTCGCCACCGTCCTCGGCCACCCCGCCGAGCATCCGATCGACGAGGAGCGCCCGTTCAAGGCGCTCGGCTTCGAGTCGCTCACCGCCCTGGAACTGCGCAACCAGCTCGCCGCCGCCGTCGGCCGGCGGCTGCCCGCGACGCTGGTGTTCGACCACCCCACGGTGACCGCGCTCGCCAGTCACCTCGACGACCTGCTCGCCGGGAAGGCGGCTGCCGTCGTCGCCGCCCCCACCACCGTCCCGGCCGCCGACGAGCCGATCGCCATCGTCGCGATGGGCTGCCGCTACCCCGGTGACGTGCGCTCGCCCGAGGACCTGTGGCGACTCGTCGCCACGGAGACCGACGCCATCTCGGTGTTCCCCGCCGATCGCGGCTGGGACGAAAGCCTCTACGACCCGGACCCGGAGCGCGTTGGTCACTCGTACACCCGGCACGGCGGTTTCCTGTACGACGCCGCCGACTTCGACGCCGAGTTCTTCGGCATCAGCCCCCGCGAGGCGACCGCGATGGACCCGCAGCAACGGCTGCTGCTGGAGATCTCGTGGGAGGCCTTCGAGCGGGCCGGCCTCGACCCGCGGGCACTGCGCGGCCAGCAGGTCGGCGTGTTCGCCGGGGCGATGTACCACGACTACGCCGGGCGGTTCGCCACCGCGCCCGAGGGCTACGAGGGGCACCTGCTGACCGGCAACACCGGCAGCGTGCTGTCCGGCCGGGTCGCGTACACCTTCGGCCTCCAGGGCCCGGCCGTCACGGTGGACACCGCCTGCTCGTCGTCGCTGGTGGCGCTGCACCTGGCGGTGGAGTCACTGCGGCGCGGCGAGTGCACGATGGCGCTGGCCGGCGGCGTCGCGGTGATGGCGACCCCGACGACGTTCGTGGAGTTCAGCCGCCAGGGCGGGCTCTCCGCCGACGGACGGTGCAAGCCGTTCGCGGCGGCCGCCGACGGGACCGGATGGTCCGAGGGCGCCGGCGTGCTGCTGGTGGAGCGGCTGAGCGACGCGCGGCGGCGCGGGCACCCGGTGCTGGCGGTGCTGCGCGGCACGGCGGTCAACCAGGACGGCGCGTCGAACGGGCTGAGCGCGCCCAACGGCACGGCCCAGCAGCGGGTGATCCGGGCCGCCCTGGACGCGGCCGGGCTGTCGCCGTCGGACGTGGACGCGGTGGAGGCGCACGGCACCGGCACCACCCTCGGTGACCCGATCGAGGCGCAGGCGGTGATTGCCGCCTACGGCGAGCGGCGCGCGCAGCCGCTCCGGCTCGGGTCGGTGAAGTCGAACATCGGGCACACCCAGGCCGCCTCGGGCGTCGCCGGGGTGATCAAGATGGTGCTCGCCATGCGGCACGGCGTGCTGCCGCGCACGCTGCACGTGGACGCGCCGACCCCGCACGTGGACTGGTCCGCCGGCACTGTGTCGCTGCTGGAGCGGGCCGAGCCGTGGCCGGCGCGGGACCGCCCGCGCCGGGCCGGCGTGTCGTCGTTCGGGGTGAGCGGCACCAACGCCCACGTCGTCGTCGAGGAGGTCGAGCCCGCCAGCGGGCCGCCCGCCGCGCCGGGGCCGGCCGTGCCGTGGATCCTCTCCGGACACTCACCTGAGGCACTGCGCGACCAGGCCCGTGCGATTGCGGTCCGTCACCGGCAGCCGCCGGGTCGACGTCGGCGCCGCGCTGGCGGCGCGGACCGGGTTCGCGCACCGTGCGGGTCGTCACCGACGACGACGCGCTGGCCGCCGTCGTCGCCGGCCGGGAGCACCCGGGCCTGGTCCACGGCACCGCACCGGCGGCGGCGACCGGTCTTCGTCTTCCCGGGTCAGGGTTCGCAGTGGACGGCATGGGTCTTCAGTTGTGGGACACCTCGCCGGTGTTCGCCGCTTCGATGCAGGCGTGCGCGGAGGCGTTGCGCCCGTACACCGGCTGGTCCCTGCGCGAGGAGTTGGCGGGCCCGCTGGACCGGGTGGACGTGGTGCAGCCGGCCCTGTTCGCGGTCATGGTGTCCCTTGCCGCGCTGTGGCGGTCCTACGGCGTCGAGCCGTCCGCCGTCGTCGGTCACTCGCAGGGTGAGATCGCGGCGGCGTACGTGGCGGGTGCCCTGTCGTTGGACGACGCGGCGCGGATCGTCGCGTTGCGGAGTCGGGCGTTGCGGGCCATCGCCGGGCGGGGCGGAATGGTGTCGGTGCCGTTCGTCGACGTGGACCCGGGTGAGCTCTCGGTCGCGGCAATCAACGGGCCGGACTCCACGATCCTCTCCGGCGACGCGGAGGCGGTGGACCGGTTCCTGGCGGCGGAGCCGCGTGCCCGGCGGGTGGCGGTGGACTACGCGTCGCACTCACCGCACGTCGAGGCGGTCCGCGACGAGATCCTGACCGCACTGGCAGACCTCACGCCGCGCGCGTCGCGGGTGCCGTTCCACTCCACCGTCACCGGCGGGTTGTTCGACACCGCCGGACTAAACGCCGGGTACTGGTACCGCAACCTGCGGGAGACGGTCCGGTTCGCCGACACGGTGGCCGCGCTGCCCGGCGTGCTGATCGAGGTCAGCCCACACCCCGTGCTGGGCCTCGCCCTGCACACCCTGCGCCGGGACCAGGGCGACCTGGACGCCGCGCTGGCCCGCGCCTGGACCGCCGGCGTGCCGGTCGACTGGGCCCCCCGCTACGCGCCGCACCAGCCGGTCCGGGTCGAGCTGCCCACGTACCCGTTCCAGCGTCGCCGCCACTGGCTGGAGACGCCCGCGGCCGCGCCGACCGGCGGACCCGCGCAATACCGGATCGCCTGGCACCCGACCAGCACGCCGGACGCCGCGCTGCGCGGCACCTGGCTGCTCGTCACCCCGACCGACGCGCCGCACCCCGACCTCGCCCCGACGCTGACCCGGCACGGCGCCACCATCCGGCACCTCGCCGTGGCCGCCGGCGACGATTTCGCCGGGCCGCTGCGCGAGGCCGTCGCCGCCGGGCCGCTCGCCGGGGTGCTGTCAGTGCTCGGGTACGACGAGCGCCCACACCCCGCGCACCCGGACGTGCCCACCGGCCTGGCCGCCACCCTGGCGCTCGCCCAGACCCTCGGCGACACCGGGATCGACGCCCCGCTCTGGCTGGCCACCCGGTCCGCGGTATCCACCGGCCCGGGTGACCCGCTCGACGCGCCGGCCCAGTCGCTGATCTGGGGCCTGGGCCGGGTCATCGGCCTGGAACACGGCGACCGCTGGGGCGGCCTGGTCGACCTGCCCGACGAGATCGACGCCCCGGCCGGCGCCCGGCTCGCCGCGGTGCTGACCGGCCGCGACGCCGAGGACCAGGTGGCGATCCGTCCGCACGGCGTCCTGCTGCGCCGCCTGGTGCCAGCACCCCCGGACCCGGCCCCCCGGACGCCCTGGCAGCCGTCCGGGACCGTGCTGGTCACCGGCGGCACCGGCGCGCTCGGCGGCCA
>NZ_JAEVHL010000349.1 GCF_016803395.1 Micromonospora tarensis | reverse complement strand
CCCCCGCGCCAAGATCGTGCTCGAACCAGGATGTAGTGGCCTTACCGACGCGCCGAGGCCACTACATGCTGGATATTGCACGATCTTGTGACCCGGACGCTCCGCGGAGAGGCATCCGCGGGCATCCCGGGCAGGTCGTCCTCGGCGCGGCCCAGGGCCCGCCCCGTGATCCACTCGGTTTCGGCCGCAACTCGGGTGATCCACTCGGGTTCTTGGAAATTGGGGTATCCCGGACGGCCGGACACCCGACTTCAGGAAACCTGAGTCGATCATGGCGGCTCTGCCGGCGCCCGCGCGACCTTCCCCCCTGGCCCGAGTCGATCATCACGGAAGTCGCGCTTTCCACCTCCCGCGAACACCGCGTTGTCAAGGAAGCCGAGTGGATCAAGCAGCGGGTGCGGACACAGACCACAGCAAGACCCAGTACGGACACAGACCGCCCTGCAAACACGGGCGCGTGACGCCGCCAAGGCGCAGCCAAGGCTGGTCAGCGCCGCTTAGGCGGCCTGCACCCGGTTCGCGCTCTCCAGCCGCGCCGAGTCCGGGGGCTCAGGTGCGCCGGATGGTGCCGGTGGGGTGGGCGGGCTACCCGGTGGCGATGCCATGCCAGCCCGCCAACGGGCCAGCCGCAGCCCGCCAATCGGCCAGTCGGTCAGCGGGCTGCGGCCGGGGGCGGGTCTAGAGGGTCTGCACGGTGGCGATGCGTTCCTCAAGCTGCTCGATGGTGGCCTGGGCGCTCGGCGGACCACCGCAGAGCCGACGCAGCTCGGCATGGATCTTGCCGTGCGGCTGCCCGGTGCGGTGGTGTCGGGCGGCCACCAGAGCGTTCAGTTGGCGCCTGAGCGCCACCCGGCGCTGAGCGGCGCTCATGGGTGCCGGCGGCGCTGCGGTGGGCGCAGCGGCCGGCTGAGCGGCCCGCTCGGCGGTACGACGGCGCTGGGCGGCGAGCTGGGCGGCCTGCCGCTTGGTCAGCAGCAGCGAGACCTGGTCGGCGGTGAGCAGACCGGGCAGCCCGAGGTACTCCTCCTCTTCCGGGGTGCCGGCCTGGGCCGCGGTGCCGAACGAGGCGCCGTCGAAGATCACCTGGTCCAGCTCGGCGGTGGCGGAGAGCGCGGCGAACCGCTTCTCCAACTCCCCGCTGGCCTGGTCGTCGCGCTGCGCCCGTTCCAGCAGGTCGTCGTCGAAGCCGTCGGACTCCTTGGGTTTGCCGAGCACGTGGTCACGCTCGGTCTCCATCTCGCTGGCCAACCCGAGCAGGTGCGGCACGCTGGGCAGGAAGACCGACGCGGTCTCTCCCGGCCGCCGGGCCCGGACGAACCGGCCGATCGCCTGGGCGAAGTAGAGCGGCGTGCTGGCGCTGGTGGCGTAGACCCCGACCGCCAGTCGCGGGATGTCCACCCCCTCGGACACCATCCGCACCGCGACCAGCCAACGCTGGTCGGACGCCGCGAACGTCGCGATCCGGGCGGACGCGCCCTGGTCGTCGGAGAGCACCACCGCGGCCTTCTCGCCGGTCACCTGCTCGATCAGCTTGGCGTACGAGCGGGCGGTCTGCTGGTCGGTGGCGATGATCAGACCACCGGCGTCGCCCATTCCGGCGTTGCGCAGCACGGTGAGTCGGGCGTCGGCGGCGCGCAGCACCTGTGGCATCCAGTCCCCGGCCGGGTCCAGGGCGGTACGCCAGGCCTGCGCCACCAGGTCCTGGGTCATCGGCTCGCCCAGGCGGGCCGCCAACTCCTCTCCCGCGTTGGTCCGCCAGCGGGTCTCACCGGAGTAGGCCAGGAAGAGCACCGGCCGGACGACACCGTCGCGCAGCGCGTCGGAGTAGCCGTACACCGAGTCGGCGCGGGAACGCAGCAGTCCGTCCCCGCCCCGCTCGTAACTGACGAACGGGATCGGGTTGTCGTCGGAGCGGAACGGCGTACCGGTGAGCATCAGCCGGCGTACGGCCGGTTCGAAGGCCGCCTTCACCCCGTCTCCCCAGGACCGGGAGTCGCCGGCGTGGTGGATCTCGTCGAGGATGACCAGGGTGCGTCGGGTCATGGTGCGCCGCCGGTGCACCTGCGGGGCCATCCCGACCTGCGCGTAGGTGACGACCGCGCCGTGGAAGTCGGCCGCCGAGTGCAGGTCGGCGTTGCGGAACGCGGCGTCGAGCTGGATCCCCACCCGGGCCGCGGCTTCGGCCCACTGGTTCTTCAGGTGCTCGGTCGGCGCGACCACGGTGACCGCCTCCACCGTGCCGTCAGCGAGCAGCTCGGCCGCGATCCGCAGGGCGAAGGTGGTCTTGCCAGCGCCCGGCGTGGCGACCGCTGTGAAGTCCTCGCTACGCCGACGCAGGTACTCCACCAGGCCTTGCGCTGCCAGGCGCGCAGGGCCGGGAACGTCTCGAGCACCGGCGTCCGGGCTGCCACGCGAAGCTCCTCTCCGACCGCACGACGCGGACCCCGGGCGAGGGCCACGAGGATCCGCCGCCCATGAAAACGCCTCCGCGCAGAAGCTGCCGCGAAGGCCGACTCAGCATAACCAGCGCGGGCCGCACGGCCCAGGCGACGCCACGCTGGTCACATCCACCGCCCCGGTCCGGCCGGCCTCACCAGTCCCGATCGGTGCGCGGATCGGCTCGACCGGTGCGCGGTGGGCGGAGCGTGGCCACCGGCGCGGACCAGCGTCGACGCAGCGCGATGAGGCGCAGCCCGAAGACCAGCGCGGCGGCGACGGTGAGCGGTGCGGGCTCGGCCTGCCCGGTGACGTACAGCAGCACCACGGTGACCGAGCCGGCCAGTGCGGCCAGCGCGTAGATCTCGCGGCGCAGGACGACCGGGATCTCCGCGGTGAGCAGGTCTCTGCCGAGCCCGCCGCCGATTGCGGTGAGCATGCCGATCAGGCAGGCCCCGACCGCCGGCACCCGGGCGTCGAGCGCCTTGAGCGTGCCGGTCACTGTGAACAGCGCCAGCCCGGCCGCGTCCAGCACCAGGACTGTCGTGCGCAGCCGGGCCAGCTGCGGGTGCAGCCAGAAGACGGCGAGCGCGGTGGTCGCGGCGGTGGCCGCGTACCGCCAGTCGGCGAACGCCAGCGGCGGCACCTCGTCGATGACCAGGTCCCGGAAGATCCCACCGCCGAGGGCGGCCACGAAGCCGACGAACGCCACGCCGAACAGGTCCAGCCGCTTGGCCACCGCCGCCGAGGCCCCGGAGGCGGCGAACACCGCGACCCCGGTCAGGTCGGCGACGAGCAGGGCGGTGGAGGTGGTCACCGCCGCAGGCTACGTCGCCGCCCCAAGCGCCGGCCGAGCTTCACTCGCGGTACGAGTCGTAGATCTCCTTGCACTTGGGGCAGACCGGCGAACCCGGCTTGGCCGCCTTGGTGACCGGGAAGGTCTCGCCGCAGAGGGCGACGACGAAGGTGCCCATGACGGCACTCTCGGCGATCTTCTCCTTGCGGACGTAGTGGAACATCTCGGGACCGGTGTCGGCGTCCTTCAGCTCCGGACGCTCGAGAACCTCTGTGCTCACGTCTGCACCTCCGACCGTCAAGTTTGGCAGGTCATCACGGCCGGGTCCACTTGAGGCCCGGTGCGGCCGGACCCCGTACGGTGCCCGCGTGAATGACTTTCGCATCAGTTGTGGCACCGAGGTCGCCGAGGCCCTGCGTGCCGGCCGACCCGTCGTCGCCCTGGAGAGCACAATCGTCTCGCACGGCCTGCCCCGGCCGGAGAACCTGCGGGTGGCCAGGGAGATCGAGCAGGCGGTCCGGGACGCCGGCGCCGTTCCGGCGACGATCGGCATGATCGGCGGCGAGCTGGTCGTTGGCCTGGACGACGCGCAGCTGACCCGGCTGGCCACTGTCGACGGGGTGACCAAGCTCTCGGTCCGCGACCTCGCGGTGGCCGCCGCGACCGGCGCGGACGGCGCGACCACCGTGGCCGCGACCAGCGCGGTGGCCGCCGCCACCGGCATCGGGGTGTTCGCCACCGGCGGCCTGGGCGGGGTGCACCGGGAGGCCGCGCACACCTTCGACGAGTCGGCGGACCTGGTCACCCTCGCGCAGACCCCGATCGCGGTGGTCTGCGCCGGGGTCAAGTCGATCCTCGACGTCGGTGCCACGCTGGAGCGCCTGGAGACCCTCGGGGTCGCCGTGGTCGGTTACCGCACCCGACGGTTCCCCGGCTTCTACCTCACCGACGCCGGCTTCGACCTGGACTGGTCGGTGGATTCGCCGGAGCAGGTCGCCGCCGTGCTCGCCGCCCGCGACGGGCACGCCGTGCACACCGGCGGGCTGCTCATCGCCAATCCGCTGCCGATCGACGAGCAGCTCGACCCGGAGCTGCACGACCGGACGCTCGCCGACGGCCTGGCCCTGCTGGACCGGGACGGGATCACCGGGAAGGCCGTCACCCCGTACCTGCTCGCGCACTTCCACTCGGCCACCGAGGGGGCGAGCCTGGCGGTGAACGTCCGGATCATCCTGCGCAACGCCGACCTGGCCGCGCGGATCGCGGTCGCCGCGGCGGCCCGCGACACCACCGCCCCGGCATGACCCGACCGGCCCGGGTGGTTGTCGTCGGGGACGTGCTCACCGATGTGGTCGCCGTGCTGTCGGGGCCGCTCGCGGCCGGCTCCGACACCGGTGCCGAGATCAGCCTCGGCGGCGGCGGCCAGGCGGCCAACACCGCCGCCTGGGTCGCCGCGCAGTGGGTCGACGTCACGCTCGTCGGCGCCGTCGGTGCCGACGACGCGGGGCGGGACCGGGTCACCGAGCTGGACCGGGCCGGAGTCGACTGCGCGATCGAACGCGTCGAGGGGCTGCCGACCGGCACAGTCATCGTGTTGGCCCACGACGACGAGCGCACCATGATCAGTCAGCGGGGCGCGAACCTGCGGCTGAGCGCCGGGCACGTCGAACGGGCCCTCGCGGTGCCCCACGCCGGGCATCTGCACCTGTCCGCGTACACCCTGCTGG
>NZ_JAEVHL010000348.1 GCF_016803395.1 Micromonospora tarensis | reverse complement strand
CTGCGGGTCCCGGGCGTCGGTATCCACCTGCCAGGTGGTGGCCGCCGCCGAGCGGGACCAGCACCGGGAAGCCGCCGTCGGAAGTGGACGCCGCGCCGATCCGCGACCGCGGCGGGCTCGTCGGTCAGCGGCGTCGCGCCCGGGGCGGGAGTGGCGAGCGCGTCGCCGAGGCGGGCGAGGCGGGCCACCAGCTCATCGACGCCGGCCGCAGCGGCAGCGCTCGGTGCCGTGCCGAGAGCGCCGCGGGCATTGTCCAGATGCGCCCGGGCCGCCCGGTGGGAGTTGACCGCCTGCCCGTACGCCGACGCGAGCCTGCCCACCCTCTGCCCCCAACGCCAACGGCCGCCTGGTCCCAGGAACCCTAACGGACGCCTGTGGCACCCGGACAGTCCGACGAGGACGTGTCACCGGCGGACCGGTCACACCGGGCCGCAGGCGGCCGGACCGGAGGTGTCGGCCACTCCACACCGGAACACCTCCACCGGAGCCGTGGCCACGTCAGGCACCTGCTCCACCCGCATCAGGGCGAGCCGCTTGTCGACCGGCTCCCCCGAGTCGGGCGTGAACCGGATCAACCCGGCCACCCCCCGGTAGCCCTGGCCGGCGTTCTGCCGGAGCACCTCCGCGTGTACCGCGACCGGGTTGACCGACCTCGGCTCCCAGCGCTGCCGCGGATCGGCGTGGTGCAGCCGGGCGGCGAGGCTCTCCACCGCCCGGATCAGCATCATCGCCGCGTCGTAGGAGAGGCTGACCCGCTCGCCGACCTGCTCCTCGGAGCCCGGCCGGCAGCGCGGCGGGTCGAGCAGGTCGTCGGCCTGGATCCAGGACAGGAAGCTGGCCCGCGCGTCGTCCCGTCGATCCTGGGCGGCGCGCAGCGCGGCGCAGGTGGCCAGGGACGCCTTGGAGACGTACGTGACGGGCAGGTTGCCGGGCGCGGCGGCCCGCAGCCCCGGGTTGGCCATGTAGCGGTTGGCCGAGTCGTCGGCGACGAGGTGCCGGGGCGGGTTGCCGCCGCACTCGCGCAGCGCCCGCAGGAACCCGTCGAAGTCCGACCAGCGGCCCGCGTAGAAGAGCAGACCGGGGTAACCGCACTCGCCGGTCAGCCGCTGCCCGGTGCGCCACTCGTCGATGCGGGTGAGCCGGGCGCCGAACCGCTGGCGGAGCCCGTCGACGAGGGTGCCCACGTAGAGGTCCTCGGTGAGCGAGCTGCCCTCCAGTGTGGTGTAGAAGACGTGCGCCTGGTCGACCTTCAGCACCTGCCGGGCGTACGCGTCGACCATCTTCACCTGATCCGCGTTCGGCGCGGAGATCTGCAGGTAGAGGCGGGAGTTGGCGTCCATCCGGTCGGCGGAGAGGGTCGGGGCGAGCACCGGCAGCCCGACCTGGTTCAGCTCGCGCAGCGCGCGGGCGGTGCTGGTGCGGCTCTCCACCAGCCCGACCACCCCGAGCACCGTGGGGTCGTCGCGGGCCAGCTCGGCCAGCATCGCCACGGCCCGGTCGGCGTGGATCATCTGCCGGCCGGCGTTGGCCACCACGATCCGCAGCAACGCGGCACCGTCGGCGCCGGCCGACTCCTTCAGCAACGCGTACTGGGCGGTGGCCATGCCCTCCAGCTCCTCCCGCTCGGAGACGTACGACTCCTCGTCCGCGCGGGTCCGGTTGCCGGTCAGGGTGCCCAGGTAGACCAGGGTGAGGAAGGGTCGACGCCGGTCACTGCGCTGCCAGACCTCCTCGGCGGCGCGGTTCTGCGCGAAGATCCGCCGCTGGACGGTGCGCAGCCGGTCCTGCCCGGGGTCGTTGTTGAACACCTGCGCGGCGCTGTCGCTGTAGCCGACACACTCGCCGCCGGCGGCGATCTCGACCGAGACCCGACCGCCGGTGAGCGAGGGATGGCAGCCCGGCCCCCACCGGGTGCCCACCCACACGCCGAGCGCCGCCACCAGCACCAGGCAGAGCGCCGCCGGCAGGAAGCGCCGCGACCACCAGGGCGGATCTGGTGCGGAGAAGGGCCGGACGCCACCCCGCGACGGTGGGCCGGTGTCGGTGTCGTCGGGACGCAGCACCACCAGCCAGGCGGCCGGGCGGCGCAGCCGCCGCATCTCCGGCAGCGCTCGGCCCACTCGTCGTACGCCTCGTCGGCCTCGGTCAACGGGTGCGGTTCGGCAGCTCGGGCGGGGGCTGTGCGCCGGACGCGACGATGAGCAGCGGGTCGTTGCGGCCGGTCTCGGTGCGGACGTCGCCGATCAGCCGGACCAGTTGCCCGCCGACGTTGCCGGGGGCGACGTGGTCGAGCAGCAGCGCCGGGTACGCGGTGCGTCGCCAGTCCGACGGGCGCCAGGGCCGACGCCGGTACGCCTGCCGCAGGTCCTCCAGGAACGCGTGCAGCAGCAGTTTGTTGACCTGGTCGGGTTGCTCCCCGTCGCGCCACCCGGCGGTGAGCCGCTCGGCGAAGCCGAGGAACGTGACCGACTGCCGGGGGGCGAGGTACTGCTGGCGCATGAACCAGCGGTAGTGCCGGCCGAGCAGTGGCACCCGACCGGAGACGGCGGCCCGGAAGACCACCCCCGGCACGGCGCGGCGAACCAGCCAGAGCAGCACCTGCGAGACGATGCTCACCGCGTCACCGCCGGAGGGCGGCGCCTCCGGCGTACGCGGGCCCCGCCGGTCCCGCAGCCGGCGCACCAGCGCCGCGCGGCTGTCGTCGGCGTCGACGCTGACGCTGAGGCTCTGCTGCATCAGCCAGTCGGCGAGCGGGTAGTGCCGGAACCGCAGCCGGGCCGCGCCGAAGGCCTCCAGGGAGAGCTGCCGGTGCAGTTCGCGCAGCAACGCCGGCACGTCCGCGGCGCCCGGCGGCACCTCGGCGTCCAGCACGGCGTGCGGGACCCGCCGCCGGGGGCCCTGGCCGAGGAACCGGCGCAGCGGCACCATCAGATCCGGCGGGTCGGCGCGGACCACCCAGAGCAGCGGGAGTCGTCGGTCACCGCGGCGGGGCCGGCGCAGCAACTGCGCGAGGAGCGCGAAGAACTCGGGCCCGCCGGCCGGCAGGAGGTCCCGACCTCCGGTCGCCTGCCGCTGGCCGATCAACTCCCGCTTGGGCACCTCGGACCGCCGCACGCGTCACCTCCGATGCACCCAGTGTGACCTTGCGGGGCAGGATACGCCAGAGATCGACGGACGGCGGGCCGGCAACGTTCACAGTTGTCGATTAGGTTGGCGTGGCGTACACCCGATGGAGGGAGTCCACCCCGTGCGACGAGTCCTCATGGCGGCTACCACCGCCCTGACCCTCACCACCGCCGGCACCATGCTCGCCGGCACCCCCGGCCACGCCGCCCCGACGGGCTGGGGCCGTCCCGTCGTCACCGCCGCGCCGCAACCCGGCGCGCCCGGCCTGGGCGACAGCTACTTCCCCGACTACGGCAACGGCGGCTACGACGTCGAGCACTACGACGTCCGGCTGCGCTACGACCCGGCCACCGACCTGCTCACCGGCACCACCACCATCCTCGCCACGGCCACTGCCGACCTTTCGACGTTCAACCTGGACTTCCTGCTCGACGTCGAGTCGGTCCGGGTCAACGGTTGGGCGGCGAGCACCGACACGGCGGGCGCACACGAGCTGGTGGTCACGCCGGCCCGCACGGTGACCCGGGGTCAGCAACTCACCATCGTGGTGCGCTTCTCCGGCGTTCCGTCGGAGACCCTGGTCGGCGGCTACACCGGCTGGACGCGTACCGACGACGGCGCCCTCGCCGTCAACGAGCCCGAGGCGGCGTGGTGGTGGTTCCCGAGCAATGACCACCCGCTGGACAAGGCCACCTTCGACATCTCCGTGTCGGTGCCCACCGGCGTCGAGGTGATCAGCAACGGCGTGCAGCCGAGGCCGCCGGCCGCCGAGCCGGGCAACCGCACCCGGTGGAGCTGGCGGACCACCTCCCCTACAGCCACCTACCTGGCCTTCCTGGCCATCGGCCAGTACGACATCGTCACCGACACCACGCCGGGCGGCCAGCCGGTGGTCAACGCGTACAGCACCTCGCTGGGCGCGCTCGGGCCGGCCGCTCGGGCCAGCATCGAGCGGACCGCCGAGATCGTCGACTGGGAGAGCGGGATCTTCGGGCCGTACCCGTTCGAGGCGCAGGGCGGCGTGGCCGGACCGCTGGACGGCATCAACTTCGCCCTGGAGACGCAGACCCGACCGGTGTACGGGCCGGGCTTCTGGCGACGCGGCGCGAACACCTACGTGGTGGTGCACGAGAACGCCCACCAGTGGTTCGGCGACTCGGTCTCGGTGGCCGAGTGGCGCAACATCTGGCTCAACGAGGGTTTCGCCACGTACGCCGAGTGGCTCTGGTCGGAGGAGCAGGGTGAGGGCAGCGCGCAGGAGGTCTTCGACTTCACCTACGCCAGCTACCCGGCCGACGACGAGTTCTGGCAGGTGCTGCCGGGTGACCCGGGCGCCGCTGGAATCTTCGACAACGCCGTCTACGACCGGGGCGCGATGACGGTGCACCAGCTCCGGCTGGCCGTCGGCGACGACGCGTTCTTCGAGATCCTGCCGGCCTGGGCCACCGCGCACCGGTACGGCAACGGCACCATCGCCCAGTTCCAGGCGCTGGCGGAACGGATCTCCGGCCTGGACCTGGACGACCTGTTCAACACCTGGCTGTTCACCGCCGGCCGGCCCGACGTGGCCAGCGCCGCCCGCACTGCCGCCCCGCCGGCCGAGCCGAAGTCCTGGGCGAAGATCCGCGAGTCGCACGAGCTGATGTCGCACTAGCCGTCAGGCGCGACCCGGAAGGCCCGTCGTCACCCGCGGCGGGCCTTCCGACCGTCCACTGTCCCCGGCTCCGGGTTGGATTCGGCGCGACGGCGTCTCACGCGGCACCGGTCTGGCCGGCCGCGCTCGCCTCGCGCCCCGGGCGCGGCCGCCGCGGGTGACCGCTGTCTCGACGCGGCGGCCCACCCGGCTCGGC
>NZ_JAEVHL010000347.1 GCF_016803395.1 Micromonospora tarensis | reverse complement strand
ACGCCTGCCGGCCGGAGCCGAGCACACCGAGGGTGGCCGCGTCGGGGCGGGCCAGCGCGTCGACCGCCACGCCGCCCAACCCGCCGGTACGCCGGGAACCCAGCTCCTCGCCGACGGCGACCGCCCGGATCGCCCCGGTCCGGGCGTCGTGCAGCACCACCAGCTGCTCGCCCTGGGGGTGTCCGAAGGTGTCGTACGAGCGGAACCCGTACCACTCGCCGACCAGGTGCCCGGCCGTGAGCACCAGCCGTCCACCGCCCAGCGGGGCGGCGGCCCGGGGTGGGGCGATCAGACGTCCCTCGTACGCGGCCAGGAGTGCGGCGCGCATCGCGCCGACCGTGGTGGCGGCGTCCAGCGCGGCGACGACCTCGGGGTCGGCGTAGAGCAGAGTCATGACGCCCATACTGCAAGTTGAAGTCACGTAGAGGTCAACCGGGCCGTGCTGACGGTCAACCCCGCCGACCGGGGTTGGTGCTAGCGTCGGCGGCGGTGGCCCCGGATGCCGTGGCCGCTCCGGACGAGTGGTGGGCGTACCCGGTCAGGCCAAGACGCCCCGTGTGACGTGCAGACTCGACTCGTCCCGGTGCGGCAGCCCCGGGCACTTCCGGTGAGGTGAACGATGGCCTGGCTCGTACTGGTGATCTCGGGATTCCTGGAGACGGCCTGGGCGATCGCCCTGGACCGCAGCGCCGGCCTCAGCCGGCTGATCCCGTCCGTGGTGTTCGTGACGACCCTGGTCCTGAGCATGGCCGGGCTGGCGTACGCGCTGCGGACCATCCCCGTCGGCACCGGCTACGCGGTCTGGGTCGGCATCGGCGCGGTCGGCACCGCGCTGATCGGGATGCTGGCGCTCGGCGAGTCGGCCAGCCTGCCCCGGGTCCTCTGCCTGTTGCTGGTGGTGGCGGGCGTGATCGGTCTCAAGATCTTCCACTGAGGTGCCGGGTCGGCAGGCGTGACCAGCGCCCACAGTGGGTAGTGATCGATTCGTCACGACAGGCTCTCACCCGGAGGAAGACATGGCCGACATGCCGAGCACCGCCCGTCCCCGCAGCAACGCCGCCCGCATCCTCACCATCGTGGGCTTCGTCTTCGCGGTCCTCGCCCTGCTGCTCAACCCGATCATCTTCGGCGTACTCGGCGTCGTCGCGGGCGTCGTCGGCGCGGTGCTCGGTGACAAGCCGCTGGGCTGGTACGCCGCCGCGGCCAGCGTCGTCGCCGCGATCATCGGCCTGGTGATCATCGGCGCGCTGATCAACAACTGAACACTCCCCCGTCGCGGCCGCCGGACACCGGCGGGCCCGTCGTGCGTCCAGGGTCGGCTGTCGGTCAGTCCGCGTCGCCGCGCAGGCCGGCCAGGACCTCGTCCAACTCGTCCGGCTTGACCAGCACGTCGCGCGCCTTCGACCCCTCGGACGGCCCGACCACGCCCCGGGTCTCCATCAGGTCCATCAGGCGGCCCGCCTTCGCGAAACCGACCCGCAGCTTGCGCTGGAGCATCGAGGTCGAGCCGAACTGTGAGGTGACCACCAGCTCCACCGCCTGCACCAACAGGTCCAGGTCGTCGCCGATGTCCTCGTCGATCTTCTTCTTGTTGTCCTGGGCCGGGGCGAGCACCTCCGGGCGGAACTCCGGCTCGCGCTGGTCCTTGCAGAACTTCACCACGTCGGCGATTTCCCGCTCGGTGACCCAGGCACCCTGGATGCGGACCGGCTTGGAGGCCCCCATCGGCAGGAAGAGGCCATCACCACGGCCGAGCAGCTTCTCCGCGCCCGGCTGGTCGAGGATGACCCGGGAGTCCGCGAGGGACGACGTGGCGAACGCCAACCGGGACGGCACGTTCGCCTTGATCAGACCGGTGACCACGTCGACCGAGGGGCGCTGGGTGGCCAGCACCAGGTGGATGCCGGCGGCCCGGGCCAGCTGGGTGATCCGGACGACCGAGTCCTCCACGTCGCGCGGCGCGACCATCATCAGGTCGGCCAGCTCGTCCACGATCACCAACAGGTACGGGTACGGGCGCATCTCCCGTTCGCTGCCCGGCGGAGCCTTGATCTCGCCGTTGCGGACCTTGCGGTTGAAGTCGTCGATGTGCCGGACCCCGTTGGCGGCCAGGTCGTCGTAGCGCATGTCCATCTCGCGGACCACCCAGTCCAGCGAGTCGGCCGCCTTCTTGGCGTTTGTCACGATCGGGGTGACCAGGTGGGGAATGCCCTCGTAGCCGGTCATCTCGACCCGCTTCGGGTCGATCAGCAGCAGCCGCACCTCGTCCGGGGTGGCCCGGGTGAGGATGGACACCAGCAGCGTGTTGAGGCAGCTCGACTTGCCCGCGCCGGTGGCGCCGGCGATGAGGATGTGCGGCATCTTGGCGAGGTTGGCCACCACGTAGCCGCCCTCGATGTCCTTGCCGAGCGCCACCACCATCGGGTGGTGGTCGCTGGTCGCCGCCCGCGAGCGCAGCACGTCGCCGAGGGCGACGTTCTCCGGGTCGGTGTTCGGGATCTCCACGCCGACGGCGCTCTTGCCCGGGATCGGGCTGAGGATCCGCACGTCCGGCGACTTCACCGCGTACGCGATGTTGCGGGACAGCTGGGTGATCCGTTCGACCTTGACGCCGTGCCCCAACTCCACCTCGTAGCGGGTGACGGTCGGGCCACGGGTGAAGCCGGTCACCGCGGCGTCCACATCGAACTGGTCGAACACGCCGGTCAGCGCGGCGATCACCTCGTCGTTGGCCTTGCTGCGGGTCTTCGCGGCGGCTCCCGCGCTGAGCATGTTGGCCGGCGGCAGGGTGTAGTCCCCGGCCAGCCCGGTCAAGGCGAGCTGCTCGGCCCGGGTCGGGGCGGGCGAGTGCTCGGGCGGGTCGACCGGTGGCCTGCGGCTCGCCGGCACCTTCGGCGGCGACTTGCGCGGCAGCACCATGGTCTCCTGGAGGTCCGCGCCGTCCAGGTCCTCGAAGTCGTCCGGGTCCAGGGGCGGGGGCATCCGCTTGGCCGGTCGCCTGCGCGCCGGCTTGGCGGCCGGCTCGTCCGCCTCCTCGGCGGTCTCCGGCGCGGCGACCAGCCCACCGGCGAGCAGGCCCAGCCGCTCGGGAATCTTGTTGATCGGCGTCGCGGTCACCACGAGCAGGCCGAAGAGCAGCAGCAGGATCAGCAGCGGCACCGCCACCCAGGCGGTCACCGCCCGCTCCAACAGCCCGCCGACGCCGGCGCCGACCAGGCCGCCGGCGAAGTCACGTTGCAGCGGGCCGGCCGGGTCCTGACCGATCTGGAGCAGCGCGGCGGTGGACACCAGCAGCGAACCCCAGCCGATCAACCCACGGCCCCGGTGCTCCGGGTCGGCCGGCTCACGCATCAACCGCCACGCCCCGATCATCAACAGCACCGGTACGACCACCGAGATCGCGCCCAGGAACAGGCGGACCGAGTCGGCCAGGCGCGCACCCACCGGCCCCGCTCCGGAGAACCACAGCGCGACCGCGCTGAGCAGGGCCAGCCCGAACATCAGCAGACCGGCGCCATCACGACGGTGCTCCGGGTCGAGGTCACGTGCCGAGGCGGCCTGTCGGCCGGCGGCCCGCACGGCCCAGCCCATTCCGTGCGCCAACCCCATCCACAGTGCACCCACCGCGCGACCCACGTAGACGGCCGGGCCGGGCCGGGCCGGCGTGGTGCGACGTCGGACCGGCGCCCGGGTCTTCTTCGCCGGTTGACGGGCACGACTGTTGGTGCCACCGCGCGGCGACGCGCCGCGCCGCCGGCTCGCCTGAGAGGTACGGCCCGCCATAGAGTCACGGTAACGGTGGGGCCGGGCAGATCCGCGCTTTTCCGGGTCGTGTCCGCGCGTCGTAACACGAACCCCACCGCCGGTCGTGATATCCGCCTCAGAAGGGATGCCCGCATGGCGTCGCCGGAGATCGAGGGCGATCCACGTGATCCGCTGGCCGGGCACCCGGGCGCGCTGCGGCCACTGACCGGCGAGCTGGTCGCCGCGGTGCTCGCCGCCCGCGACCGGCCGGTCGGCTGGACCCTGGACGGCGAGCTGGTCGGTCACCTCGACGGCAACACGATCTGGTTCCTCCGCCTCGGCGGGGACGGCGAGCTGCTCCAGATCCGCACCATGGTCGGTCCCACCTTCGGCATCGAACGGGTGCCCGACCTCTACGCGTTCTGCAACTCGTGGAACCACGACCGGCTCTGGCCCAAGGCGTTCGTGCACGTCGACGACGACGGTCGGGCCCGGGTCTACGGCGAGGTGATCACCGACCTGGAACGCGGGGTGACCCCATACCAGCTCGACCAACTGCTCGACTGCGGCATCTCCACCGGCTGCCAGCTCGCCGTGGCGGTCCGTCGGCTGCCCGGCGCGGTGCCGTCGTGACCGGCCGGGACGAGTTCACCGGCAGCCGCACCGACCGGACCGCCCCGGCCGGCGTGCCGTCCACCGGTGACCGCGTCACGCCGGGCCCGGTCCCGGCGCTGGCGGCCGCGCTCGCCGACGCCCGGGACCTGCCCGACGGGCCGGCCCGACAGGTGGCCCTGGAACGGCTCGCCGAGCGCGCCGACGCGGCCGGGGACGTCCGGTCCGGGATGGACGCGCGGTTCGCGTTGATCGAGGCGTACCTGCTGCACGGGGAGCGGTGGCGCCTGGTCGAGCCGGTCCGGCGTTGCCGGGCCGCCGCCGACCACCGACCCGAGCTGCTCACCGACGCCGAGGCCGGCCTCCTGCTGCGCTACCAGCGGTACGCGGTGGAGGCGCTGCTCGGCACCCCCCGGGTCGGGTTGGACCAGACCCGGTCCCTGCTGCACGACCTGGCCCACCGGGTCGGCGCGGACGGCCCGGACGCACCGACCGTCGCCGAGCTGCACTGCCGGATCGCCGACCACCTGGGCGACGAGCCCACCGCCCGCCACTGGTACGAGCGGTGGTCCGGGCAGGCACCCGGTCCGGCCGGCGGCTGCCCCGGCTGCGCCTCGGCCCGGCGCGCCGAACTGCTGGCCGGCTGGGGCGAGTGG
>NZ_JAEVHL010000346.1 GCF_016803395.1 Micromonospora tarensis | reverse complement strand
GGCGCGGCGGCGGGTCGTCGCCGTCGTGCACGCCCGGGGTGCTGGTCGTCGGCCGTCGGCACCCTGCCGGGCCGGCTCGGGGCCGGGATGGTGGCGCAGCCGTCGCCGTCGTCGGTCGGGATCACCCATCAGCCGACCGTACCCCTCGCGGGGTGGGATTCGACACCGTCGTGCCGGCTCGCGTGCCGGACGGGGGCGGCGACCGATTTGCCGGCTGGCTACCCTCGATCCCAGGCGGTGGTGATGCCGTCGGTCAGGGGGAGGACGAGATGGCAGACCAGACGCAGCCGTGGGCGGAGCGGACCGTGGAGGTGCCACCGCAGGCCGGCGTCGGGGTGCCGGTCCAGCGCGACGGGTTCCGCCGGGGGGTCGCGGCGGTGGGTCAGCCGCGCAGCCCGCGAACCGAGCCGTTCCCGGTGGTCGAGCAGGAGCCGACCGGCACCGGCTGGCCCGGGGAGCCGGTGCCCCGCCGCTCGTGGCGCGCGCGGATGGCGCAGTTGCGGCGCGGCGGTGAGTGGAGTGCGGCGGCCGGGCTCTTCGCGTTCGTGTGCTGGGGCATCTGGGCGCTCTCCGGTCAGGGCGACCTGAGCGGCCCGTTGCTGGTGCTGGTGCTCAGTTCGTTGGTGGCGGTCGGCTTGTTCGCCCTGTCCCGGCTGGTCGGCCGGGTGGTGCTGGAGCGGCAGCTCGGCCGGGTCCGGCGCAGCGCTCGCGGCGCCCACCTGGCGACGGCGGTGTTCCTCGCCGGCCTCGGCGTGGCGTGGCTCCAGCAGACCGAGTGGGTCGTGTCCGCCTGGAACTGGATCTCCTCGAACTGATCACGGGCGCGCGCGGGCGGGTCGGCTCGGGGCCGCCCGCCCGTGCACCCGGTCGTCTCCCCACCAGGCAGGGTCGCTACTTACCCGGCCGGTCACGGTTCATCCGTGGCCGGCCGGTTCGGCTGCTAACCGCCGGTGTGGCTGCTCAGTGGGTGCCGCCGTGCCCCTCGGCGTCGGCCCTCGGCGAGGCGACCCGAGCGGCCGGGTCCTCGACGCCGGGCTCGCCGCCGTCCGGGGCGACCATCCCGTCGTAGGTGTAGAGCGGACCACCGTCGCGCTGCTTGGTGGTTCTGATGTAGCGGTGCATCATGCCGTCGATCTCCACCTCGACGAGAGCCTCGCCCTCGACGTCGAGGGTGCTGCCGTCCCGAGGTCCGCCGATCAGGTGTGCCGTTGTCGTCGTGTCCATGCCGAAATATCTACCCGGCCGTCGTCGCCCCGAAACGGGCGAAATGCCCCCGCGGACGCCGGCCCGGTGGCGGTGCCGCGCCCCGGGTGCGGACGCGGCACCGCCGACGCTCAGTTGCCGGCCGACTCGGCCGCGGCGTAGTCGCGGGCTACCCGGACCAGCTCCACCAGCCCGCCGGCGTACTCCTGGGACTCGCCGTGCGCCTCGTCGAACGGCGGCTGGAAGCCGACGCCCTCCCACTGGCCGGTCGCCGGGTTCCACCGGTCGTTGCCGACCTCGAAGTCCCAGGCGAAGATGCCCAGCTCGTAGTAGAGCTGGTCGGCCGAGTTGCCGGCGGCGGAGTAGAGCACGTCGGCGACCGGTCCGGTCTGCGACGGCCAGGTGACCGTGCCGCGCTCCTGCGCGATGGCGCCGACGATCCGCCGGGCGCTGTTGAGGAACAGCGTCGACTCGTCGATCGACGGCCGCGGCAGGGTGACTCGACCGTCGGCCCGGTACGCCCCGGGCGGCCACATGAAGTATCCGCCGTAGGAGTGCACGTTCATCGCGAACTTGATGTTGGTGTGGGCCTGGGCGAGCGCGACCACGTTGCGGCTCTCCGCCTCGGACAGCTCGCCGGTGCCCGCGTAGTTGCCGGACAGGCAGTTGGCGCTGGCACCCACGTAGCCGTCGAAGTACGACCCGACGGTGTAGTTACGGTTGACGTCGACACCCCACGAGGTGCGGTTCTTCGGGTCGCGGGCCGCCCCGGTGCAGTGGTTGACGAGATTCTTGCGCTGGAAGTTGAAGTCGTTGAACGAGTAGTTGGCGCCGTCCGGGTTGACCGTCGGGATGACGAAGATGTCGACCTGCTCCAGCAGTTCACGGGTGGCCGGGTCGGTCCGGGCGTTGGCCAGCATCCGCTCGGCGAACTCCAGCGTCACCAGCGGCGTGGCCCACTCCCGGGCGTGTTCCTGCGAGTACGCGAGCACGCCGACCCGGCTGCCGTCCCGGTGCACCCCGAGGCGCAGCGCCTGCACCGTCCACTGTCGCGCCGGCACCTCGGTGCCCTGGAGGCCGTCGTCGAGTCGGGCGGGGCCGGCGACGGGCATCGGCAGCCCGGCCGAGCCGTCCTCGACGGTGGCCTGGAACCGGGTCGACTGGCGCGAGTTGATCGCCGCGGCGACCTCGTCGGTGGTGCTCACCGTCTTGCCGGCGGTGTCGGTGGCCAGGGACACCGTGAGGACACGATCGCGGTAGCCGACGGTCAGCGGACGGTTCGGCCGGCCCGGGTCGACAGTCCGCACCTGTACGCCGTTCATGCCCTGGTCGCCGAAGCGGACCGACTCGACCACCACGGCGGCCACCGCCGGGTCGCCCAGGTACGCGGCGGCGGTGCGCCGGTATCCCTGGGTCTTGTTCGGCAGGTCGATCACGTCCACCAGGTCCCGGTACTGGCGGGCCAGCCGCTTGATCCGCGCCTGGATGTCGACGGGTGTCAGGTACGCGTCGATGAAGTCCTTCTGGTAGCCGGCCGGCAGCGGCGGTGGCGCGGCGTTGGGCCAGAGCGTCGGCGTGACCACCCGGCTGACCCCGCCCAGGCTGGAGGTGGCGCTCACCTGGACCGGTCGGTTCGGCACCGGCTGGGGAAGGTTGTAGTGGTACTGGTACTCGCCGGAGTCCTCGAACCGGTACAGCGGGAACGACCCGGTGGCGCCGTCCGCCGTCCGCCAGCTGACGGTGATCTCCACGTCCGGGTCGTCGGTGGCGGTGGTCGCCACCTGGACCTGGAGGAAGGTCTGTCCGCTGGTGGCCCACCAGTAGGCCTGCTGCACCTGGAGGGTGTCCACGGCGGTGGCGGCGGCGGTGCCGCGCTGACCGGTGCCCGGGGCGCGCAGCCCGGCGGCGGTGCGGGCCTGCGCCGCGCGGACGCTGTCGGCGTAGTGCCGGTCGCCGTCCCCGGCGCGCTGCACGACCTGCACGGCAGTCGCGCCCTGCGCGGTCAGTTCGGCGAGCTGCGCGCCGGTGAGCACCAGGTCGGCGAGGATCCGGCCGTCCCGTGCCCGGGGCCGGTTGGCCAGGTCCGCGCCGGTGGCGACGAGCCGGTCGAGCTGGGCCTGATCGCGGAGCTGGACCCGGACCACTGCGGTTTCGGTGGCGCTCAGTGTGATCGGGGCGGCTGGAGCGGCGGGTGCCGCCGCTCCGGAGGCGGGAGCGGACAACACTGCGCTGAACAGGATCACTGTGGTGGCGGCAGCTGTCCACCGTCGTCGGACGATCATGTGCCCTCCTGTGACGGACGTCGATGTGCTTGGTCCTTACACCAGTGCACAGATCGACACCTGTCAAGCGGCGTGGTTGTCGCGACGGGTGGCCGGCCCCTAGATTGGGTGCACACGACTGGCGCGGGTGGGCAGGACCACCGGGGAGTGAAGTCGGGGCATCGTCCGCCTGGGTGCTCCTTGTCGATCAGACGAGGAGGCGCGCCCGTGACCGCCCGCCACCGGATTCTGCACCTGTCCGACACGCACCTCAGGCACCCTGACGTCGATGCCGCCGCAGCGCTGGCGCGCATCCTGTACGACGTCCGCTTCCTGCCGGAACTCGACCTGGTCGTGGTGAGCGGTGACATCGCCGACGACGGCTCCGTCGACGGCTGCGTGGACGTACGCGAGCAGGTGGGTCGGTTCTGCGCCGAGCGCGGCGTTCCGCACGTCTACTGCACGGGCAACCACGACACCCGTGCCGCGTTCGCGGCCGCCCTCGGCTCCGGGCACCTCGCCGCCGACGGCACCGACATCGGTACGCCGATGACGGGCGGGTCCGGCCAGCGCGCCGCCGTCAGCGTCGTCGCCGGGCTGCGGGTGATCACACTGGACAGTCTGGTGCCCGGCCAGGTGCACGGGCAGCTCGACCCGGCCCAGTTGGCGTGGCTGCGGGACGTGCTGGCCGAATCCGCCGTGGCGGGCTCGGTGCTGGTGCTGCACCACCCGCCGATCGCCGTGTCCACCTCGCCGATCCTGGGCTCGGTGAATCTTCGTAACGCCGATGAGCTCGCCGAGGCGGTGCAGGGCACCGACGTCCGGGCGATCCTCTGCGGGCACTTTCACATGCAGCTCTCCGGCCTGCTCCGGGGCGTACCGGTGTGGGTGACGCCCGGCGTGGTCACCCGCATCGACTTCACCTCGCGGCCGGGCTGGGAACGCGCGGTGCTGGGCGCGGGGGCCACCGTTGTCGATCTCGGTGGCCCGGCCACTCCGCTCTTCCACGTGGTGCACGCGCGTGACCCGCGCGCCGGCGAGCAGGTGTACCTCGTCGACGCGGTGTCCCGCGAGGAGGTCGTGGGCGAGGAGCCGTGACGGCGCCGCTGGTGGTCGCGCCGCAGCGGCGTGCGGTGATGCGCCGTACCGGCGTGCGGTGATGCGCCGTACCGGCCTGCGGTGGTGGCGCCGTACCGGCGTGCGGTGATCAATGAGGGCGGCCCAGGTCGGCGGCGTTGCCGTTGACCTGGGCCGGATCGCGTGGAGCGGGCGACGAGAATCGAACTCGCGTAGTCAGTTTGGAAGACTGAAGCTCTACCATTGAGCTACGCCCGCGTGCACCCCGTCGGAACGGACCGCACCCACAGCGTACCCAATGTCGGTGGCCGACGTGTAACCGCGCCACCGCCCCCGCGACGCCCAGGTCGTTCCGACGCCGCGCCGCCCGCCCCGCGCCCACACGACTTCCTGGAACTCGCGGTATCCGGGCGCTCGTAATACCGCGAGTTCCAGGAAGTCGAGTTGATCAAGCGGGAGGGGCCGCGCGCCCGCCCCCGCCGCGCGCCCGCCCCGCC
>NZ_JAEVHL010000345.1 GCF_016803395.1 Micromonospora tarensis | reverse complement strand
GCCGGCCCAGGACGGCCGGTCGGCCGGGCGCCCGCTGGTCGCTCCGGGCCCAGCCCAGGACGGACGTTCGGCGGGCGGACCACTCGTCGGCGACGCACCACCAGCCCAGGACGGACGCTCGGCGGGCGGACCACTCATCGGCGACGCACCACCAGCCCAGGACGGCCGCTCTTCCGGCAGTGCACTGGTCGGCTCGGTGGGCCGACCCGGCGCAGCCTCGGAGCTGGACTCGCCTCGGCCGGGTCGTACCCACGGGGTGGATCGACGCGCACCGGCTCGTACGGGCGGGGCGACTCGGCGCGCACCGGCTCGTACGGCTGGTGGGGCTCGGCGACCCAGCCCGGGGCGGACTCGTCCCGGGCCGCCGGGCCAGCCGGCTCGTCGGCCTGGCGGGACCAGGGCGGTGCCCACCCGCTACCCCAGCTCGAACGGTTCCAGCTCGGCTCCGACCAGTCCGACTCACCAGCCGCCGACGCCCCGGCCCGGTGCGCTTCGCTGGCCCGGGGCCTCTCGCCCGGTCGGGAGCTGTCGGCGGCGCGAGCGGGCTCGGCCTCGTCGGGGGGCCCGGCCGGGCCCGAGGCCGCCGCCGCCAGTTGCTCCGGTGGGAGCGGGTCCTGCCACTGTCGGGACGCTGTCGAACTGTCGTCGGCGGCCAGCCGTTCGCTGGTCGGGGCGTGGAAGCCGGGCGGCACCTCGAAGCCCGACGCGGCGGCGCCGACCGGCGGCACCTGGACGGCCGGCGGCGCCGAGGTGGGCAACCCGGGCTCGGCCCAGCGGCTCCGGTGTGCGGCGGCCGGATCGACCGTGGACTGTGCGGCGCGGCCCGGGTCGGGCTCGTCGGCGCCCTGCTCCACCTGCGGCGCGGGACGTTGGGCGGGCACCACCAGCCGGTCGCTGACGGCCCCGGAGCGTCCCTCGGCGGGCACTCCGGGCGGCGCGCTCACCGGCGTGGGTTGTCCTGTCGGCGGTTCGAGACCCGGCTGCCCAACGCCGTTGGCGGTGCCAGGCTGTTGCGCGCCGTTGGCGGTGTCCGGATGCCGAACGCCGTTGGCGGTGTCCGGGTGGTAAGCGCCGTTGGCGGTGTCCGGGTGGTAAGCGCCGTTGGCGGTGTCCGGGTGGTGCGCGCCGTTGGCGTGCTGGCCGTTCACCCGGGCCGGCGGCTCCTGGTCACCCGACCGCCCGACCAGCGGTGACGGCAGGTCGCCGTGTCGTTTCGACGAGGTACGCCAGCCGGACGTCGGCTCCGGCTGCCAGCGCGGCACCTCGTCCCGGGCATCGTCGCGATCGGCGGCTCGGGGCCACCCACTCGCCGGGGGCGCCCACCCGCCGCCGGGACGGCTCGGGTCGTCGTGCTGACCCGCTTCGTCACCGTGCTCTCCCGGGGTGGCGGCTCCGGGTTGCCCTGTTTCACTCACCGCGCGCTCCTTGGTCGCCCCCGCTGAGGCTACCGTGTGCCGAGAGTGGCGATAAGTTACAGCGGCGGGCCATTTCCACGACGGGGGTCACGGGCTTTGCCCGGTCTGGGGGGAAAATGCCGGCTCGTACGGAGAACTCGGAGGATCCCATGACCGCTGCGGGGAATGGTGCACAGACCGCTGGCAGGCCCACCCGCCTGCCTCGCTCGGCGCGCCGCAAGCAGCTTCTCGCTGCAGCGCAGGAGGTGTTCGTCGCACAGGGCTACCACGCCGCCGCGATGGACGACATCGCCGAGCGGGCCGGGGTCTCGAAGCCGGTGCTGTACCAACACTTCCCCGGCAAGATGGATCTCTACCTGGCTCTGCTCGACACGCATTGTGACGCAATCGTCGCCAAGGTGCACGACGCGATGCGCGGCACGAGCGACAACAAGGAGCGGGTCAGCGCGTCCGTGCGGGCGTACTTCGACTTCGTCGACCACGAGAGCGAGGCGTTCCGGCTCGTCTTCGAGTCGGATCTGCGCAACGACCCGGCGGTGCGCCAGCGGGTCGAGCGGGTCGAGCAGGGCTGCATCGCGGCGATCACCGACACCATCATCTCCGACACCGGGGTGAGCCGGGCGCACGCCGAGTTGCTCGCCTCCGGGCTGGTCGGCGCGGCGGAGACGGCCGCGCAGTTCTGGCTGGCCGGCGGTCGGCAGGTGCCCAAGGCCGAGGCCGAGGCGTTGGTGGCCGCGCTGTCGTGGCGGGGCATCGCGAGCTTCCCGCTGCAAGGTGAGTCAGCCTGACCGCTGGCCCCGTGATCGGATAGCCTTCGCAGGGCGGTTCTTTCGCCCCAGTTGAGGAGGCACAGTGGAGGTCAAGATCGGCGTGCAGTACGCGCCGCGCGAGCTGGTACTGGACAGCGCGCAGTCGCCGGCCGAGATCGAGCAGATCGTGACCGACGCCTTCGCCGGCAACGGCGGCACGCTCTCCCTGACCGACGAGAAGGGCCGGCGGGTCATCGTTCCGGTCGAGAAGGTCGCCTACGTCGAGATCGCCGAGGCGTCGCCCCGGGCGGTCGGTTTCACCGTCCGCTGACCGGTCCGGCCGCTGCGGCAGGTCGGCGTTCGGCCCACCTGCCGCAGGCCGGCACCGACGACCACCGGGCGGTCAGTTGTTCAGCCCGGCGGCGGCCATCCGCGCGGTGTGCGCGGTGGTCAACCTCCCGAACAGCCCCGGCACGTCGACCCGGCCGTCCCGGGCGATCAGCGCCGTGAGGGTGGCCCGTTCGGCGGCGACCCGGCCGGCCTGGGACAGCGCCTCCCCGACCAGCCGCCGCGCCCACATGGAGAGCCGGCCCGCCACCCGAGGGTCGTCCGCGACGGCTTCCCGGATCTCCGCCGCGGCGAAGTCCGCGTACCGGGTGTCGTGCAACACGTCCAGGACCAGCGTCCGGTCCGGCTCCTCGAGCGCGTCGGCGATCTCGCGGAGGAAGTCGTCGGTGATCGCGTCGCCGACGTACGCCTTGGTCACCACCTCCGCCCAGTCCCGTGGTTCGGTCGAGTCGTGGTATGCCTGCAATGGCTCGACGTAGGGCGTCATCGCCTCCGCCGGCAGCACGCCCAATCCGGTGAGCCGGTCGGCGAGGCGTCGGTAGTTGGCGATCTCGGCCCCGGCCATCTCGCTCAGCGCGGCTCGGCGGCGCAGGTCAGGGGCGAGTCGGGCGTCGCCGGCCATCCGTTCGAAGGCGAGCAGTTCGCCGAAGGCGACCAGGCCCAGCAGGTCGGCGACGGCGGAACCGGAGGCGGACACGAGCGCAGGCTACCGTGCGCCGCGTCGCGCCCGACGCCCTCGACGATCGAACAGCCTCGACAGTATGTGAGCTAAGTCACTTTGGCTTGCCCCGCGCGCCGATTGGCAGCCCGGGAATTGGGACGGGAGCCCGCCTGTTCAGGTAACATGGAGCAGTTGCCGTGGGCGCCGATCTGATCGAAGCTCAGCCCGCGGCGCGCGTGCGGCCCGGTCCGGCTTGGCAGTCTGCCGCCGACCGTGTGGCCCGCGTCATACCGAACGCGCCCTGAGGACATGACGGGCGCACCCACGAGAGGGCACCCCCAGATCCAGATGAGCGAGCTGACTCAAGATTTGACGGGCGGCCAGGAACTGGCCCCCACCGCCCCGGTTCGACCGGAGGCTCCCACGTTCGCCGCACTCGGCGCCCGTGTCGAGACCGTCGAGGCACTGGCCGCGGCCGGCATCACCCGCGCCTTCGCCATCCAGGAGTACGCGATCCCGATCGCGCTGCGTGGCGTCGACCTGATCGGCCAGGCGCCCACCGGCACCGGCAAGACCCTCGGTTTCGGCGTGCCACTGCTGGACCGGGTCTTCGCCCCGGGCGAAGGCGGCGACGGCGTCCCCCAGGCGCTTGTCGTCGTACCCACCCGCGAGCTGGGCATCCAGGTCGCCAAGGACCTGGCCGCCGCCGGCCGGACGCGAGGCGTCCGGGTGCTGCCGATCTACGGTGGCGTGGCGTACGAGCCGCAGATCGACGCGCTGCGCAAGGGCGTCGAGATCCTGGTCGGCACGCCCGGCCGGCTGATGGACCTGCAGAAGCAGAAGCACCTCCGGCTGGACCGGGTGCACGCACTCGTCCTCGACGAGGCCGACCGCATGCTCGACCTGGGCTTCCTCGACGATGTCGAGAAGATCCTGGCGATGCTGCCGGAAGACCGGCAGACGATGCTCTTCTCGGCCACCATGCCGGACCCGATCGTCACCCTGTCCCGGCGTTTCCTGCGCCAGCCGATGACGATCCACGCCGGGCACACCGCCGAGACCGGTCCCTCGCCGCAGACCCAGCAACTGGTCTACCGCACCCACTCGATGAACAAGGTCGAGGTGGTGGCGCGCATTCTCCAGGCGGAGGGGCGCGGGCTGACCATGATCTTCACGCGGACCAAGCGGGCCGCCGACCGGGTCGCCGAGGACCTCGACTTCCGCGGGTTCGCGGTCGCCGCGGTGCACGGTGACCTCGGCCAGGGCGCCCGCGAGCGGGCGCTGCGGGCCTTCCGGGCCGGCAAGATCGATATCCTGGTCGCCACCGACGTGGCGGCCCGCGGGCTGGACGTCACCGGCGTCACCCACGTCATCAACTACGACTGCCCGGAAGACCAGGACACCTACACGCACCGCATCGGTCGTACCGGCCGGGCCGGCGCGACAGGTGTCGCGGTGACCTTCGTCGACTGGGACGACATGCCGCGCTGGCGGATCATCGACAAGACCCTCGGTCTGGAGATGCCGGAGCCGCCGGAGACGTACCACACCTCGCCGCACCTCTACACCGACCTGCACATCCCCACCGAGGTCAGCGGCACTCTGCCCACCGCCGAGCGCACCCGGGCCGGGCTGTCCGCCGAGATCGAGGAGGACCTGGGTGGCACGACCCGTTCCCGCCGGGGCGACGGCGGTGGTCGGGGTTCCCGGCGCGGGGAGGGCCGTGGCGAGGGTCGCGGCGAGCGCCGTGGTCGGGGCGATGGCCGCCGGGACCGCTCCGATACCGGCACGCCGGCCGTCGCCGAGGCACCCGCGGGCGACGCCGCTGAGGAAGGCACCCGTACCCCCCGCCGCCGGCGTCGTCGCCGG
>NZ_JAEVHL010000344.1 GCF_016803395.1 Micromonospora tarensis | reverse complement strand
GCGCCCGCGCCGACCAGCAGGCTGGCGGCCAGCGCCACGCCGGCCGGCAGGGCGAGCGCGGCGGCGAGCGCCAGGGCGGCGAGCAACCCCAACAGGGCAGTGTCGAGCCGGTCGGCGAGCAGCGGGGTCCAGGCGCGGACCGGCAGGTTGGCCGTCCGGATCTCCAGGTTGCCGGCGGTGCGCAGCGGCCCCACCAGCAGCACCAGCCCCAGCAGGACCACACCGGTGGCGACCAGCGCGAGGTCGAGCCCGTCGTCCAGTCGCCGGGCGTAGCCGATCAGAACCGCCGCCGCGATCAGTGTGGTCTCCGCGACGAGGTCGGCGTTGGGCCGGATCCGCTGCTCGACGGCTGCGGCGGCCAACGCGGCGACGGCCAGCGCCAGCCCCCAACCGCTGGCGCCGGTGAGCGCCAGCACGACAAAGGCCAGCACGGCCAACCCGGTGGTCAGGCACCGGGCGGCCAGCTTTCGGACCAGGTCGCCGCGCATCTCGCTCCGTTCGTGGTTCCGCAGCCGGGGCGTCAGTTCGCGGACGCCGCGCCGGTTGGCGCGTCGACCCGACCCGACCCGGCCTGGGCCGGCACGCTCGGTGCGGGCCCGTCGCCGGCGCCCGGCGTACGTCGATCACCTGGCCGGTCAGGTCCGAGATCAGCACGTCCAGGGACGACTGGGCGACGGCCTCCGCGGCGAGCAGGGTGTGCTCCGGCTCCTCGCCGAAGGCCCGGGTGCGCATCGGGGTGGCGGTGCGCTCCGGGTTGATGCAGTTGACCCGGACGCCGACGTCGGCCCACTCGTCGGCGAGCGCCTGGGTGAGGTTGACCAGGGCGGCCTTGGTCGCCGAGTAGAGCGCGTAGCGGGCCCGACCCCGGGTGTACGAGCTGGAGGTGTAGAGCAGCAGTTGGCCCTTGGTCTGTTGCAGGTACGGCAGGGCCTGGCGGGCGATGGTCACCGGGCCGACGAAGTTGACGTGCAGCAGCCGGTCCATGGTCTCCTCGTCCATCTCGGCGAGGGCGCCCTTCTCCAGGATGCCGGCGGTGACCACCACGTGGTCGATCCGGCCGGTGGCCTCGAAGGCGGTCGTCAACGCGGCCTCGACGTCCTCGGCCCGCTCCACGTGGGTGCCGGTGCTGGACCGGCTGAACGGGAAGACCTGGGCGCCGTAGCGGCGGGCCAGCTCGGTCAGCTCGTGACCGATGCCGTAGCTGCCGCCGAACACCACGATGGTGCGGCCGGTCAGCTCCTCGGTGTAGCTGCGGTGGTCGGTCAGCCGGGGTGCCTGCGCCGCGGCGAGCTGGAAGAGCTTGTCCGCCAGGTGCACGTCGACCGGGTGGGTGACCTTGATGTTCTCGTCCGAGCCGTCGATCACCTTGATCGGGGTGCCGGGCAGGTAGCGCAGCACCACGCCGCAGTCGTCGGTGGCGGCGAAGTCCGGGTCGTCCTCGGCGATCCGGTACGCCTCCCGGATGGTGGGGGAGCGGAAGGCCTGCGGGGTCTGCCCACGACGCAGCCGGGAGCGCACCGGGATGTCGGTGATGCAGTCGTTCTCGTCCACCTGGATGATCGTGTCGGCGGACGGGATGGCCACGTCCACGGCGTCGTAGCTCCAGAGTGCGTTCACGCACTCGCGCACGATCCGGCCGCTGAGCAGCGGGCGGACCGCGTCGTGGAAGAGGATGTTGCAGTCCGCCGGGCCGACCGCGTCCAGCGCGATCCGGGTGGTGGCGTTGCGGGTGTCACCGCCCTCGATCACCTTGGTGACCTTGCGCAGGCCGGCCTTCTCGACGATCCGCCGGGCGTCGTCGACGTGACCGGCCGCCATCAGCACGATGATCTCGTCGATCTCCGGCGCCGCCTCGAAGACCGCCAGGGTGTGCTCGATGATCGGCTTGCCGGCGATCTTCAGCAGCTGCTTCGGAATGCCGAGGCCCAGCCGGGTCCCGGTGCCTCCGGCCAGAACCACCGCCACTGTCCGCGCGGGTCGCCACGGCTCCGGGGTCTCCGTTGCGGCGTCCGGGCCAGTGGTCTGGTCCTGCGTCATTGCCGGATCCTCACTCTCAGGAATGCGTTAACGGAAGGTTCCGCCCGAGCGGCGACGGAATGAACCTTAACGCGCGGACCGCGCCGCCCCAACGCGGGCGACGCGGTCCGTGGTGCCGTGTCGATGCCGGCGGTTCGCCGGCACTCTACTTGCTGTTCGCGTAGGCCTCGTATGCCCGGATGACCTCGTCGGTGGGCCCGTCCATCCGCAGGACGCCCGATTCCAGCCAGATCGTCCGTTCGCAGGTGTCCCGGACCGAGGAGAGTTGGTGGCTGACCAGGAACACCGTGCCGGCGCCCTCGCGCAGCTCCCGGACCCGCTGCTCGCTGCGCTTGCGGAAACCCTTGTCGCCGGTGGCGAGCGCCTCGTCGATGAGCAGCACGTCGTGCTTCTTGGCGGCGGCGATGGAGAACCGCAGCCGGGCCGCCATGCCGGACGAGTACGTCCGCATCGGCAGACTGGCGAAGTCGCCCCGCTCGTTGATCCCGGAGAACTCGATGATCCCGGCCGCCTGGTTGGCGACATCGTCGGGATGCATGCCCATCGCCAGGCAGCCGAGGGTGACGTTGCGCTCCCCGGAGAGGTCGTTGAGCAGGGCGGCGTTCACGCCCAGCAGCGACGGCTGCCCCTGGGTGTAGATCGAGCCCCGGTTGACCGGCAGCAGACCGGCGATGGCCCGCAGGATGGTGGACTTGCCGGAGCCGTTGGTGCCGATCAGCCCGATCGCCTCGCCCCGGTACGCGGTGAAGGAGACGCCCTTGACCGCGTGCACCTCCCGGATGTTCGGGGCGTGGGTGCGCTTGACCAGCCGGCGCAGCGCGGCCACCGGCGTGGTGCCCCCGGCGGCGCCCTGGTGCACCCGGTAGATGATGTGTGCGTCGTCCACGACCACTGTCGGGATGCGCTCCTGCGTGCGGGTCACCGTCGCGCTCGCCCCGACGGGGGCGTCGAAGTGCTCAACCACGGCCGTACTCCTGTTCGCCGCGCCAGAAGTAGATGAAACCGCCGATCCCGGCGACCACCGCCCACCCGCCGCCGACCAGCCAGAGCTGGGTCAGCGACTCGTTGAGCAATGGTGCCTCCTCGAGCAGCGTGTAACGGGCCAGCTCGATGTAGACCAGCAGCGGGTTGAACTGGACCAGCGTCGTCGCCCAGCCGGGCAGCCGCTCGAAGAGGCTGACGCTGTAGAGGACGCCGGAGCCGTACATCCAGGTGCGCATGATGAACGGCATGACCTGCTTGAGGTCGGTCGACTTGGAGCCCAGCCGGGCCACCAGCAGCACCACGCCGGCGTTGAACACCGCCTGCAGGAACAGCGCCGGCACCAGCAGCAACCACTCCAGGGTGAGCGGCTCGCCGGTGACCAGCACGATGCCGATCAACACCACCATCGACGCGAGCAGTTGCTGGAACTGCGTCATCGTGGTGGACAGCGGCAGGCTGGCCCGGGGGAAGTGCAGTGCCCGGATCAGCCCCAGGTTGCTGCTGATCGCCTGGGTGCCGGCCAGGACCGCGCTCTGGGTGAAGTTGAAGATGAACAGCCCGGTGGTCAGGTAGGCGATGTAGTTCGGCATGTCGTTCTGTGCCAGCACCACCCCGAAGATCAGGTAGTAGACCGCCGCGTTGGTCAGCGGGGTGAGCACCTGCCAGAGCTGACCCAGCTTGGCGTTGCTGTACGAGGCGACGAGCTTGGCGTTGGCGTACGCGGCGATGAAGTGCCGGTAGGCCCATAGTCGGCGGCTGTACTCGACGAGACTGGGTCGCTCACCGGCGACCCGTAGCCCGTGCCGAGCGGCCAGCTGCGCCTGGGTCAGGCCCGTGTCGGGGTCGACCAGCGCGGTGGTGGCCATGGAAATGGCGCTCCGATCTTTCGTGCAGACGGGTTGCTCGCGACGATCGAATCCTAGTGGGAAATATGCGCGGGGCGCCGCCTCGTCGCTGCGTGGACAGTAGTCCGAAACACGTCGGGACGCAACCGTACCGTCGTTGCGTTAAGCTGATGGGCGTGACCTGCGATAAGAACCCTCGATGACGCCCGACAAGAGGCGGGCTCCGGCCGGGGCGGCGGTGCTCCGCGACGAGATCACCACGGCGATCCGCCGCGCGCTGATGCAGGAGCTCGCCGCGGTCGGCTACGGCCGGCTCTCCATCGAGGCGGTGGCCCGGCGGGCCGGCGTCAGCAAGACGGCGATCTACCGACGGTGGAGCTCGAAGCTCGACCTGGTGCTGGAGATCGTCGCCGCGGCGGCGCACGGCAAGCTGCCCGCGCTGGACACCGGCACCCTGCGCGGTGATCTCGCGCTGCTGTTCCAGGCGGTGGCGCTCGCGCTGCGCCACCCCCTGGCCTCGCAGATCATCCCGGACCTGCTGGCCGAGGCCGCCCGCAACCCCAGCATCGACGCCACCCTGCGACAGGTGCTGCACGCCCGTCAGCAGGAGATCGGCGGCCGGCTGGTCACCCGGGCCGTGCAGCGCGGCGAACTGCCCGCCGACACCGAGCTGGACGCCGCCGTCGACCTCATCGTCGGCCCGCTCTACTGGCGGCTCGCCATCGCCCGTCTCCCGCTCACCGACGGCTACCTCGAGCACCTGGTCGAGTCCGTGGCCGCCGGGCTCGGCGCCGACAGCGTCCTGCCCCGGCCCCGGGAGGCTCCGGTCTCGGGGTGACCAGCACGGCGACACTCCGCCGCCCGCAGCGGCGCTCCCAGTGCCCGATTCCGCTACGCTGCCCCCTTGACACCCGGCCGTCACCGTGCCGACACCCCTCATCCGCCTGACGAGTAAGGACGCCCGTGGCCAACGTCGACAGCATCGCCGTAGCGCCCGCCGATCCGGACCCGAGGTCCCGGCCCGAGCCGGCACCGGGGCGCGTCGACAGTCCCACCGCGATGTCCCGGGCACGCGCGCTGGTGGCCCTCGCACCGGCGGTGCTCACCGACGGCGCCGTGCTCGCGTTCGCGCTCCTTCACAGTGCTCTACCACCTGGCCTTCCTGGGGGACCTGCGGCCGTCGGTGACCTTCCGGATC
>NZ_JAEVHL010000343.1 GCF_016803395.1 Micromonospora tarensis | reverse complement strand
CACGTCGAGCACCCGCACCTTGACCACGTCACCGGACTTCACCACCTCGCGCGGGTCCTTCACGAAGGTCCGGGACATCGCCGAGACGTGCACCAGGCCTCGTCCTCCAGGCGCAGGGTCAGCGAGATGCGCTTGCGGGGTACGTCCACGTCGAGCACCCGCACCTTGACCACGTCACCGGACTTCACCACCTCGCGCGGGTCCTTCACGAAGGTCCGGGACATCGCCGAGACGTGCACCAGGCCGTCCTGGTGCACCCCGACGTCGACGAACGCGCCGAACGCGGCCACGTTGGTGACCACACCCTCCAGCACCATGCCCGGGGTCAGGTCGCTGATCTTCTCCACCCCCTCGACGAAGGTGGCGGTGCGGAACTCCGGGCGGGGGTCACGGCCCGGCTTCTCCAGCTCGGCGAGGATGTCGGTGACGGTGGGCAGGCCGAACCGGTCGTCCACGAAGTCGGTGGCCCGCAGCCCGCGCAGGATGCTGCTCCTGCCGATCACCGAGCGCAGATCCTGCCCGGTGCTGGCGAGGATCCGGCGCACCACCGGGTACGCCTCCGGGTGCACGCTGGAGGAGTCCAGCGGGTCGTCGCCGCCGGGAATGCGCAGGAAGCCCGCGCACTGCTCGAACGCCTTCGGGCCGAGCCGAGCCACCTTCTTCAGCTCGGTGCGCGAGCGGAACGGCCCGTTGGCGTCCCGGTGCAGCACGATGTTCTCGGCCAGGCCGGCGCCGATCCCGGAGACCCGGGTCAGCAGCGGCGCGGAGGCGGTGTTCACGTCCACCCCGACCGCGTTGACGCAGTCCTCCACCACCGCGTCCAGCGACCGGGACAGCTTCACCTCGGACAGGTCGTGCTGGTACTGGCCGACGCCGATCGAGCGCGGGTCGATCTTGACCAGCTCGGCGAGCGGGTCCTGGAGGCGGCGGGCGATGGAGACCGCGCCGCGCAGCGACACGTCCATCCCGGGCAGCTCCTGCGAGGCGTACGCGGACGCGGAGTAGACCGACGCGCCGGCCTCGGAGACCATCACCTTGGTCAGGTTGAGCTGCGGGTGCCGGGCGATGAGGTCACCGGCGAGCTTGTCGGTCTCCCGGGACGCGGTGCCGTTGCCGATCGCGATCAGCTCCACCCCGTGCGCCCCGGCCAGCCGGGCGAGAGTCTCCACCGACGCGTCCCACTGCCGGCGCGGCTCGTGCGGGTAGATGGTGTCGGTGGCGAGCACCTTGCCGGTGGCGTCGACCACCGCCACCTTCACGCCGGTCCGCAGGCCCGGGTCCAGGCCCATGGTGGCTCGGGTGCCGGCCGGCGCGGCGAGCAGCAGGTCGCGCAGGTTGGTGGCGAAGACCCGGACCGCCTCCTCCTCGGCCGCCTGCCACAGCCGCATCCGCAGGTCCGCGCCGAGATGGATGAGGATCCGGGTACGCCACGCCCAGCGGACCGTGTCGGCCAGCCAGCGGTCGGCCGGGCGGCCCGCGTCGGACACCCCGAACCGGCCGGCGATGGCCGCCTCGTACCGGGTCGGGCCGGTCGGTACGGCGTCGGACTCGCCGGCCTCCTCGGGCTCCATGGTCAGGTCGAGCACGCCCTCCTTCTCGCCCCGGAACATCGCCAGGATCCGGTGCGAGGGCAACTTCGGGTACGGCTCGGAGAAGTCGAAGTAGTCGGCGAACTTGGCCCCGGCCGACTCCTGACCCTCGCGTACCCGGGAAACCAGCCGGCCCCGCGACCACATCTGCTCGCGCAGTGTGCCGATCAGGTCGGCGTCCTCGGCGAAGGTCTCGATCAGGATCGCCCGCGCGCCCTCCAGCGCGGCGGCGGCGTCGGCGACGCCCTTCTCCCCGTCGACGAACCCGGCGGCGGTGGCCTTCGGGTCCTGGGTCGGGTCGGCCAGCAGCGACTCGGCCAACGGCGCCAACCCGGCCTCGCGGGCGATCTGCGCCCGGGTCCGCCGCTTGGGTTTGTACGGCAGGTAGATGTCCTCCAGCCGGGACTTCGAGTCCGCGGCCATGATCTGCGCTTCCAGGGCCTCGTCGAGCTTGCCCTGGGTGCGGATCGACTCCAGCACCGCGGCCCGCCGCTCGTCCAGCTCGCGCAGGTAGCGCAGCCGCTCCTCCAGGGTGCGCAGCTGGGTGTCGTCGAGCAGGCCGGTGGCCTCCTTGCGGTAGCGGGCGATGAACGGCACTGTGGCGCCGCCGTCGAGCAGCTCCACGGCCGCCCGCACCTGACGCTCGGCCACGCCGAGCTCGTCGGCGATCCGCTGATGAACAGACTGGGTCACGATCTCGATCCGCCTTCGACTCGATCCGCCTTCAAGAGCGGGTACCGTCTGCATTCTGCCGGGCGGCCCCGGTCGCTGTCGCCGCGCCCGGCCGGGTGACCCGACGGCGGTCCCGCCCGGCCTGCGCTAGCGTGGCGATCATGGAAACACCCGCGGAGCCGCGTGCCCGGCGGCTCTTCGGCGGCAGCGCCCGGGCCCTCGGCGACCTGACGGCCAACCCGTTCCGCGCCGACCGGGACCGGATCGTCGGCTCGCCGTTCTTCGCCCGCCTCGGCGGCGTCACCCAGGTGATCAGCCCGGTCGGCTCCGGGCTGCTGGTGCACAACCGGCTCACCCACAGCCTGAAGGTCGCGCAGGTGGCCCGGGCGGTGGCCGAGCGGTTGACCGCCGACGAGCGGTGGCGTGACCTGCTGGACAAGCTCGGCGGCCTCGACCCCGACGTGGTGGAGGCGGCGGCGCTCGCCCACGACCTCGGCCACCCACCGTTCGGCCACCTGGGGGAGCGGGTGCTGGACCGGCTCGCCCGCCAGCGCCTCGGCCTCCCCGACGGTTTCGAGGGCAACGCGCAGTCGTACCGGATCGTCACCAGCACCGAGATCAGGGGGGCGGCCACCACCGGGCTGGACCTGACCGCCGCGGTCCGCGCGGCGATGCTGAAATATCCGTGGACCCGGTTGGACCACCCCGATCCGCACCCCCGCACCATGGACCCGCCGCCGCGCGGCGCCACCCCGCCGCCGGACGACCCGGAGAGCGGCTCGTCGAAGTTCGGCGCGTACCGGACCGAGCTGGACGACCTGCGGCAGGCCCGGGAGCCGTTCGCCGGCCGCATCCCGGACTGGCAGCAGACCGTGGAGGCGTCGGTGATGGACACCGCCGACGACATCGCGTACGCCATCCACGACGTGGAGGACTTCTACCGGGTCGGTGTGCTCCAGCAGGGCTCGGTCTCCGCGGAGTTGATGGCCTGGCAGCGTGAGAGCGGGCAGCTCCGGGCCATCACCGACGCGGCGCTGGCCACCGCGGCCCGGCGGCCCGGGGCGGCGATCGAACGGTTGCGGCGGCAACTGCACCGCAAGGACGCCTGGATCGCCGACGACGACGCGTTCGCCGCCGCCGTCGAGCACGTCCGGGAGGAACTGGTCGACGGGCTGCTCGCGATGCCGTTCGACGGCTCGATCGAGGCCGAGCAGTACGTGGCCCGGTTCTCCGCCCGCTGGTCCACCCGCTTCGTCGAGGCGATCACGGTCACCGAACAGCCGTCGGTGCGCTCCGGGCACGTGTTGCTGGGCTGCGCGCAGTGGCACGAGGTGCAGGTGCTCAAGTTCGTCCACCACCGGTTCGTGCTGGCCCGGCCGGATCTGGCCCTGCACCAGCGCGGCCAGGCCCGGCTGCTGGGCACCCTGGTGGAGGCGCTCTGGGAGTGGCTGCTCGACCCGGCGGAGGAGTCCCGGTTGCCCCGCCGGCTGCACGACCTGGTCGAGCTGGCCGAGGCGGAGCTGCACCCGCGCACCCCGGACCGGGTCGCCCGGGCCCGGGGACGGGCCATCGTGGACTTCGTCGCGCAGCTCACCGACGGTCAGGCGGTGGCGATGCTGGACGCCCTCTCCGGCCGGTCCGGCGCGCTCTGGACCGACGCCTTCGTGCTCTGACCGCGCTCAGGCCGCGCCGACCCGACGACTCAGGCCCGGCCGCGCCGACCCGACGACTCAGGCCCGGCCGCGCCGACCCGACGACTCAGGCGACGGCCTGCCACCAACCGTCGACGGCGGGCGGTTCGTCGACCACCACCCGCTCGCCGGGACGGGGCACGGCGAGCCGCACGTCGCGGGCCTTCGCCTCGGCCCACAGCCGGTCGACCGGCTCGGACCAGTCGTGCAGAGCCAGGTTGAACGTCGCCCAGTGCACCGGCACGAACAACCCGCCGCGCAGGTCGAGGTGGGCGCTGACCGCCTCCTCGGGGAACATGTGGATCGTCGGCCAGGCCCGGTCGTACGCGCCGATCTGCATCAGCGTCACGTCGAACGGCCCGTGCTCGGCGCCGATCTCCGCGTACCCGTCGAAGTAGCCGGAGTCGCCGGTGTAGAAGACCGTACGGCGCGCTCCGGCCACCACCCACGAACTCCAGAGCGTGCCGTCGCGGCGCAACCCTCGACCGGAGAAGTGCTGCGCGGCGGTGGCGGTGATCTCCAGCCCGGCGACCTGGTGCGACTCGGACCAGTCCAGCTCGACGATCCGCTCGGCCGGTACGCCCCAGCGGTCCAGGTGCGCGCCCACGCCGAGCGGCACCAGGAACGGCGCGGACTGCCGGCGAGCAGCGCCCGCACGGTGGCCATGTCCAGGTGGTCGTAGTGGTCGTGCGAGATCAGGATGGCGTCCAGCGGGGGCAGCTCGTCGATGCGGACCGGCGGCTCGTGCAGCCGGCGCGGGCCGACCAGGGCCGAGGGCGAGCACCTGTCGCTCCACACCGGGTCGAGCAGCACCCGCCGACCCTCGATCTCGATCAGGGTGGAGGCGTGGCCGTACCAGACGATGGCGAGTTCGTCGGCGGTGTCGGCGGCCTCCGCGTCGGCGGTCCCGGGCAGCGCCGACGCGCTGGGACGCAGCAGCGGCACCGGCGCGGTCGGGCGGCGCTTCTGCTTGCCGAAGATCAGCTCGCGGAGCAGGTTGCGCCCCGGCTCGGCGACCATGGTGCGGGTGCCGGCCCGGTTGTGGAAGGTGCCGTCGCGGAACTGGGGCGAGCGGGCGGCCCGATCGGCGCGCGCCCCGCTGAGCCGGCCGCCCCAGCGCCGCCGGCACGTCCC
>NZ_JAEVHL010000342.1 GCF_016803395.1 Micromonospora tarensis | reverse complement strand
GGGTCGCCGCCGGTCGCGCCGGCGTCCCGGGCCCGCGGGGCCGGCGGCAACAGCAGGCCGAGCAGCCCGGCGAGCAACGGCACGGCGGGTAGCAACGCGCCGAGCAGCCCGGTCACCGGCCCGCCTCCGTGTTCGCGGTGGCCGGCTCTCGCCCGTCGCCGGGGTGCGGCGGCTCGGTCAGTGGCACGTCGTCCACCGCCACGGTCGCCCGCAGCCGGTAGAGCTGGAGGACGATCGCCAACCCCACCCCGATCTCGGCGGCGGCGAGGACGATGACGAACAGCGCGAACACCTGCCCCGAGTGCGGGAGTACGGCGCGGACGGTGGTGTCGGCGGTGACCAGGATCAGGTTGACCGCGTTGAGCATCAACTCGACAGACATCAGCACCAGCACCGCGTTGCGGCGGCGCAGCACGCCGTACACGCCGAGACCGAACAGCAGCGCGGCGGTGACGTACGGGATGACCGGCCTCACCGGCGCCCCCCGGGTTCGACGTCGACCAGGTCGGCCGGCCGCGCCGCGTCGCCACCGGGCGGACGGCCGATGTCCGGTCGGGACAGCACGATCGCGCCCACCAGGGCGGAGAGCAGCAGCACGGAGAGCACCTCGAACGGCAGCACCCAGGACTGGAAGATCTGCTCGCCCAGCCGTTCGGCGGTGCCGGCGGTGGGCAGCTCGACGGTGCTCCACCGGTACGCGTCGACGAGCAGGACGGTCAGCCCCAACCCGGCGCCACCACCGATCAGGGCGGCCGGCCAGCCGGGCCGGTCCAGGTCGTCGGAGGCGCCGATCGGGGCCCGGGTCAGCATCACCGCGAACAGCAGCAGGACCACCACCGCGCCCACGTAGATCAGCACCTGCACCCAGGCCACCAGCTCGGCGCTGAGCACCAGGAAGTCACCGGCCAGCGCGCCCAGGCACACCACCAGGTAGAGCCCGGCCCGGACCAGGTGTTTCGTGGTCACCACGAGCACGCCGGCCCCGACCGCCACCGCGCCGAGGGCGAGCAGCAGCACATCCGCCCCGGTCACCGGGGCGCTCTTCCGGCTCGGGCGGTCACGAGGCGGCGCCGGGCTCGGAACGTACCGCTGGGGGCGCCGGACGGGCGGTCGCCGCCTTGCGGGCGGCGGAGGTCTCCTCCTTGGCCGGCTCGCCGTTGGGGTCGTGCGCCTGTGGCGGCGGAACGGTGGCCATCCACTGGCCGAGGTGGTCCTTGTCGTGCAGCAGGTCCTTGATGTCGTACTCGGCGTACTCGAACTCGGGCGACCAGTAGAGCGCGTCGAACGGGCAGACCTCGATGCAGATGCCGCAGTACATGCAGAGCGAGAAGTCGATGTCGAACCTGTCGAGCACGTTGCGCTGGCGGGGGCGGGCGGCGCCGGGCACCGCCACCTCCTCCTTGTGCGAGTCGATGTAGATGCACCAGTCCGGGCACTCGCGGGCGCAGAGCATGCAGACCGTGCAGTTCTCCTCGGACAGCGCGATCACGCCCCGCGAGCGGGGTGGCAGGTCGGGGGCCACGTCCGGGTACTGCTGCGTGGTCGACCGGCTGGTCATCGTCTTGAGGGTGACCGCCAGCCCCTTCACCAGGCCCGCGCCGGGCAGGCCGCGTTCGCTGGTGGCACCGCGCTCGCCGGGGTCGCTCATGTCGACCATCCTGCCCTGTGGCCACGGCGCGCGCGACCACCACCCACAGGTCCAGGGCGGTACCGTGGTCGCGGGGAGAACGAACGCACCTGGAAGGACCTGCCATGACCGCCGGGCTGCAGAGCGACTACCCGCCCGAGAGCGAGTGGACGACTGACGATCTGGACGCGCTGCCCGAGGATGGCCGTCGCCGGGAACTGCTCGATGGAGTGCTGCTGATGTCCCCCTCCCCCACCCGCACCCACCAGACCATCGCCGGACGGCTGATGGCCGCGCTCGACGAGGACTGCCCGGACGGCTACGACGTGACCCAGGGGGTCGAGGTGCGGATCAACCGCACCCGGTCCTTCATCCCCGACGTGCTGATCACCACGTCGACGGCGGCAGCGCGCGAGCCGTCGAAGTACGAGCCGCACGAGGTGGTCCTGGCCGTCGAGATCGTCTCACCGAGCACCCGCTCGATCGACCGGGTGCTGAAGCCGGCGCTGTACGCCCAGGCCGGCATCCCGTTCTACTGGCGGATCGAGACCGAGGGCGGCGCGCTGGAGGTGGTGACCTACCGGATCGACGCGGTGAACGAGGTCTACACCGAGACCGGGCGGTGGACGAAGTTCGTCGACACCGGCGAGCCCTTCCCGATCAACCTGCCGATCAGCCGGATCACACCCCGGGTCCGTTGACGACCGTCGGCGGCAGCATCTCGACGCCGAGCTGCTGGAGCAGTTGGAACAGCTCGTTGCAGCTCCACACCTCGACGATCCGGCCCGCCGGGTCGAAGCGCAGGAACGTGGCCCCGGAGTAGCTGACCACCTGCCCGGTCGGCGGCACCGGCCCGAACTGCCCGGCGTGGGTGCCGGCGGCCCGCCAGTGCACGGCCACCCGCTCCCCGGCCGCGACCACGTCGACGATCTTGTAGCGCAGGTCCGGGAAGGCCGCCCGGCGCTCGCGGTGCCAGGCCAGCGTCGCCTCCGGCCCGGTGCCGCCCAGCCCCGGGCAGTCCTCGGCGACCAACTCGTACGCCGACTCCTCCCGGCGGGCATTCCACACGTCGGCGATGAACCGCCGGGCCGCCGCCTCCACATCCGTCATGCCGGCGAGGGTAACCGGACACCCAGCCGTAGATCCGTGAGGATGGGGTAGAGACAAGGGGAACGAACCGGGAGGGTGACGTGGGCGAGGAGACAGGCGGGAAGTACGTCGAGCCGGGGGGCGAGTTCACCCGGGACCAGCGGTACATCGCCACTCGGATCACCGAGGACGGGCGCGACGGCTATCCGGTGGAGCCGGGCCGGTACCGGTTGGCGGTCAGTCGGGCCTGCCCGTGGGCCAACCGCCTGATCATCGTGCGGCGGCTGCTCGGTCTGGAGGACGCCATCTCGATGGCGGTGGCCGGCCCGACCCACGACGCCCGGAGCTGGACCTTCGACCTCGACCCGGACGGCCGGGACCCGGTGCTCGGCATCGAGCGCATCCAGGAGGCGTACTTCAAGCGCTTCCCCGGCTACGAGCGCGGCATCACCGTGCCGGCGATCGTGGACGTGCCGACGGGTCAGGTGGTGACGAACGACTACGCGCAGATGAGCCTGGACCTGTCCACGCAGTGGCGCGCGTACCACCGCGACGGCGCGCCGCAGCTCTACCCCGAGCACCTGCGGGCCCAGATCGACGAGGTGAACGACGTGGTGTTCCGGGACGTCAACAACGGCGTCTACCGGTGCGGTTTCGCGGGCAGCCAGGAGGCCTACGACAAGGCGTACCACCGGCTCTTCGACCGGCTGGACTGGCTGACCGAGCGACTGACCGACCAGCGTTACCTGGTCGGCGACACGATCACCGAGGCTGACGTGCGGCTGTTCACCACGCTGGTCCGCTTCGACCCGGTCTACCACGGCCACTTCAAGTGCAACCGGCAGAAGCTGGCCGAGATGCCGGTGCTGTGGGCGTACGCCCGGGACCTCTTCCAGACCCCCGGTTTCGGCGACACCATCGACTTCGACCACATCAAGCGGCACTACTACGAGGTGCACCGCGACATCAACCCGACCGGGATCGTGCCGCTCGGCCCCGACCTGTCCAACTGGCTCACCCCGCACGGCCGGGACACGCTGGGCGGCCGCCCCTTCGGCGACGGCACCCCACCCCCACCCCCGGCCGAGCCGGTAGACCCCGCCCACACCCCGCTGCGTTGAGCGGAAACTGACGCGTCGAGCGCCCCATACGCCGCAAGATCGTGCTCAAACAAGGATGTAGTGGTCTATCGGCGTGGGGATACCACTACATCCATGTTCGAGCACGATCTTGGCGTCGAATGCCCCTTACCCCCGAACAGCAAGTGCAAGATCGCGGCGCGGGAGCGGAAGCGGGCGGGGCAGCGGTCTACAGGGCGAGGCGGACGGCTGCGGTGAGGACCAGCTGCGCGAGGGACACCGGGACCAGCACCAGCCAGCAGAGCCGCTGGAGCTGGTCCTCGCGCAGCCGGGGATAGGACACCCGGAGCCAGATGATCACGAAGGACACCGCGAAGATCTTGAGCAGGGTCCAGAGCCAGCCCAGCTGCTCGTCGGCGAACGGGCCCTGCCAGCCACCGAGGAACAGCACAGTGGTCAGCGCGGCGATCACCACGATCCCGACGTACTCGGCGAGCAGGAAGAAGGCGAACCGCAGGCCCGTGTACTCCGTCATGTAGCCGAAGACCAGCTCCGAGTCGGCCACCGGCATGTCGAACGGCGGCCGGCGGATCTCGGCCAACCCGGCGACGAAGAAGACGATCATCGCGGGCGCCTGCCAGAGCAGCCACCACGGCCGCCACGCCGTCACGATGCCCGGCAGGCTGAGCGTGCCCGCCGCCATCGCCACCGACGCGGCGGCCAGCACCAGCGGCAACTCGTAGCCGAGCAACTGGGCGGCCCCCCGCAACCCGCCGAGCAGGCTGTACTTGTTGGCCGACGCCCACGCCGACATGAGCACCGCCACCACCCCGACGCCGACCACCGCCAGCACGAAGAACAGGCCGATGTCCAACGGCTGCCCGACCAGGTCGTTCGGACCGAGCGGGATGACCAGCAGCACCAGCAGGTAGGGCACCAGCGCCACCGCCGGCGCCAGCCGGAACACCGCCCGGTCCGCCTCGCGCGGCGTGATGTCCTCCTTCTGCACGAACTTGACGCCATCGGCCACGAGCTGCGCCCAACCGTGGAAGCCGCCCGCGTACATCGGCCCGAGCCGGCCCTGCATGTGCGCCATCACCTTGTGCTCGGCCTGGCCGACCAGCAGCGGCAGGATGAGGAACGCGACCACCACGCCGCCGATCCGGAGCACCAGCTCCACCCAGAGCGGCATCAGGCCGTACCCCCGTCGTGGTCGGTCCGGTCGTCGCCCGCCGCCGGCCCGGTCGCGCCCGGGCCGGTCGCCGCCGGCCGTCGGCGGCGTCGGCGGACCGGGGGTCGCGC
>NZ_JAEVHL010000341.1 GCF_016803395.1 Micromonospora tarensis | reverse complement strand
ACCCGCCCGCTGGACCGCGCCGGCACCGCCGCGGCGGTCCTGGCGGCCACCGGCGCCGCCTGCGTCGTGGTCGACTGCGAGGCGGGCCCGGTCCGGCTGAACCTGGCCCACCGCCTGGCCGCCCAGCTGAGCGCGCCCCTGCACCCGCTGGCCGCCCTCACCCACCCGACCACCCGCGACAGTGCGTTGCCGGTCCCGGCATGACGGGCGACGTGCACCTGAGAGACCGAAACCGCACGATCGCGGGAGTGCCCGCGGGATGGGGGAGACGCTGATGCCGCAGGGACAGCCCAGCGTGGTGCCGGCGGACGGGTTGACCACCCGGCAACGGCGGCACCGGCCACTGCTGATGGTGCACACCGGACAGATGAAGGGTAAGTCGACGGCGGCCTTCGGGCTGGCGCTGCGGGCCTGGACGGCCGGCCTGCCGGTCGGGGTGTTCCAGTTCGTCAAGAGCGCCAAGTGGCGGGTGGGCGAGGAGAACGCCTTCCGGGCGCTCGGCGAGGTGCACGAGCGCACCGGCCAGGGCGCGCCGGTGGCCTGGCACAAGATGGGCGAGGGCTGGTCCTGGATCCAGCGCGGCGGCGACGCCGACCACGCCGCCGACGCCCTGGAGGGCTGGCGGCAGATCCAGCGGGACCTGGCCGCCGAGCGCTACGGGCTGTACGTGCTGGACGAGTTCACCTACCCGATGAAGTGGGGCTGGGTGGACGTCGACGAGGTGGTCGCCACCCTGGCCGACCGCCCCGGCTTCCAACACGTCGTGATCACCGGTCGGGACGCCGACCCGCGCCTGGTCGCCGCCGCCGACCTGGTCGCCGAGCTGACCAAGGTCAAGCACCCGATGGACGCCGGGCAGAAGGGCCAGAAGGGCATCGAGTGGTGAACGCGCACTGGCCGCTGCCCCGGGTGGTCGTCGCCGCGCCGGCCAGCGGGCACGGCAAGACCACGGTGGCCACCGGGCTGCTCGCCGCGCTGCGTCGCCGGGGACTGACGGTCAGCCCGCACAAGGTCGGCCCCGACTACATCGACCCCGGCTACCACGCCCTGGCCGCCGGGCGGCCCGGGCGCAACCTCGACCCGTTCCTGGTCGGGGCCGACCGGATCGCGCCCCTGCTGCGACACGGCGCGAGCGTGCCCACGCCCGCCGACATCGCCGTGGTGGAGGGCGTGATGGGCCTGCACGACGGCGCGGTGGGCCGCCGCGACTACGCCTCCACCGCGCACGTCGCCCGGCTCATCGAGGCACCCGTGCTGCTGGTGCTGGACACCACAGCGCAGGGCCGCTCGGCCGCCGCGCTCACCCTCGGCATGGCCGCGTTCGATTCGGCGGTCCGGATCGGCGGAGTGATCCTCAACCGGGTCGGCTCGGCCCGGCACGAGACGCTGCTCCGCGACGCCCTCGCCGAGGTGGGCGTACCGGTGCTCGGGGCGGTCACCCGGGCCGCCGAGGTGGCCGCGCCGGCCCGGCACCTCGGCCTGGTGCCGGTCGCCGAGCGGGCACCGGAGTCCGTCGCGATCGTCACCGCGCTCGCCGAGCTGGTGGAGGCCACAGTGGACCTCGACGCCGTGCTCGACCTGGCCCGCAGCGCCCCACCGCTGACCGCCCCGGCGTGGGACCCGGTCGCCGCCGTCGGCGGGCCGGCCGGCGTCGAGCGGCCACGGGTCGCCCTCGCCGGTGGCCCGGCCTTCACCTTCTCGTACGTGGAGAGCGCCGAACTGCTCACCGCTGCCGGCGCGGAGGTCGTCACCGTCGACCCGCTGCGCGACCCGGCGCTGCCCGCCGGCACCCGGGCGGTGGTGATCGGCGGCGGCTTCCCCGAGGCGTACGCCCAGGCGCTCACCGACAACGCCGCGTTGCGCGCCGAGGTGGCCGAGTTCGACGGGCCGATCGTGGCCGAGTGCGCCGGGCTGCTCTACCTCGGCCGGTCCCTGGACGGTGTACCGATGTGCGGCCGGCTGGACTCGACCGCCAGGATGACCGACCGGCTCACCCTCGGCTACCGGGAGGCCCGAGCCGTCACCGACTCGCCGGTGGCCCGCGCCGGCGAGCCGGTACGCGGCCACGAGTTCCACCGCACCAGCACCGACCCCGGGCACGGCGACGCACCGGCGTGGCGCTGGAACGACACCGAGCACGGCTTCGTCACCGGCCGGGTGCACGCCTCCTACCTGCACACCCACTGGGCCGGGCACCCCGATGCGGCCCGCCGACTGGTCGAGGCGTGCCGATGAGCGCCGAGGCGACGCTGACCGGGGTCGGGGTCGGCCCGGGCGACCCGGAACTGCTCACCGTCAAGGCGGTGCGGCTGCTGCGTGAGGCCGACCTGGTCTTCGTACCCGTGATGGCGGACCGGGTCCAACCCACCGCGACCGCCGGCCGGACGCCGCCGGGCGCGGAGGCCGGGCGCGCCGAGGCGACAGTACGGGAGTACGTCGCGCCGGACCGGCTGCGCCGGCTGCCGTTCGCCCTGGACGACCGGGGCGGGGTGACCGCCCGGCGCACGGCGGCCTGGGACGAGGCGGCCCGGGTGGTCGTCGAGGCGGTCGAAGCGGGCGCGCGGTCGCTGGCCTTCGCCACCATCGGCGACCCCAACATCTACTCCACCTTCGGCTACCTGGCGCAGAGCGTCCGGGCGCTGCGGCCGGAGGTGCGGGTGGCGACAGTACCCGGCGTCACCGCCATGCAGGAGCTGGCGGCCCGCAGCGGCACCCCACTCTGCGAGGGGCGCGAGCCGCTCACCCTGCTGCCGGCCACCGCCGGCCTGGCGCTGTTCGCCGACGCCCTCGCCGGGCCGGGCACCGTGACCGTCTACAAGGGCTGGCGGCGGCACCCGGAGCTGCTCGCCGAGCTGCGCCGGCAGGGCCGGCTGCCCGACGCGGTCCTCGGGCGCGCCATGGGGCTGCCCGGTGAACGCATCGGGCCGGTCGACGACACCACGCACGACCTGCCGTACCTGTCGACGCTGCTGGTCCCGGCCCGCCGCGACCACCGAGGAGGAAAACTGTGACCAGCGACGGCAAGGTGTGGTTCGTCGGTGCCGGCCCCGGAGCGGCGGACCTGCTGACCCTACGGGCCGCCCGGGTGATCGCCGACGCGGACATCGTGATCTGGGCGGCCAGCCTGGTGCACGCCGACGTGCTCGCGCACGCCCGCCCCGACGCGGAGATCATCGACTCGTCGCAGCTGCCCATCGAGGGTGTGCTGCCGCTCTATCGGCGGGCCGCCGAGCAGGGGCTGACGGTGGCCCGGATCCACTCCGGCGACCCGGCGCTGTGGGGCGCGGTGCAGGAGCAGCTGGACCTGTGTCGGGCCCTCGACCTGGCCGTCGAGATCGTGCCCGGGGTCTCCTCGTTCACCGCCGTCGCCGCGATCGTCGGGCGGGAGCTGACCGTGCCCGAGGTGGCCCAGTCGGTGATCCTCACCCGCCTCGAAGGCGGTAAGACCCCGATGCCGCCGGGCGAGCGGGTCCGCGACTTCGCCCGGCACGGCACCACCATGGCGCTGTTCCTCTCCGCCGCCCGCTCCGGCCAGGTGCAGGCCGAGTTGCTGGCCGGCGGCTACCCGCCGGATACCCCGGCCGTGGTCGCGTACCAGGCCACCTGGCCGGACGAGCTGGTGGTGCGCTGCACGGTCGGCACCCTGGAGGCCACGGTCAAGCAGCACAAACTGTGGAAGCACACGCTGTTCCTGGTCGGGCCGGCGCTCGCCGCCGAGGGCACCCGCTCGCACCTGTACCACCCCGGGCACTTCCACACCTTCCGCAGAGCCGAGCCGGCCGCCCGCGCCGAGCTGCGCCGCCAGACCGGCGCCCGCACCGGGGGGACCGCCACACCGGGGCACACCCCATGACGTACGCCGAGCCGCCGCTGCGCGAGCCGGACCTGCCGCGCACCGCGAAGGTCCGGCCCACCTCGCTGCGTACCGGCTGGACCACCGGGGCCTGCGCGACGGCGGCGGCCAAGGCCGCGGTCACCGCCCTGGTCACCGGTGCTGCCCCGGCGGAGGTGGAGATCGGCCTGCCGGCCGGGCGGCGGGTGCGCTTCCCGGTGGCCCGCTGCGAGGTGACCGGCACCCCACCGGCCCGGGCCGAGGCGGTGGTGGTCAAGGACGCCGGGGACGACCCGGACGTCACCCACGGCGCCGAGCTGACCGCCACCGTGGACTGGGCCGACGCCCCCGGGCTGCGGCTGGCCGGCGGTGCCGGTGTCGGCACGGTCACCAAACCCGGCCTCGGGCTGGCGGTCGGCGGACCGGCGATCAACGACACCCCCCGCCGGATGATCGGCGAGGCGGTGGCCGAGGTGGTGGACCTCGGCGAGGTCGGCGTCCGCGTCGTGATCAGCGTGCCCCGGGGCGAGATCATGGCCCGCAAGACCACCAACCGTCGGCTCGGCATCCTCGGCGGCATCTCGATCCTCGGCACCACCGGGATCGTCCGCCCCTTCTCCACCGCCTCGTGGCGGGCCAGCGTGGTGCAGGCCGTACACGTGATGGCGGCCCAGGGGGAGCGGACCGTGGTGCTCTGCACCGGCGGGCGTACCGAGCGGGCCGCCCGCGCGCTCCTGCCCGACCTGCCCGAGGTCTGCTTCGTCGAGGTCGGTGACTTCACCGGCGCGGCGGTGACCGCCGCCGTGGGCGACGCGATGACCGGTGTGGTCTTCGTCGGCATGGCCGGCAAGCTGGCCAAACTCGCCGCCGGTGTGCTGATGACCCACTACACCCGCTCCACTGTCGACCTGTCCCTGCTCGGGGCGGTGACCGCCGAGGCCGGTGGCGATCCCTCGCTCGTCGCCGCCGTGACCGAGGCGAACACCGGGCGGCACGCGTACGAGCTGTGGGAGGCCGCCGGGCTGCTCGCCCCGGCCGGCGACCTGCTCTGCCAGCGGGTCCGTCAGGTGCTGCGGCGCTTCGCCGGACCGACGGTCACAGTGGACGTGGCGATGGTCGACTTCGCCGGAGCGCAGGTCGTCGCCTCGTCCGGCCGGTGGCCCCGATGACGCGGATGGCGTCGGTGGCCCCAACGGCCGCCGTGACGGTGGTCGGCCTGGACGCGGCCGGCGCGCCACCGCACCCCGCGCTCGCCCCGTGCTGGCCACCGCCGGGCTGGTGGTGGGGGCGGCCCGGCACCTGGCCG
>NZ_JAEVHL010000340.1 GCF_016803395.1 Micromonospora tarensis | reverse complement strand
GCCCCGGCAGGACCACCCGCCGGCGTACGCCCGGCCGGCCGGTCCGGGGGTGCCGGCATCCGAGCCGCAGCGGTCCCGGCCCGGCATGGTGCTCCTCGCCATCCTGATTGCCGTGCTGGTCCTGCTCTGTTCCGGCGTGATTTCCTACAACCTGCGGAAGCAGTCGCAGGCCGGTGCACCCGCCGGTCTGGCAGCGCGCACCGTGACGTCCGGCGCGCTACGACCCGACGGGCGCGACGATTCCACCCGGACGTCGTACCGTCGGGAGGTACGAGTCCAGCCCGGCGACGGCGGGACGACGACGAGCGAAGGACGACAGACGCGATGACAGCGCAGGCCCGCCTGCTCGGTGGCAGGTATCAGGTCGGCGAGCTGCTCGGCTACGGCGGCATGGCCGAGGTGCACCGCGGTCGCGATCTCCGGCTCGGTCGGGACGTCGCGATCAAGATGCTCCGCACCGACCTCGCCCGGGACGCGACGTTCCAGATGCGATTCCGTCGGGAGGCGCAGAACGCGGCCTCGCTCAACCACCCGGCGATCGTGGCGGTCTACGACACCGGCGAGGAGACCGCGCCGACCGGCGAGACACTGCCGTTCATCGTGATGGAGTTCGTCAACGGGCGGACCTTGAAGGAGGTCCTCGGCGCCGAGGGGCGGCTGCAACCGCGTCGGGCGCTGGAGATCTGCGCCGACATGTGCGCCGCACTGGAGTTCAGCCACCGGCACGGGATCATCCACCGGGACATCAAGCCCGGCAACGTGATGCTCACCCAAACCGGCCAGGTCAAGGTGATGGACTTCGGCATCGCCCGCGCGCTGGCCAGCGGCGCGACCACCATGACGCAGACCAGCGCGGTGATCGGCACGGCCCAGTATCTGTCCCCGGAGCAGGCCCGCGGTGAAGCCGTCGACGCCCGCTCCGACGTGTATGCGGCCGGCTGTGTGCTCTTCGAGCTGGTCTGCGGGCATCCGCCGTTCGTCGGGGACAGCCCGGTGAGTGTGGCCTACCAGCACGTACGGGAAACGCCTCCGACGCCGAGCGACATCAACCCGGACGTCACCCCCGCCGTCGACGCGATCGTGCTCAAGGCGCTGTCGAAGAACCCGCTCAACCGTTACCAGAGCGCCGGCGAGATGCGTGCCGACCTGCTTCGTGCCGCCGCTGGCCGGCCCGTGCTGGCGACGCCGGTGCTGCGCGAGGCGGAGACGGTGGCGATGGCCCCGGCCGGCGGCGGAGGCGGTTACCCGGCTGCTTCCCGTGGGCCGCAGACCGGGCAGATCCCCGCTCGGGTCGGCGACCCGCGGCAGCGCAAGGCGTCCTCCTGGCTGATCGCGACGTTCAGCGCGGTCGGCGTGTTGGCGGTGATCGCCCTGGTCGCGGCCCTGCTCTGGAGCCAGCAGCAGGACAAGGACCTGAAGGCGGTCCCCACCCTAACCGGCAAGAGCCAGGCCGCCGCGGTCGAAGAGATCAGCAAGCTCGGATTCAAGCCACAGGTGGGCGAGGCGGTGCTGGCCAACGACTGCACCAAGGACACCGTCGCCAAGCAGAGTCCTGAGCCGGGCACCCGGCTGAAGCAGGCGAGCACCGTCACCCTCCAGATCTGCGGCGGCAAGCCGGACGTGAAGATCCCCCCGCACCTGGTCAACTCGCAGTTCGAGAACGTGAAGACCCAGCTCGAGGACCTGGGGTTGAAGGTCGACGAGAAGCCCGTCGACAACCCCGCCCAGGAGGGGATCGTCATCAAGCTGACTCCGCCGTCGGGGACGACGGTGCCGCAGGACAGCAAGGTCGTCGTCGAGGTCTCCAAGGGCAACGTCAGCAAGGTGCCGAACGTTCTCAACTCCACTCGGGACGAGGCCGCTGAGGAGCTTCAGGAGGCGGGCTACAAGGTCTCCTTCCGTGACGGTGACGAGGTGCCGGCCGACCAGGCCGGGCGGGTCCAGAAGCAGAGCCCGGAGCCGGGCACCGCGCTGGCCAGGAACCGGACGGTGACCATCGAGATCGGCATCCCGGAGAAGGTCGTCGACCCGACGCCCACCGGGACACCGAGCGGCACCCCATCGGTGACGCCGACGACTCCGGGCAACGGGGGTGGCGTCGGTCTGCCGTTCCCGCCCCCGCCGGGTCGGCCATCCGAGGAATAGGCCGCCGCCCGACATGACCGATCCGGCAGCGCCCCCGGCCGGGGCGGTGCGGCGGTGGCCTCGACGCCTCCGGCGACTGGCCGTAGCGGGCTTGGTCGTGCTGTTGCTCGCCAGCCTGCCGTGGTTGTGGACGACGTTCTCCGCCCGCGGCCACCGGTACGACGAGTCCGACGCGCCGGCCGCCGACGTGGTGATCGTCCTCGGCACCGCCGTCGCGGCTGATCGACAGCGGCCTGGGGAACGGCTCGCCGGCCGGCTGGAGACCGCCGCCGGGCTGGTGACCGGCGGGCGGGCCACTGTCGTGCTGGTGTCCGGCGACGGTGGTGGCGCGTCCGGCGACGAGCCGGCGGTGATGACGACGTACCTCGCCGAACTCGGGGTGGATCCACGCCGGGTGGTGGCCGACCCGTTCGGCCTGGACACCTACGACAGTTGCGCCCGGGCTCGTGAGGTGTACGGCGTCCAGCGGGCCCTGATCGTCACCCAGTCCTACCACCTGTCCCGGGCGGTGACGCTGTGCCGGCACCTCGGCCTCGACGTCGACGGGGTGACCGCCCGCTGCGACGGTTGCGGGCCCGCCCTGCTCGCCGAGAAGTCGATCCGGGACTACTTTGCCAGTGGTAAGGCGGCGTTGGACGCGGTCCGCGACCGCCCGCCGGCGGTCCGCTCGCCGGCCGACCCGGCGATCGAGCAGGCACTGCGGAGCTGACGGGCCGAACCGGCACCGCGGAGCTGACCCGCCGGACAGGCACCGCGGAGCTGACCCGCGTGGCGGAGGTCCCTCCGCTTGCCACCCGGCCTCCAGCAGGCAAGCGGCGACCCGACCTCCAGCGGCGGGCGCGCGGCGGCTTCCGGGCGGGCGGGCCTCAGGCCGTGGCGAAGGCGGCCAGCCGACGGGCGTCGACCTCGGCGGCCAGCGCGGGTGCCCGCTCCAGCGCCTCCTGGTGACCGCACCTGGCCAGCCAGTTGGCCAGCATCAGGTGACCGCCCTCGGTGAGCACCGACTCCGGATGGAACTGGACGCCCTCGATGGGCAGCGTCCGGTGCCGCATCGCCATCACCACCCCCGATCCGGTCCAACCGGTGACCTCCAGCTCGTCCGGAAGCGTCTCGGGCAGCACGGCGAGCGAGTGGTACCGGGTGGCGGTGAACGGGTCTGGCAGGCCGGCGAGTACGCCGACCGAGTGGTGCCGCACCTCGGACGTCTTGCCGTGCAGCAGCTCGGGGGCGCGCGTCACGGTCGCGCCGAACGCCTCACCGATCGCCTGGTGACCGAGGCAGACGCCGAAGATCGGCAGCTTGCCCGCGTACTCGCGGATGACGTCCAGGCAGATGCCGGCCCGGTCGGGGCTGCCCGGCCCGGGTGACAGCAGGACGCCGTCGGCGCCGACCGTGCCCACCTCGGCGACGTCGATCTCGTCGTTGCGGCGGACCTCGCAGTCCACGCCGAGCTGGCCCAGATATTGGACGAGGTTGAAGACGAACGAGTCGTAGTTGTCGATCACGAGGATGCGCATGGTCACCTGCTCGGGGAGGACGGCGCTGGATTGTTCTGGTCGGTGTCGTACGGCAGGTCGTGTTCGTCGCCGGTCGGGGTCTCGACGGTCACCGGGTCACCGCCGCCGGTCTCGGCGGGTACGCCGGACTCGACCTGCACGTCGTCGAAGGGCAGCAGGGGTTCGGCCCAGGGGAAAGCGACATACCACAGCAGGGCCACCGTCGCCGCCACCAGCAGCACCGAGCCGGTCAGCTTTCCGGCCAGGCCGAATGGCAGCTTGCGCCAGATGAACGCGTACATCGGTCAGCCTCCCAGCTCCGCCGGACGTCCCGCGGACTTGGGTTGGGTGCGGTCCAGTTCGGCGTGGATGATCAGGCGCTGGTAGTTGTCGAACTTCGGGTTGCACGTGGTCAGGGTGAGCATCCGCTTGGTCGGTTTCTTGTCCGGCTCGCCGGGGACCGGCGCCACCACCTCGACCTGGGTCGGCCGGACGATCCGCGACTGCGACACCCGGTAGACGTACCAGTCGGTCTTGGTCTCGACCACGATGGGGTCGCCGTCGTCGAGTTCGTCCAGCCGCCAGAAGGTGGCCCGGTTACGGTGACCGGCGACGGAGAAGTTGCCGACCTGGCCGGGCAGCGCGCTGGCCGGGTAGTGGCCCGGCGCGAAGCGGATGTCCTGCTGGGTGACGCCCTCGACGACGACCCAGTTCTTGTCCAGCTTCGGGATGTAGAGCCCGGCGAGTGGTTTGCCGCGTACCGGTGGGGACGGTTTGGCGCTCGGCCCGGCGGACGGGACGACGGTCGGGTCACCGGTCGGGCCCCAGGCCTGAGCCAGCTCGTTGGTGAGGTCGTTCTGGTGGGCGTCGACGATTGCCGACTTGCCCCAGACCTCGTACCCGGCGAAGAGCAGCACCACCAGGCCGAAGGTGATCAGAATTTCGCCGGTGACCCGAACGCCGGTGCGCACCCGCGAGGCGAGCGTGGGGCGGGTGAGCTCGGAGTAGACGCTCTTGTAGCCCTCACCGGTCTGGTGTGGGCGGAGTTGAACCACCCGCTCGCCGCGTCGGGGTTGGGGAGGGTCGGCAGGGCCGTCGCCGGTCGACTCCTCGGGGACGGCGGTGCGGGGAACGGCACCCATCAGCGCGGTCGAGTCCATGGTCGGCGGCCTGCTGGCGGGGGCGCCGGACACGGTCGGGATCAGCGCGGTGGCGGCCGGGTCCGATCCAGCGGTCGGCGGGCGGCCGGGCCCGGACGGCGGGACGCGGCTCGGCCCGCTCGGAGCGAAGCCGTCCTGCCCGGCCGCCGACACCCGGTCGGGGGTGGCTGGTGAAACCGGGTTGGCCGGGGAGTTGGCCGATCGGGCGGCGATCTGCGGAATGAGCGCGGTCGGCGAGTCGGCGACCGGCGGGGGCGAGGAGTCAGCCGGAGCCGGTCGGCTCGGTGCGCCGGGGGCGGCGGGTCGAATTGGCCCCTGTTCGGGGGCGGTCGGTCGACCACGGTGGGCGTGGGGGGAGCGCCGGAACCTCCCTGCGGGCCCGGTCCGGGAGCCGCGGTGCCCGGCCAGCGGGGCGGAGCTTCGCCGCCGGGACCGCCCGGGGCATGGGTCGGCTCGGCCCGAC
>NZ_JAEVHL010000339.1 GCF_016803395.1 Micromonospora tarensis | reverse complement strand
GCGTACTGGCGGGGCGACCTGACCATGGCACAGCTCGGCGACGTGTTCGGGCACCGCAACGGCTGGGACCCCCGCCGGCACCCGGTCGAGCAGGAGGTGCCCAGCAGCAGTTGGAACAGGCCTGGGTCGGGTACGACGAGGCGGACGCCGCCGCCCGGCGCTTCTCCGGCGCCGGTGCGCTGCCCACCCCGCGGACCCCGCACACCCCCGCCGAGTACGCCGCCCGGGAGCGCTATCTGCACCGCGCGGCGATGGCGGCGTACTGGCGGGGCGACCTGACCATGGCACAGCTCGGCGACGTGTTCGGGCACCGCAACGGCTGGGACCCCCGCCGGCACCCGGTCGAGCAGGAGGTGTCGCTCAGCCGGGTGGTCCGGGACGCGAGGCTGGCCGACTACCAGGCGGCTGCCGGTCGTGAGCGGGCCGCCTGGCGCGATGCGGAGCTGGCCGCGGAGTCGGCTCGCACCCTCGCCGAGGAGGCGTACGCGGCGGCCTGCCGGCTGCGGCCGCACCCGGTGCCGGTGCGCCGCGCGGTGCGCGGGGTGTGGCGTCCGGCCGTCGTGGCACGGTGGCGTCCGGCACGGGTGGGTTGAGCCCGATCTGTGATGTGAGCCCGGTCACGCTGCGGTGAAATCGGACGGTCGACGCGATCGGCGTGTTTGTTCCCGCGATTGTGGTCGCGTTGCCGGCGGCCTGTCCGGTTGTCGCCCGCAGGTGTCTGCGTAACCGCTTGTCCCATCGAGTCACGTCATCGGCAATACGCGCAGAAATTGCTGCGCCGATTGGGGGTTTACGCAGGTGAACCTGGCTTGGCAGGGCGCGAAGCGGCCAGTAGTGTCGTCCCGTCCGGTGCGGTAACCGATCGCAACAGGCGACGCCGCATCGACCCGCTCAATCGTGATCAACGAACCGGGGACCCATCAGTAAGTCCGGGGTGAATCCGCGAGCCACGGCCCGCGGTAGGGCGATCTTCCCGCCCGAATCCGTCAGCTAACCCGGTAGGCGGTGTCGGAAGGAGTCCCATCCTCGTGCAGCACCTTTCCACCCCTCGGTTGTTCCCTCGCCTCCACGGCGCGGCGGTGCTCCCGCTCATCCGTCCAGTGACGGTGAGCTGACCCCCGGGTCATCGCCTTTCCCGCCCGGCCGCGCCGGGCGTTCCCCTGAGCGGTACACCATCCGCGGGCCACGGTCCGCGCGCTGGCGCCTGCCCGGATACCGGTCCGGTCCCGGTGTGCCGCTCGCCCCCCGATCCGTGGAGGACCCCGTGAAGCACACCCTGCAGCGTCAGCTCCGCCGTCTCACCACCGAGCGTCCCTACCAGATCGTCGCCGCCTCCGCCGCGGCCCTCGCGATCGCCGCCACCGGCGGTGCCCTGCTCACCGCGACCGACGATGCCCCGGCCAGCCAGCGCACCGCGACCACTGTCGCCGAGATGCGCAGCGACGTCGCGGCCTCCCGGGGCGAGGCGCGCGACGCGTCCCCCTCGGCCAGTGCCGTGCCGAGCACCGCCGCCCCGGCCACCAGCGCCGCGTCCCCCGCCGCCAAGGCCACCAGCAACCCGGACCTCACCCGTAAGCCGACGCCGCCGAAGCCGCCCGCGACCAAGGTGCTCGACTACGACTACGAGGCGCAGAACACCTACTACAACTGCGGTCCGGCAGCCACCCGGAACGCGCTCAGCGCCACCGGCATCGACCGCACCCAGGAGCAGCTCGGCGCCGAACTGGGCACCACCGAGATGGGCACCAACTCGGCCGAGGACACCACCCGCGTGCTCAACGCCGAGGTGAAGGGCTCCCCGTACCGGACCCGGATGTTCGCCGGCGCGCCCAGCCCCGCCCAGATGGACCGGCTCCAGGCCGACGTCGTCACTGCCATCACCGACGGCCGGGGTGTGGTGGCCAACGTCGTCGGCGACGCCGTCGACACCGACGGCGGCTGGCACTCCTACGGCGGCGGGCACTACATCGCCGTCGTGGGTTACCGGGACAACGGCCGCACCGTGCGGATCGCCGACTCGGCGAACGCGGCCGACCCGTCGTACTGGGTCACCACGATCGACCTGGCCAACTGGATCGCGACCCGGGGCTACTCCGCCTGACGGGTACCCGCCGAGCGTCGCGGGCGCCGCCCCCCGGTGGGGGGGACGGCGTCCGCTGCGTTGTCGCCTGTGCTGTCGGTCAGTAGGTGATGAAGCCGTACAGCGCCCTGTGGTTCGACTTCGTCCCGACGACCGTGTGATCGACGGCGGACGACTGCACGCCGCCTCGGACGAAGAGATAGTCGATCTTGCTGGAGCCGCTGGTGGCCGTCGACCCGTAGCCGGTCATGCCGTAACCGCTGAGCGTGCCCGGCGCGATGCCGGTGCGGTTGGCGTCGATCCCCACCACCCGGATCGTGGACGCGTTCAGCAGCGCGGTCGCGTCCGCGCCCAGGTGGATGCCGCTGTTGGCGATGCCCCGGTCGCCGTCGCCGGCGCACGCGTTCTGCCGGTTCTCCTGCGGCAGGTGCATGGTCGCGGCGAACACGCTCGTGCCGGTGGCCTTGATGGTGAATCGGGCCGCGATGGCGCTGGTCCGCTTCCACTTGTAGTAGTCGGTGCTGTCCGGGTCGCTGTTCGGCGGCTTGTACAGCGTGCACCCGGCGCCGTCGGCGTACGCGGTGCCCGGCTTGAGCCAGCCCGCGCTCCAGTACTTCGAGATGTCGCCGCTGGCGAGGCTGAGCGTCCGCTTGTTCCAGATGATGGCGTTGGTCTGCTTCTTCTTCAGGTCACCGAGCGACTGCGAGCTGCACCGGTGCGTGCTGCCCCACGGCTCCGGGTCGTCCCACGCCACTATCGCCCCGTAACTGCCCGCCGGGTAGCCGAACTTCGCCGACAACTGGTCGGCGTACGCCTCGGCCTGGCCGGTGCCGCGTACCTGCTGCACGATCAACAGGTCCGGCGCCGCCACCCCGCCGGTGCCGGTGCGCCCGGCGTCGTCGACCAGGATCGAGGTCAGGTGGTCCGGGCCGGAGATCCGGGTGCAGCTCCCGTCGGAGTTGTTCACCACCAGGTTCTCGATGTTGTTGTTGTAGACCCGCAGGACCCGGTCGGCCGCCGCGACCGCCTCGCCACCCGATGACGCGACGGACGCGGGACGCGTCTGCGGTACGCCGAGCGCGGTGGCCGTCAGGGCCACCGCCAGCGCTGGTCCGAGCATTCTGAGCACTGGGAACTCCTCTTCGCGACGGGATCGACAGCCGGCACTCCCGGTTCCGGGGGCGAAGACTACAGTGGATCTTCGTGGCGCGGGGTGACGCCACTCGTACCCTTCGGTGAACCGTGGGAGACTGCGGCCGTGGTGGAGAAGACGGGTGGTCGAAGGCCGGTGCTGTTGCTGCTGCACGGGATGGGTGCGACCGGGGACGTGTGGCTGCCCTGGGCGCCGTACCTGGAGCAGCACTGGCCCGGCCGGTGGTTGGCACCGGACCTCGCCGGCCACGGCTGGGCGCCACCACTGCCGTCGTACTCCTTCGACGGGTTCGCCGGCCGGATCGCCCACGGCCTCGCCGCCGACGACCGGCTCGTCGTGCTCGGGCACTCGCTGGGCGGGGTGGTCGGCCTCGCGCTGGCCGCCCGCGCCGCCGGGATGCCTGTCGACGCGGTGGTCGGTCTGGGCATCAAGGCACTGTGGTCACCGGCCGAGCTGGCCCGGGCCGCCGAGATCGCCGCCCGCCCGGTGAGCTGGTTCGCCAGCCGCACCGAGGCGGCCCGCCGCTACCTGCGCGTCTCCGGGCTGACCGGTCTGGTCGCGCCGGACGACCCGGTGGTGGACGCCGGGCTGCGTCAGGTCGACGGCCGGTGGCGCCTGGCCATGGACCCGGCGGCGTTCGCCGTCGGCGAGCCCGACCTGGCCGGGTTGCTGGCGGCGACCGACGTGCCGGTGGTGCTGGCGCGCGGGGAACACGACCCGATGGTCACCGACGAGCAGCTCAAGGAGTACGGCGTCCCCGTCGCCACGCTGCCCGGCCTCGGGCACAACGCGCACGTCGAGGACCCGGCAGCCGTGCTGGCGCTGCTGGACGCGTACCGCTGACCGGACTACGCCGGTGCGGGAGCGGTCAGTTCCTGCGCCGGCGTCAGCTCCCGGCGGGCGGCGGCCAGGAACGCCTCGGCGTACGACTCGGCCGGGAAGTCACCCAGGTAGCGGCGGCGGGTGGCCCAGCGGGCCTGGGCCAGCGGGTCGGTGTCCAGCAGGGCGGTCAGCACGTCGTCCAGGTTGGACAGGTCCCGGCGCAGCACGTAACCCGACCCGGCCAGCGGGAACCGCTCCACGAACCGGTCACCCTCGTCGCCCATGTCGGTGACCGCGTACGGCTTGCCGGAGTAGAGGTAGTCCGAGATCACCCCGGACACGTCGGAGACCAACACGTCGGACCGGTTCACGCACTCGGTCAGGCTCAGCTCCCGAGCCGCCGCGCCGAACACGTGCTGACGGCCGGTGCGGGCCCGGTCGGCGACGAGCAGCTCGGTCAGCCGACCCAGCTGGCGGGCCGACGCCGGGTTCTGCGCGGTGTACGGGTGGGCCCGCAGGATCACCGTCGCCCCGCGCTCCAGCAGCCGGCGCAGCAGCCCCTCGGCCACCGGCAGTGAGCAGTAGTCGGCGTCGGCGTGGTGCCCGGTCCAGGTCGGGGTGTACAGCACTGTCGGCTGCGCCAACCCACGGGCCGGTTCCCGGCGTACCTCGATCGACTCGACCTGCGGGCGGCCCACCACCACGAACTTGTCCGCCGGGATCCGCACCCCGGCGCGGGCGTACCTGTCGATCGCCGCCGGACCGGCCACGAAGATCCGGTCGAAGATCCCCGACACCGGGTTGGCGCTGGGCGCCTTGTCGCTGTCGCCGTGGTGCAGCTGCACGTGGGTGAGCTGGGTGAACCGGATGCAGTGGCTGTTCTTCGCGCCGTGGTTGACGTAGAAGGCCGTCCGCAGGCTCGGCACCAGCGCCTCGTCCATGGCCCGCAGGGTGGGGCAGTAGACCACCGGCGCGCCGGTGGCCGCGGCGATCGGCGCGAGGAACTCCGGCTCGCGCACCATGACCAGGAACGGGCGGCCGATCCGTTCCAGGTACGGCAGCCACATGGTGACCTGGTATTCCGACCCGGGCGGCGCGGAGAAGTGCAGCAGGAACTCCGGCTGGTGCCGGTGCAGCGCGCGGGCCACCGGGCCACCACCGCTGCTCGGCCGGAACCGCCGCCGGGCCAGGTCCAGTGCGACAGCGCCGGCGC
>NZ_JAEVHL010000338.1 GCF_016803395.1 Micromonospora tarensis | reverse complement strand
CCGGGCCGCGCTGCCGCAGCGCGCCGCCGTGCTCGGCCGTGGGCGCGCGGAGCTGCGCGAACGGCTCGCCGCGCTGGCCGAGGACCGTCCGTCGCCAGGCGTGCTGCGCGGCGTCGCCGGCCACCACCGGACCGCGTTCCTGTTCACCGGTCAGGGCGGCCAGCGGGCCGGCATGGGCAGCGAACTGGCGGCCACGTTCCCGGCCTTCGCGCAGCTGTGGGACGAGGCGTTGGCGCTGCTGGACGGCGACGACGTCCGCACCGCCGACGAGGCGGCGCTGGCCCGCACCTCGTCCGCGCAGAAGGCGCTCTTCGCGTTCGAGGTCGCCATGTGCCGGCTGTGGGCGTCCTGGGGCGTGCGACCGGAGTACGTGCTGGGCCACTCCATCGGTGAGCTGGCCGCCGCGCACGTCGCCGGCGCGATGTCGCTCACCGACGCCTGCCGCCTGGTGTCCGCGCGCGGCCGGCTGATGGAGGCACTGCCCGCCGGCGGTGCGATGGTCGCCGTGGAAGCCTCCGAGGCCGAGGTGGCCGGCCTGCCGGTCGCGGCGGTCAACGGCCCGCGATCGGTGGTCATCTCCGGGCCGGAGCAGCTGGTCGAGGACGTCGCGGCGCAGTGGCGGGCCCATGGCCGCCGGGTACAACGGCTGAACGTCTCGCACGCGTTCCACTCGGCCCAGATGGAACCGATGCTCAAGGAGTTCGGCGAGGTGGCCGCCGACATCCGCTACCAGCGCCCGACGCTCGCGGTGATCTCCAACCTGACCGGCGAGCCGGTGCGCGAGTTCAGCGCGGACTACTGGGTCCGGCACGTCCGGGCGACGGTGCGCTTCGGCGCGGGTCTGGACCTGCTCACCCGCCGTGGTGTCGAGGTCTTCGTCGAGGTCGGCCCGGACGGGGTGCTGTCCGGCCAGGGACGCGACGGGTTGTTCGTGCCGTCGTCACGGCGTGACCGGGACGAGGTCGACACGGCGCTGTCCGCGCTCGCCCGGGTCCACCTGGCCGGGGTACCTGTCGACTGGCCGTCGGTGCTGGCCGGCGGTCGTACGGTGCCGCTGCCGACGTACGCGTTCCAGCGCGAGCGGCACTGGCTCACGCCGAAACCCGCCAGCCCGGTCCCGGACGACGGTTGGCACTACCGGGTCACCTGGCGGCCGGTACCGGAACCTCAGCCCGCGACGCTCGACGGCATCTGGCTCGTCGCCGCGCCGAGCGCGGCGACCGCCGAGCCGGTGATCCGGGTGCTGACCGCCGCCGGCGCGGAGGTCCGCTCGGTAGGCCGGGGGGTGTGCCCCGACGATCGTCCCCAAGCGGTGCTCTCCCTGCTCGACGCGGCCGGCACCGCCGCCCTGGCCAGCGAACTCGACGCGCCGCTGTGGGTGCTGACCACTGGCGCGGTGTCGGTCACGCCGGGTGACCCGCCACCGGACCCGGCCCAGGCGCAGCTCTGGGGGCTGGGCCGGGTCGTCGGCCTGGAACACCCGGACCGGTGGGGCGGGCTCGTCGACGTGTCCGGTGACGACTGGCACCGGCTGCCGGCGATCCTGGCCGCCCCGGGCCACGAGGACCAGTACGCGATCCGGCCCGGCGGCGTGTTCGTACGCCGGCTGAGCCGGATCGCCGGTGAGCGCGAGCCGCGACAGTGGACGCCCCGGGGCACCGTGCTGGTCACCGGTGGCACCGGCGCCCTCGGCGCCCGCGCCGCCCGCTGGCTCGCCGCCAACGGTGCCGCGCACCTGGTGCTGACCAGCCGCTCCGGCCCCGACGCCGTCGGGGCCGACGCCCTGCGCGACGACCTCACCGCGCAGGGCGCCGCGGTGACCATCGTGGCCGGCGACGTCACCGAGCGGGAGTTCCTCGCCGGGCTGCTCCGGGACCACCCGCCGACCGCCGTCGTGCACACCGCCGGCACCAGCCGTCCGACCCCGCTCGCCGACCCCGGTCTCGACGTGCTGGCCGACGCCCGGGGCGCCAAGGTGACCGGCGCCGACCTGCTCGACGAGCTGCTCGACGGGGTCGCCCTGGACGCGTTCGTGCTCTTCTCGTCGGTCGCCGGCACCTGGGGCAGCGCCGGCCAGGCCGGGTACGCCGCCGCCAACGCCCACCTCGACGCCCTCGCCGAACGCCGACGGGCCCGGGACCTCCCCGCGACGTCGATCGCCTGGGGGCCATGGGCGGGCGGTGGCATGGCGGAGGGGCCGAGCCGCTGCTGCGCCGGGCCGGACTGTGCCCGATGGCCCCGGCGGCGGCGCTGGAGGCGATGCGCCGGTCCGTCGGGTCCGGCGCGGCCACCCGGGTCGTCGCCGACGTGGACTGGGACCGGTTCGCCGCCTCGTACACGCTGGCCCGGTCGCGCCCACTGATCGAGGACCTGGTGTCCGCCGCCCCGCCCGCGCCCGCCTCGGTGCCGCCCGCCGCGCGTTCTACCCGCCCGCTGCTCGACCTGGTCCGCGAACAGGTCGCGGCGGTGCTGGACCTGCCGTCCGCCGCCGCCGTCGCGGCCGACCGGCCGTTGCGGGAGTTGGGCCTGGAGTCGCTGACCGCCGTGGAGCTCCGCGACGCCCTGGCCTCGGCGACCGGGCTGACGTTGCCGAGCACAGTCGTCTTCGACCACCCGACCGCGGCGGCCCTCGCCCGGCACCTCGGCGGCGAACTGGGCGGAGGCGGTGACCGCTCGGACGCGACACCCGTCACGCCAGCGGCCGACGACGATCCGCTGGTCATCGTGGCCAGCGGCTGTCGGTTCCCGGGTGGGGTCCGCTCCGCCGACGACCTGTGGCGGCTCGTCGCCGCCGGGACCGACGCGATCGGTCCCTTCCCCACCGATCGCGGCTGGGACCTCGACGGCATCTACCACCCCGACCCGGACCACAGCGGCACCACGTACGCGAACCAGGGCGGGTTCCTCGCCGACGCCGACCGTTTCGACGCGGCGCTGTTCGGCATCAACCCGCGCGAGGCGTTGGCCATGGACCCCCAGCAGCGGTTGCTGCTGGAGACGTCGTGGGAGGTCTTCGAGCGGGCCGGCATCGACCCGACCACAGTGCGCGGCAGCCGGGTCGGCGTCTTCGTGGGCGCGGCCGGGCAGGGCTACGGCGCCGGCCTGACCGAGGTTCCGGACGGGGTCGGCGGTTACCTGCTCACCGGCAACGCCACAAGCATCATCTCCGGGCGGCTCGCCTACACGTACGGGTTGGTGGGCCCGGCGCTCACCATCGACACCGCCTGCTCGTCGTCGCTTGTCGCGCTGCACCTCGCGGCCCGGTCGCTGCGCGACGGCGAGTGCGAGGCGGCCCTGGTGGGCGGGGTCATGGTGATGCCGACACCGCTGCCGTTCATCGAGTTCAGCCGGCAGCGAGGGCTCGCGCCGGACGGTCGGTGCAAGCCGTTCGCCGCCGCGGCCGACGGCACCGGCTGGTCCGAGGGGGCCGGCCTGGTGCTGCTGGAGCGGCTCTCCGTGGCCCGACGGCACGGTCACCCCGTCCTCGCCCGGTTGCGCGGCTCGGCCGTCAACTCCGACGGCGCCAGCAACGGTCTGACCGCGCCCAGTGGCCCGGCCCAGCAGCGGGTGATCCGGCAGGCGCTGGCGAACGCCGGGCTGACCCCCGGCGACGTCGACGTGGTGGAGGCACACGGCACCGGCACCCGGCTCGGTGACCCGATCGAGGCGCAGGCGCTGCTGGCCACCTACGGGCGCGACCGGCCCGCCGACCGGCCACTGTGGCTGGGATCGGTGAAGTCCAACATCGGGCACACCCAGGCCGCCTCCGGCATGGCCGGGCTGCTCAAGATGGTCGAGGCGATGCGGCACGGTGTGCTGCCGGCGACCCTGCACGTCGACGAGCCCACCGGGCACGTCGACTGGTCGACCGGCGCGGTCCGGCTGTTGACCGAGGCGATCGCCTGGCCGGACACCGGCCGGGCGCGTCGGGCCGCGATCTCGTCGTTCGGTGCCAGCGGCACCAACGCGCACGCCATCCTGGAGGCCGTCGCGGAACCCGACGTCGCGCCACCGGCGTCGGCCGCTCTCCGCCGCCCGCTGCCCTGGGTGCTGTCGGCGCGCACCCCCGAGGCGTTGGCCGCCTGGGCCGACCGGGTCGGCGCGCACGTGTCCGCGAGCGGACGGGCCGGCGCGGACCTGGCGTACTCGCTGGCGACCACCCGCGCCCACCTGCCGCACCGGGCCGTCCTCGTGACGGCGACCCGGACGAGGTGCCGGCCGCCCTGCACGCGCTGGCCCAGGGCGAAGCCCCACCCGATCTGGTGCGCGCGAGCGTGCTGCCCAACGCCGACCGGCCGGTGTTCGTCTTCCCCGGGCAGGGCGGGCAGTGGCCCGGGATGACAGTGGAGCTGCTGGACACCGAGCCGGTGTTCGCCGCGCGGATGAACCAGTGCGCCGCCGCGTTCGCCCCGTACCTGGACTGGTCGTTCATCGCCGTCCTGCGCGGCGAGCCGGACGCCCCGTCGATGACGCGGACCGACGTCGTCCAGCCGGTGCTGTTCGCCGTGATGGTGTCCCTCGCCGAGCTGTGGCGCAGTCACGGTGTGCGGCCCGCCGCGGTGCTCGGGCACAGCCAGGGTGAGCTGGCGGCGGCCTGTGTGGCGGGTGCCATCGAACTGACCGACGCCGCCCGGATGGTGGCCCTGCGCAGCGCGGCGCTCACCGAGTTGGCCGGTACCGGTGCGATGGGTTCGGTGCTGATGTCCTACGAGGACCTGTCGGCCCGGCTGCCCGAGTGGGGTGGCCGGGTCACCGTCGCCGCCGTCAACGGCCCCGAGTCGGTGGTGGTCTCCGGCGACGTCGACGCCGTCGACGACCTGCTGGAGCGGCTGGCGGGAGAGGGGGTGCGGACCCGCCGGATCGAGGCCACCGCGGCCGGTCACTCCGCCCACCTGGATCCGCTGCGGCCGAGGTTCGCGACCGCGTTCGAGGGGGTCGTGCCGGCCGCCAGCGAGGTGGACTTCTATTCCACGGTGACCGGCGACCGCTTCGACACGACCTGCCTGGACTCGGGCTACTGGTGGCGCAACGTCCGCCAGACGGTCCGGTTCGAACCCGCTGCCCGCGCCCTGATGGCGGCGGGGCACACCGTCTTCATCGAGATGAGCCCGCACCCGGTGCTGACGCTCGGCCTGCACGCGATCGCCGCGACGGCCGGCCAGCAGGCCGCGGTGCTCGGGACTACTGCTGGGTGTCCTGCTGGCCTGCTGGGTCGTCCCCGTCGCCGCGACCGCCGTGCACGCCGCGTGGCTCCTGCCGCCGGTGGTTCTGCTCGGCACG
>NZ_JAEVHL010000337.1 GCF_016803395.1 Micromonospora tarensis | reverse complement strand
GGGCCGGACGGCCGGCGCGGCTCGCGGCGAGCAGCGCCACCAACCGGCCGCGCAGTGACCGGCGCTGCACCACCATGTCGACCTGCCCGTGCCGCAGCAGGAAGTCGGCGGTCTGGAAACCCTCCGGCAACGCCCGTCCGGTGACCTGCCGGATCACCCGCGGGCCGGCGAAGCCCATCCGCGCGCCGCTCTCGGCGAGCACCAGATCGGTGTTGGTGGCGAACGACGCGGCCACCCCACCGTAGGTCGGATCGGTGAGGACGCTGATGGTGAGCAGCCCCGCCTCGCGCAGCGCGGCGATGGCCTGACTGACGGTGGCCATCTGCATCAACGACAGCACACCCTCCTGCATCCGCGCCCCACCGGAGGCGGTGATCAAAATCAGCGGGGTGCGGTCGTCCAGCGCCCGCTCGGCCGCCCGGGTGATCAGCTCACCCACCGCGCAGCCCAGGCTGCCGCCGAGAAAGCGGAAGTCCATCACCGCCAGCGCCACCGGGTGCCCGCCGATGGTGGCCGTGGCGCAGACGACCGCCTCGGCCAGGCCGGTGCTGGCCCGCGCGCCGGTGAGCCGGTGCGGGTACGGCAGCACGTCGACGAAGCCGATCGGGTCCGCCTCCGGCAGCCGGTCGGGCAGGGGGCACAGCGACCCCGGATCGACGAGTTGGCGCAGCCGCTCCGGCGCGCCGAGCCGGGCGTGCTCCCCGCACTCGGGGCAGACGTCGAGGTTGCGGCGTAACCGTTTGCGGTAGAGCAGGCTGGCGCAGCCGGCGCAGCGGGACCAGAGCTGCTCCTCGCGCGACGCGGTGGCCGTCACGGCCGCCGCCCGCCGTCCGGGGCGTCGAACCGGTAGAAGCACTGGGCCATCGCGTCGCGCGGCGAACGCCAGGTCGACAGGTACGGCGAGACGTACGGCCGCAGCCGGTCACTGACCCGGATGAACTCGGGGTGGCCACGGGCGGCCTCCACCGCACCCTGCGCCGGCTGCGCGGTTTCGAGCAGATGGACGTAGAGGTCGTGCAGGCGGTACAGCGAGCGGTGCTGGACACCGACCAGGCGCGGCAACTCCGTCGCGTCCGACTCGGCGAAGATCTCGGCGACCCGCTCCTCGGCGGTCGGATCCACCTTCGCGATGATCAGCGATCGGTCCACTTCGGGCCTCCCCCCACGGCGTCCGGCCGGCGACGGGTGGCCCCCGGACACGCTGGACGACTGCCGACACGATGCGCCGGTCCTCGTCACGGCGGCGTCACCGAACCAGACCGCTTCGCGACGCACGGCGGTGACGCTGCGTAGACGCAACCTGTGCATCAGCTATGCGTTACCGCACCGCACCGCCTCGGCATTTGCGCAGTTCAGAACCGACCTCAGGTTGAGTGTCGCGAATAGAATGTGCATAACGGCGTTGACTGAAAGTGACTGTAATTGATAATCTTCACCCTGGTCAGCCCGGCCTGAACGGGCCGGGCCGCGCCATGATCGGTGAGGCCGACAGTGGCGTCACGGGCCACCGATCCGGGACGCAGCAGACAGTCGGGACGAGCGTTCCGCAGGGGGTGCCGCCGTGGCCGCTGATCCGTCCATGCCGACCGCCGGGGACCCGCCCGACGAGGGCGTCTCACTGCACCTGCTCGGCGGCTTCCGACTGCTGTGCGAGGCAGCGCCGGTGGTGGTGCCGAAGGGGCTGCAACGGGTGATCGCGCTGATCGGCCTGCGCCCCGGCGCTACCCGCAGCCAGCTCGCCGGGATGCTCTGGCCCGACGCGTCGGAGGAACGCGCGCTGTCCTCCCTGCGCACCGCGCTGTGGCGGCTCCGGCAGGACCCGTGCTGCCCGATGACCGTGGCCGGTGACACCGTGCGGCTCAGCCCGACGGTCCGGCTCGACGTGGACGACCTGGTCGGCAACGCGGCCCGGGTCCGCGACGGCGACGATCCCCGCACCGCCGCCGGGGCGCTCGCCGCCGGACGGCACGACCTCCTACCCGGCTGGTACGACGACTGGGTGCTGTTGGACCGGGAACGACTGCGCCAGCTCCGCCTGCACATGCTGGAGCAGGTCGCCGGGCAGCACCTGGCCGCCGGGCGGCACGGCGAGGCCCTTGAGGCCGCCCTGGAGGCAATGGCCGCCGAGCCGCTACGGGAGACGCCGCACCGGCTGGTGGTCCGGATCCATCTGGCCGAGGGCAACGCGTTCGAGGCCGTGCACGCCTTCTACGTCTACCGGGACCTGCTGCGTCGGGAGTTACGGCTGGAGCCGAGCCCGGCGATGAGCGCCCTGCTCGACGACACGCTCGCCCCGATCCGCCAGGCCAGCCGGGACGCGGTGACCGATCGTCCGTCACCGGCCGGCCGGCGCACGTGACGGTGACGTGACAGGCGCTGCGGCACGGTGGGCGCACAGAGCACCGGGCGCCGATCCCCGAGGGTCGGGCACGCCATCGGCGGAAGGGGTCCCATGAGTCGTCTACTGATCGTCAGCCGGATCATCCCGGGAGCGGAGGGGCGGGTCGCCCAGATCTTCGCCGAGTCCGACGCCACTGAACTCCCCGGCCTGACCGGTGTCACGCACCGATCCCTGTACTGCCTGCACGACCTGTGCGTACACCTGCTGGAAACCTCCGACGTCGACCCGGACGCGCTCGCGGCGGCCCGCAACCATCCGCTCTTCCAGCAGGTCAACGAGCGGCTCTCCGCGCACACGTCGCCGTACCTGCCGACCTGGCGCTCCCCCCGGGACGCGATCGCCGGCTGCTTCTACCGATGGGACGCCACCGACGCGCCCACGGCGCGCGCAACCAACACCGACGCGCCCACGACGCGCACGACGAGCACCGAAGCGCCCGCGGCGCACCCGGCCGGTTGACATGTCCGCCGCGCCACCGCACGTCCTGATCATCGGGGCCGGCACGGGTGGGCTGTGCCTGGCGCACGGTCTGCGCCGGGCCGGGATCAGCGTCGCCGTCTACGAACGGCACCGTGACCGTGCCGAGGGTCTGCTCGGCTACCGGGTCGGCATCGGCCCGACCGGCAGCCGGGCGCTGCGCGATTGCCTACCCCCGGAGTTGTTCGCCACCTTCCTGGCCACCTGCGCCCGGCCGCCGCACTACTTCAACGTCGTCACCCAGGGGCTCCGGCAGACCGCGTCGTTCGCGCTGCGACCGAGCGCCGACCCGGTGCGCACCGAACACTCGGTGGCCCGGATGGTGCTGCGCCAGGTGCTGCTGACCGGCCTGGACGACGTGGTGCACTTCGACAAGAGCTTCACCCGGTACGAGCAGCGCGACGACGGCACCGTCACCGCGTACTTCGCCGACGGCACCAGCGCCACCGGCGACCTGCTGGTGGCGGCGGACGGCACGCACTCGGCGGTACGCCGGCAGTACCTGCCGCACGCCGTCACCCGCGACGCCGGCACCATCAACATCGCCACCCGGATCCCGCTGACCGCGCACACCCGCGGCCTCATTCCGGAGCGGGTCCAGCAGGGCATCTCGCTGATCTTCGGAGTCGGCGGGATGATGGGCGTGCTGCACGTGATGGAGTTCAAGTGGGACGCCGAGCGGGCGATCAAGCCGGGCGTCGGCGACGCCGACGCCGCCCTGCTGCGAAACTGGCCCGGCCTGGCTCACGACACCACCACCGACAACATCAACCTGATCATCTGGAGCGCGGCCCGCCGGTTCCCGGCCGACGTGATGGCACGCCGTGGCGAGGAGTTGGTGCGGGTCGCCCTGGACCGCACCGCGAACTGGCACCCGAACCTGCGGGAACTACTGAGCCGCGCGGACCCGACCAGCGCCCTGCCGATCACGGTGTCCACGTCCGAGCCGGTGCCGCCCTGGAAGAGCAGCACCGTCACCATGCTCGGCGACGCCATCCACACCATGACCCCGGGTCGTGGCGTGGGCGCGAACACCGCGCTGCGCGACGCCCGCCTGCTCTGTGAGCAGCTCAGCCGCGCCACAGCCGGTGACAAGACACTGCTCCAGGCGGTGGCCGACTACGAGGCGGTGATGGCGCCGTACGGGTTCGCCCGGGTCGCCGAGTCGTTGAACCGCAGCGGCACCAACGGCGACGACCGGATGTACCGGCCGGTGGTGGGTCGACTCGCGCTGCTCGGCGCGCGCGGCTACTTCGGAGTGACCAGCCGGGTGCCACCCCTGCGTCGCCGGTTCGTCGACGACTTCCACACCTACGAGGGCGACCAGGACTGAACCGGGCAGCGCCCCGACCGGGCTCGGCGTCCCCCGCCGGGCCCGGGTCCCGTCGTGTCGTCGCGGTCCTTGTTGTCGTTCCGGTCGTTGTCTCGTCCCGGTCACTGTCTCGTCGTGGTCGCTGTCTCGTCGCGGTCGCGTCGTCGTCGCGGTCGCCCTGCCGGCGCGACGCTCTGTCACCTGGTCGGCACGGTATGAGGTGGTTGGTCCACCAACGACGCCATCGGCCGATCCTCTCTGTCGTCGCCAATACGCGTGTGCGAAGCTGCGGCGAGTTTTTCTCGTGACTTTTCCAACGAGGTGAGAGGGAGGTTCGCCGTGGCGTGGTCTATCGGACACTCGCTGATACTGGTACTGGCACTGTTGCTGGGCCTGGCCGCCGGGTGGCTGTTGCGCGGCCGGCGGGGCGCACAGCGCAACTCGATAGTGGACGGTGACCCCGTCGCCGGTCTGGCCGTGATCAGCACGCCGACGCCGGCGGCCACCACAGACGAGGCCCGTCCTGCGGCCGCCGTCGACCCGGCACCGACCGCGGTCGCCGACGAGCCGACGCCTGTCGACACGGTCAGCGCGCCGGCCGCACTGACCGGGCCCGACAGCCCCACCCCGGTGCCGGTCCCGGCGGATGATGCCCCGAGCACCGTCGACCCGGCCGACATGGCGCTGACCGAGGCCCCGCCGCCGGTACCGGCCGCCGAGCAGCCCGACGCGACCGAGCCGGAGCCCAGCACCGCGCCGGCCACCGTCGACCAGCAACCCACCCCGGCGGCCGTGATCGCACCCCGCCAGCCCGCGGACGACCTCCCGGCCACGGGCACGGCGCCTCTCGGCAGCACCACGACCGAGGCCACCCCGGCCGGCGTCGAGGCACCTGTCGCGACCACCCCCGCCGTCGACACGCCCGTCGACACCCCGGCCGGCCCGTCGCCGGACGAGGACGAGGACGAGGACGAGGACGAGGACGAGGGAGTCAAGGCCACGGTGGTCGATCCGGCACCGGCGGAGCCATCGGCGGACGCCGAGCCGGCGGACGCCGAGCCGGCGGACGCCGAGCCGGCGGACGCCGAGCCGGCGGACG
>NZ_JAEVHL010000336.1 GCF_016803395.1 Micromonospora tarensis | reverse complement strand
GCGCGGCGCAGCCGGTCCACCCGCGCGCAGCAGGTGGTACGCGAGGGCCGCGGGTTCGACCGGATCGCGCCGCCGCAGGGCCTCGGCGAGGGCCGCGTGCCAGGCGGCGCGACGCGGCACGGACAGCTCGGAGTAGAGCGTGTCGCGGACCAGGATGTGGGCGAAGCGCAGCTGACCGTCGGATTCGCGCTCGGTGAGGAAGCCGGCCTGTAGCGCCCGGTCGACGGCGTCCAGTGTGGCTGCGGGGTCACCGGCCAACGTGCCCAGCAGGGCCGGGTCGAGGTCCCGGCCGAGCACGGCCGCCTGGCGCAGCACGGTACGGGTCGACGCGGGCAACTGCGCCAACCGGTGCCGGATCACGTCCCGCACCCCGGGCGGCACCGCGACAAGTGCCGCCTCCCCCTCCGCCGCGTACAACTGGGCCAGCTCGCGGACGAAGAACGGGTTGCCCCCGCTGCGCTGGTGGATCAGCTCGGCGGTGGTGGGGCTCGGTCCGGTCCCGACGATGGCGCGGACCAGTTCGCCGGTCGCCGGCGCGGACAGGCCGCCGAGATACTCGCGGAGCGGTTCCAGGCCGGCGGCGCGGGCCAGGGTGGCGGTCAGCTCCGGGCTGATCTCGGTGACCCGGTAGGTGCCGAGGATGAGCACCGGCCCACTGGCCGGCTGCGGGCCGGTGAGCAGTGCGGTCAGCAGGTCCAGGGTGTCCCCGTCGGCGCGGTGCAGGTCGTCGAGGACCAGGAGCACCGGCCCGCGGTCGGCGACCGCCGAGATCAGCGACGCGACCAGGCGGTGCCGGCGGAACCGCGCCGCGGCGGGGTCGGCCGGACCGCCGTCCGGGCCGCTGGCCGCCACCGCGTCCACAGTTGCGGCGAGCGCGTCGGTGACCTGGGTCCACGGCCAGGCCGGTGGAGCGCCCTCGTACTCCGGGCTGCGTCCCCACGCCGTGGTCCAGCCCTCGGCGGCGAGTCGCTGGGCCAGGGCTTCGGCCAGCGCGGTCTTGCCGGCACCCGGGTCACCGCTGAGCAGCGCCAGGGTGGGCCGTCGGCGTCGGGCGGCGATCTCGGCGGCCTGGCCCAGCCGGGCCAGCTCCCTGTCACGGCCGACGAACGGACGCTGCCGGGCCGTCGCGCCCGACTCCACGGCTGGAACGGGTCGACCGCCGGTGACGGTGCGGTCCGGGGGCGGGGTGAGGTGCGGCGCCTGCGCCAGGATGTCCGCCTCCAGCTGCCGCAGCTCGGGACCGGGGTCCACGCCCAACTCGGTGACCAGGACGTTCCGGGCCTCCCGCAGCGCGGCCAGCGCGTCGCCCTGGCGGCCGGTGCGGTACCGGGCCACCGCGAGCAGGCGCCAGGCGTCCTCGCGTAACGGGTGGTCGGCCAGATGCGCCGGCAGATCGGCCGCGGCCTGCTCCGGGTGCCCCAACGCCACCAGCGCCTCGGCCCGCCGCTCGACGGCGAGCGAGCGCAGCTCGTTCAGTCGGTTGATCTCCGCGACCGTCCAGGCCTCGTTCGCGGCGTCGGCGTACGCGGGCCGCGCCAGAGCCCGAGCGCCGCGTCCAGCCCGGCCAGCGCCGGCGCGGGACGTCCCGCACCCAGCAACCGGGCCGCCTCCCCGACGGCCGCCTCGAACTGTCCGGCGTCCACCGCGTCCGGGGCGACCCTCAGCACGTACCCGGGTGGCTCGGTGACCAGGATCCGAGGTGGTTGCCGGGGCGGTCGGTCGGGCTCCAGGGCCCGGCGCAGGTCGGCGACGAAGGTCCGGATCGCGCCCACCGCGCCGTCCGGGGCGACCTCCCACAGGTCGTCGACGAGACGATCCACCGGCACCACCCGACCGTGGGCGATCAACAGCCGGGCCAGCACCAGCCGCTGCCGGCGCCCCCGGAGGGGAACCGGGCCACTCCCGGTCGCCGCGATCACCGGCCCGAGCACGCCGAAGGTCACCGCGACAGGCGTCGTCACCGGCCTGGTCATGGCACCAATCTAGGCCGACCGGCGGGCCGGCACTGATCCGCCGCTGACCGTCCGCTGATCGCCACCGGCCAGGCTCGACGACGTACGGCGGCGAGGGGCCTCCGCCCCCAGCCGGCACTGCTCACCAGGAAGGTTCCCCGTGGACCCCAGGATCAACGGATTCGACTACCGGCGCGTCACCGTCGCCGGTGGTGTGACGCTCAACGCCGCCGTGGGCGGTTCCGGGCCGGCGGTCGTGCTGCTGCACGGCTTTCCGCAGACCCATCTCATGTGGCGGCACGTCGCGGCCGACCTGGCCGCCGACCACACGGTCATCTGCCCCGACCTGCGCGGCTACGGCGACAGCGACAAACCCCTCGACACCGACGGCACCGGGTACGCCAAGCGCACCATGGCCGCCGACGTCGTGGCGCTGGCCGCCGCGCTCGGCCACGACCGGTTCGCGCTGGTCGGGCACGACCGGGGCGCCCTGGTGGCGTTCCGCGCCGGTCTCGATCATCCGACGGCGATCAGCCAGCTCGCCCTGCTCGACGTGCTCCCCACCCTCGACATGTGGGACGTGCTGCACGGCAGCAGCGCCGCTGTCGCGTTCCACCTGTACCTGATGGCGCAGCCGCCCGGCCTGCCCGAGGAGCTGATCGCCGGCAGCCCGGACGCGTTCTTCGGTCACTTCCTGGACGTCTGGACCCGTGCTCCGGAGGCGCTGCCGGCGGAGGTGCGGGCCGCGTACCTGCGGGCGTCGCGGAACGCGGTCCCCTCGATCGTCGCCGACTACCGCGCGTCGGCCGGGGTCGACGTGGCCCACGACGCCGCCGACCGGGCGGCCGGCAACCGGTTGCGGATGCCGGTGACGGTGCTCCAGCAGGACTGGGGCGCGGCGCTGGGCTACGACGCGGCCGAGGTGTGGCGGGCGTGGGCACCGGACCTGGAACACCGGACGGTCACCTGCGGGCACTTCATGGCGGAGGAGGCCCCGGCGGACGTCCTGCGGGAGGTGCGCGCCCTGCTCGCCCGTTGATCACTAGGCGCCCCGGCCACACCACCGTCACAGTCGCCAGATATCCGACACTCGCCGTCACGGCGGGCGCGATCTGGCCGGGGCGCCCCCGGTCCGCTGGCCCGACGGCCCGCGAGGCGCGCTGAGATGAGGCCTGACCTGCGGGAATGCGACGTTACACCAGGTGGACGACAACCGGTCATCGGTGATACACAGGCAGATACCGGCAGCCAACGACGGCGAGTCGCTTCCTATCTCGCCCACCCACCGTCCACCCGCACCCGCGCCAACGGGCTCCGTCGCACGCAGCGCCGCACCACGGACGCGACCCACCGCGGCACCGGCCCACCGGCCGCTGCTGACTGACGGTCCCCGACCAAGGAGTCGCCGTGGGGCAGCTACGTATCCGATCCCGCCACCAGCCATACGAGGTCGCCGTCCTGATCGCCGCGCCGATCTGTGGAACGCTCATGATGATCCTCAATGTGCGGCCGACCTCCGTCCAGACGTCCATGCCGGCGCCCATTCAGGCCGCCTGGGAACTGGGGTTGATCGCGGTGGGCGTGGGCGGGCTGCTGGGCATCCTCTGGCCCGGCCGGCTCTCCACCGGGCTCGGCCTGGAACTCGCGTCGGTGCTGGTGCTCGGCACGATCACCAGCATGTACACGGTGGCCCTGCTGGTCATGACGGGCCGAAACTCCATCGTCGCGACGTCGTTCGTGCTGGCGGTGGCGGTCGGGTCGCTCTGGCGGGCCGCACAGATCGTCGTCGACCTGCGCCGACTGGCCCGGGCCTGCGAATTCATGACCTACGACCAGTTGCAGGCAGGTGTTCCGTGATCACCGCACCGTCGCCCGCCGCACCGCACTGGGTGCAGGTGGCACTCAGCGTGCTCGGCATCCTCGGCGGCGGCTCCGGCCTGGCCGCCATCGCGACAGTGGTGGTGCAGCGAGGCAAGTTCAAGGCCGACGCCGCCGACACCCTCACCGAGGCGGCCCTCACGCTCGTGCAACCGCTGCAGACCCGGATCACGCAGTTGGAGGGCGAGGCGCTGAACGCCCGGTCGGAGCTGGGTGTGCTGCGCGAGCAGGTCAACCAGTTGCAGTTCGTGGTCAGGGTGCTCACCCGGACGTTGGACCGCTGGCGTGCCGCGATCCGCGCCCCAGACGCCACCCTGCGCAAGGTCCGGGCGACGGTGGCGGAGTCCGACCGGATCCCCGGAATGGACCGCTGACCGGCGTCCCGGCCCGCACCGCCGGTCTCACCACCGGGTCTCACCCGGCGCGACGTAGCCGTTCGACGAGTTCGGTCACCGCCGCCCGGAACTCCGGGTCGTTCTCGCCCGGATGATGCCCCCGCAGCGGCGGCGCACCCCGCTCACCCGGCCCGGGCACCAGGTCCCGTGGGTCCCGCAGCCGACGGTCGACCCGGCCGGCCGGGTCGTCGGGATCGGCGGGCGGATCGCCGGGCCGGTGCGCGGCGAAGATCCAACCACCGACCGGGTCGGTGTCCCGCCACAGATTGAGCCAGCGCCACTCCACCCGCTCCCCCACCTGCCGCAGCACCTGCTCGTTGAGGTAGGCCGGAAAGAGCCGGGCGTACAACCGGTCCAGTGGCGACCCGTAGGTGAGCAGCGCGACCCGCTGACGTACCCGCGGCGGCAGCCGCAGCACCGCGAGCGCGAGCAGCGCCGACCCGTGGCTGTGCCCGCAGAGCAGCACCCCGCCGTGTCGCTCGGTCAGGTGGCCGATCCGGTCGGCCAGCTCCGGCACCGCCCGGTCGGCGTAGCTCGGCGGCGCGAACGGGTGTGCGGCCCGGGGCCAGAGGGTACCCAGGTCCCACAGGATGCCGACGTGCCGGCGGAACCACGCGGTCCGGTAGGCGAACACACCACCGGCCAGCAGCGCGAGAAGCAGTGCGGCGAGGAGATAGGTGCCCCCGGCGAGGCCCATTCCGACCACTTCGGCCGGCAGCCCGAAGAGCTGCCGCGCCAACTCCTCCGGCTCGCGCCCGGTTCGCCCCAGCAGACTCGTGGCCAGTCCGACCACCGAGAGCACCGCGTACGCGACCGCGAGCAGGCCCAGCCACTCGGTGAACCGGGCACGGGCGACCGCCTTCGTCGCCAGTCGTGGCCGCCCGAGCGCCTCCGCCGGCACGCTCGGGAAGTCGCGGGCAATGATCGCCGCCGCCGCTCGGCGACGCCGCCGCCGGGACAGCACTGTCAACGCGCCGCACAACAGCACCGCCGCCGCCACGTGCAGGAAGAAGGCCAGCAGCGTCCAGCGGTACGGCAGCGGCGGCCCGCCGTCGCCCCGGTAGCCGCCGAGCAGTTGCCCCGTCTGGTAG
>NZ_JAEVHL010000335.1 GCF_016803395.1 Micromonospora tarensis | reverse complement strand
GAAGCGCCAGCGGCCAACGGCGGCGAGGCGGACCGGACGCGCCGCGGGAGCACCGGAGGCGGCCGGCGCGGGCGCACCGGACCTGCGGGTCGACCAACGGGCGATCATCTACACCGGAACCATGCGGGTGCAGGTGGACGATGTGGACGCCGCCGCCCGGGAGACCGCCGCCGTGGCCACCCGGGCCGGTGGCTTCATCGGCGGTGACCAGCGGCGCAGTGCCGACGCCGACGCGGTGGCGGAGTTGCAGCTGCGGGTGCCGGCGGCGAAGTTCGCCGGCGTGGTGGAGGAGATCGCGAAGCTCGGTCGGCAACAGAGCCGGGAGATCAACACGCAGGACGTCACCGAGGAGACCGTCGACCTGGACGCCCGCATCGCCAGCCAGCGTGCCCGGGTGGACAGCGCCCGCCGGTTGCTGGCCCGGGCCACGTCGATCACCGATCTGGTGTCGTTGGAGAACGAGCTGGGGCGCCGGGAGGCCGACCTGGCTTCGCTGGAGGCCAAGAAGCGACGCCTCGCCGACCTGACCGCTCTCTCCACGATCACCGTCTCGCTGGCCGGGCCGGCGGCGAAGACCACCGAGGAGCAGGCCGAGACCGGCTTCCTGGTCGGGCTCAGGGGCGGCTGGAAGGCGTTCGTCGCCTCGATGACCGTCCTGCTCACCGTGCTGGGTGCCCTGCTGCCGTGGCTGGTGGCGCTCGGCGTACCGCTGGCGGTGCTGCTGGTGGTGCTGCGCCGGCGACGGAGGTCCCCGGCGTTTGTCGCTCCGGTCAGCGCACCGCCGCCAGTGCCCGCAGCGCGGTCTGCACCATGACGCGGACGCCGGCCGGGATGGCCCGCTCGTCCACGTCGAAGCTCGCGCGGTGCAGGTCGACGTTGGGGCCGGAGCGGCCCACGCCGAGCCGGGCGAGGGCGCCAGGGACGTACTCCAAATACCAGGAGAAGTCCTCGCCGCCCATGCTCTGCGGTGTCTCCGCGATACCCTCCGGCCCGAGCGCGGCGGAGGTGGCCGCGGTCAGCACCTGGATGGCCCGGGAGTCGTTGCACACCGGCGGCCGGCCACGGAGGTATTCCAGGTCGACAGTGGCACCGGTCGGGGCGATCACGTCCCGGACCACCTGGGCGACGATCTTGGGAGCCTGCTCCCAGGTGTCGCGGTCCATCACCCGCAGGGTGCCGGAGGCGCTGGCCTCGGACGGGATGACGTTGTAACGGGTGCCGGCCGAGGCGTGGCCGAAGACCAGCAGCAGGCCACTGTTCGCCGGCACCCGACGACTGACCAGGGTCGGCACCTCGGTGATCAATCGACCGAGCGCGTCCACCATGTCGACAGTCAGGTGCGGGCGGGCGGTGTGTCCACCCGGCCCGGTGAGTCGGACGGTGACGTTGTCGGCGGCGGCGGTGATCGGGCGACCCGCAGGCCGACCTGGCCCACCGGCAGGTTCGGGTCGCAGTGCAGCGCGAAGATCTGCACCACGTCGTCCAGGCCGCCGGCCTCGATGACCTCAAGCGAACCGCAGGGCAGGATCTCCTCGGCCGGCTGGAAGATGAGCCGGACTCGGCCGTCCAGTTCGCCGAGGTCGGCGAGCTGGGCGAGCAGCATGCCGACGCCGAGCAGGATCGAGGTGTGCACGTCGTGTCCGCAGGCGTGGCAGACGCCCGCCACTGTCGACCGGTAGGGCACGTCCTTGGGGTCGTCCAGCGGCAGCGCGTCGATGTCGGCGCGCAGCGCCACGACCGGACCGTCCGGCCTGCCGTTGACGTCACAGATCACGCCGTTGCCCTTGGGCAGCAGGCGTGGGTTCAGCCCGGCCAGCGAGAGCTCCCGGGCGATCAGGGCAGCCGTCTCGAACTCGGTGCCGGAGAGCTCGGGATGCGAGTGGAGGTGACGGCGCGTAGCGATCAGCCCCGGTACCCGGAGGGCAAGGAGGTGATCCAGCTCCCCGGGCAGGGGCTGGGATCCGGGGGGCGTCTCCAGCCAGGACGACGCCAGCTGGCCATTCGTGGGCAGCGTCAACGCACTCGTCACGTCGAATTCTCGATCACTAGAAATGGATGGATCATCGGGGACAGCAGACAGCCTAGACCTCCGACGGTGACGCTGCGCAACCTCGTTACGGTGATGGTCGGACCGCGCAGCGTCACGAATGCCCTGCTGAGAGGCATCAAAGAGTTGAGAGCGAGCAGGTAGATCACGGTCGAACGCCGTCATCGGCCCCTCACCTCCTACAACGCGTAACTAATCGCGGCGGTCGCCAATCCGGCAGAACTCACCGAGCCCTGTTGCAAATTGTCGCATTAGTCGGGGTGGCGAAGTGACACTCCGACAATTAGCCGACCACTCTCCGCAACGAGCCGGATAAGGACGCTCACACGCACGCACCCGCCGTGGGCGCACACGGTGTGCGTCCACGCTCAACCGACGGGGTACCCCGCTGGGCCCCCGGGACACACCGCGACCGTGACCCGGAGGGTCAGAAGCGATCGGTGGGCCGGTACAACCCCCACACCTCGCGCAGCGTCCCGCAGACCTCGCCCACTGTCGCCCGGGCCCGCAGCGCCTCCCGCATCGGGTACAACACGTTCTCCGTGCCGTCGGCGGCGGCCCGCAGCTCGGCGAGCGCCCGCGCCACCGCCTCGGCGTCCCGCTCGGAGCGCAGTCGGGCCAGCCGGTCGGCCTGGGCCGCCTCGATCGCCGGGTCGACCCGCAGCGGCTCGTACGGCTCCTCCTCATCCACGGTGAACCGGTTGAGCCCGACCACCACCCGCTCCCCCGAGTCGATCTCCTGGGCGATCCGGTACGCGGACTGCTCGATCTCCCGCTTCTGGAACCCGGCCTCGATCGCGTCCACCGCCGAGCCGTGGTCGGCCACCCGCTCCATCAGCTCGACGGCGGCGGCCTCGATCTCGGCCGTCATCGCCTCCACCACGTACGAGCCGGCGAACGGGTCGACGGTCGAGGTCAGGTCCGTCTCGTACGCCAGCACCTGCTGGGTGCGCAGCGCGAGCCGGGCGGCCTTCTCGGTGGGCAGCGCGATCGCCTCGTCGAAGCTGTTGGTGTGCAGCGACTGGGTGCCGCCGAGCACCGCGCCCAGCCCCTGCACCGCCACCCGGACCAGGTTCACCTCCGGCTGCTGCGCGGTGAGCTGCACACCGGCGGTCTGGGTGTGGAACCGCAGCATCATGACTTCGGATCCTTCGCGCCGAAGTCGTCACGCATCAACCGGGCCCAGATCCGCCGGGCGGCGCGGAACTTCGCCACCTCCTCCAGCAGTGTGGTGCGGGCCACGAAGAAGAACGACAGCCGGGGCGCGAAGTCGTCCACGGCGAGCCCGGCGGCCAGCGCCGCCCGCACGTACTCCACCCCGTTGGCCAGGGTGAACGCGATCTCCTGCGCGGGCGTCGCGCCGGCCTCGGCCATGTGGTAGCCGGAGATGGAGATGGTGTTCCACTTCGGCACCTCCTTGCGGCAGTACGCGAAGGTGTCGGCCACCAGGCGCAGCGACGGCTTCGGCGGGAAGATGTACGTCCCCCGGGCGATGTACTCCTTGAGGATGTCGTTCTGGATGGTGCCGTTGAGCGCCGCGCCAGGCACCCCGTTCTCCTCGGCGACGAGTTGGTACAGCAGCAACAGCACCGAGCCGGGCGCGTTGATGGTCATCGAGGTGGAGACCTTGTCCAGCGGGATGTCGGCGAAGAGCAGCCGCATGTCCTCGATAGAGTCGATCGCGACGCCCACCTTGCCGACCTCGCCGTGGGCGATCGGGTCGTCGGAGTCGTAACCCATCTGGGTGGGCAGGTCGAAGGCGACCGAGAGGCCCATCGTGCCGGCCCGCAGCAGTTGGTGATACCGCTCGTTGGACTCGGTGGCGGTGCCGAAGCCGGCGTACTGGCGCATGGTCCACGGCCGAGAGGTGTACATGGTGGGGTAGACGCCCCGGGTGTACGGGTACTCGCCGGGGCTGCCCAGCCGGGAGCCCAGGTCCTCCGGAAGGTCGGCCTCCGTGTAGACGCCGTTGATCAGGAAACCGGACTCGCTCGACCGCCGTTGGTTCATCCCCGGATGGTAGGACGCCTGGCCACGTCGTCGGGTGAGGGATACCGCACAGTGCGTCCCGAGCTGTCGACAGGAGGTGAACGACAGGGCACGTTCTGTCGACTTCGATAAACGTCCGTCGCGTCGGCTTTCGCATCGGGCGTCGGAACCAGCAAGATAGGGGGGTTGTGTCCCAGCCCCCCTCGATTTCCCCCGGTGGCTTTTCTGTGACTCAGATCCCGACGTGGAGCGGCGGACCAGTTAGTCCCGCCAACGGACGAGCGGCGCCCGGCACCACCATCGGTGGCCGGTACTCGCTGCGGTCCTCGGTGGGCAACGGCGGCATGGGCACCGTGTGGCGCGCCACAGACACGCTGCTCCGCCGTGACGTGGCGGTGAAGGAGGTGGTCCTGCCTCCGGGCCTGGCCCCCAGCGACCGTGACGCGATGTACGAGCGCACCCTGCGCGAGGCCCGCGCCGCCGCCGCCATCCAGCACCCCGCAGTGGTGCAGGTGTACGACGTGGTCACCGAGGGCGGCCGGCCGTGGATCGTGATGGAGCTGCTGGACGCCCGCAGCCTCGCCGACATGGTGATCGAGGACGGGCCGGTCGCGCCCCGCGCCGTCGCCAAGATCGGCATCGCGCTGCTCGGCGCGTTGGAGGTCGCGCACGCGATCGGCGTGCTGCACCGCGACGTCAAGCCCGCGAACGTGCTGATCTGCACCGACGGGCGCTGCGTGCTCACCGACTTCGGGGTCGCCCGGATGCCCACCGACGTGCAGCTCACCACCCCCGGCATGGTGCTCGGCTCGCCGCACTTCATCTCCCCCGAGCGGGCCATGGGCCAGGAGTTCGGCCCGCCGAGCGACCTCTTCTCGCTCGGTGTGACGCTCTACACGGCGGTCGAGGGGCGACCCCCGTTCGACAAGGGCGACCCGATCGAGACCATGCACGCCGTGGTGGAGGATCCGCCCGCGCCGCCGCAGCGCAGCGGGCCGCTGACCCGCGTGCTGATGGGTCTGCTGGAGAAGGACCCGGCCCGCAGACTCGACGTGCACACCTCCCGGGCCATGCTCCGCGAGCTGCTCGCCGGCCCGCTGAGCAGCACGTCGACCGCCGTGCACTCGGTCACCGACCCGTACGCCGTGGTGCCGGTGCAGCAGCGTCCCGTGCCGGTCCTCCCACCGGCCCAGCCCGAGCCGAAGTCGGACAGCCAGATCGGCGGCCCGGCGATGCTGGCCCCGGGTGAGTCCCTGACCGACCGGCTGGCCGCGCTGCGTCGGGGCGAACGCCCCAAGGCGGCTCCCGCGGCCGGCGCCGCCACCGGCGGGCTCGACGAGACCAGCGCCGACGCGTTGGCGGGTCCGCTGCACACGCCCACCGGCGCGATGCCGAC
>NZ_JAEVHL010000334.1 GCF_016803395.1 Micromonospora tarensis | reverse complement strand
GCGCGGCGGCCTCGCGCAGGATCGCCGGCGACGCGGGACGGCCGGCTCCGGCTGCCGGCCACCGTCAACGCGCCGGTGCCGGCGGTCGCGCCGCGCAGCAGGCTCTGCAGGTGGACCGCCTGGTCGCGGGCCAGTTCGATGATCGCCCGCTGGTCGTCGCCGGTCAGCTCGCGGTGCTCGTCGGCCAGCGCGCAGGTCAGCGCGGTCAGCGTGCTGATCGGCGTGCGGAACTCGTGGCACAGCACCCGGAGCAGCAACTCGGAGTCGACGGCTGACGCTGGGATCTCACCGGGCACCGGCTCCATTCGCCGCAAGCCTCCCAGCAGGCCCCGCAGACCGTGGCGTGCGCGCATCCATCCGACTCCCCCCGTTCGGTGCGTACCCGCATGATCGGTACCCGCTGGGGAACGGCGCAGACATGCCGGGAGCCGCCACCTTGCGACTCGTTGTCGTGGACGATCACCCCCTCTTCGTCCGCGGCCTGGAGTTGCTGCTCCCGATCGCCACCGACGATCGGGTCCAGGTCGTCGGCGCGACCGGTGACGCCGCCGCCGCGGCGGCACTGGTCAACCGGTGCCTCCCCGACCTGGCCCTGGTCGACCTGCACATGCCCGCGCCGGGCGGCATCCGGGCGGTGGCCGCGATCAGGCGGACCACCCCGCGGGTACGCGTGGTCGCGATGTCCGGTTCCACCGACCCGGCCCCGGCGCTGGAGGCGCTGCGGGCCGGCGCCGAGGGGTTCCTGCCGAAGACCAGCGAACCGGAGGAGCTGCTGCCCCCGCTGCTGGCCGTCCTCGACGGCTGGGCGGTCCTTCCGGCCGAACTGTTGCGCGCCATGCTGCGGCCCACGCACGCCGCGTCGGTCGACCTGGACGGCGAGGAACGTCGGCTCCTGCGGGCGATCGCCGCCGGCCGCAACACCGTGGACATCGCCGAAGAACTGCACGTTTCCGAGCGCACGGTGAAACGGATGACCGCCGCGCTGCTGCGGAAGTTGCGGGTGTCCAGCCGGGCAGAGGCCGCCGCCGTCGCCGGCCACACCGGCCTGCTCACCGAATGAAGTCGCTTCATCGCGCGCCGATTCACGGTATTGCTCGGTAACGGAATCGCGACGCGCCGCAGGAATGAACGCATATTGTTGCGGATTACCGGGGTGATAGGTCAGACTTTGGACACATCCCGCCGCACACAGGGAGTAATCGGCAATGGCGAGAAAAGTAATCACGGTCCTGACCGACGACCTCGACGGTGGGAAGGCCGACCGGACGGTGGAGTTCAGTCTCGACGGCGTGGCCTACACGATCGACGTATCGGACGAGAATGCCGGCGTCCTGCGCAAGGCACTGGACCCGTACATCAATGCGGGTCGGCGGATCGGGCGCGGTCCGGTGGAGAGCGCCCGCTCGGTCCGGCGGCCGGGGCGACCCAGCGGCGCCGGAATGGATCGGGAGCAGAACCGGGCCATCCGGGAATGGGCCGTCAAGAACGGCTACAAAATCTCCGAACGTGGCCGGATCCCGGTCGAGGTCGTCGAGGCGTACAAGAGTCGCTGAGGTAGCAGCACGACGAGGGGGTCCCGCCGGGAACGGCGGGACCCCCTCGGTCTGTCCGGAGCTGCCGGCGACGCGGCGGTCGGGTCAATTGACGTCGATGCGCACCGAGTCGAAGGCGGGGGTCTGGTTGGCCCGCTCCATCATCGGCAGGCGGTGCGAGCCGTCACCGGCCCACACCGAGCACTGGGCGGTGCCGGACTCCGGCAGACCCGGCACCTGGATCGTCACCTCGTCGGGCTGGGCCCCACCGCGGCCGTCCTCGGTCGCGACGAAGAACGCGGGCACCTCCTGCGGCTCCGGCGGCGCGGTCAGGCTGTCCAGCATCCGGCAGGCGGTGTGGAAGTGACCCCGGACCAGGCCCTGGTCGTTGAGGAGCGAGCTCTCCACGTAGTAGCCACCCTGCCCAGCGGCCAGGAAGCGGTCCCGGACCAGGTTGCGGGTGCTGACCCGCAGGGTGAAGGGCTGGTTCTGGCCGACCTGGTCGGGGAACTGGGTGATCAGCAGGGACGGGTTGTTGGCCGCGGCGCCCACCTCACCGAACTCGGTGCTCACACAGCGGTTGCCGTTCTGGAAGCCGTCGTGCGGCTGGAGCCGGCTCTCGTCACAGTCGTTGGCCAACACGCCGAGCCCGGCGCCGGGGGCGGTGCCACCGTTGTTCCCGCCGTTGTTGCCACCACCGTTGGTGCCACCGGGGGTGGTGGTGGGGCTGGTGGTGCCGCCACCGCTGTTGCCACCACCGCTGTTGCCGGTCGGCTGCACCTGGCACTCGGCCAGCTGGGCGAGCCCCTGCGGTCGGGGGCCGACCCGGTCGATGGCGGTCGTGATCCGGTCCAGCACGGCGCGTCGCTTGCCGGCCAACGGTTGCAGGATCGCGCTGCGGATGAACGCGTCGCCCTTGTTGCCCTCGGCGGCGAGCCGACGGTCGGCCTCGGCGATCTGGGTCTGCAACTGGGCGAGACTGCGGTCCACCTCGGCCCGCGCCCGGTCCGGCACCTGGGGCAGTTTGGCCGCCACGTCCGGGCAGGCGATGGCCGTGCCGGTACCCACCGTGCCGTCCTTGCCGTCCTCGCACTCGGGGACCGACTGCTGACCGTCACCCCAGTGGTTACGCACCCACCGACCGTTCTGCCAAGTCCGGCTGGTCGAACCGCCGCCGGTCGGCGCGGTCGCGCCCGGGCTCGGTTCCACGCACTGCCCAGCAGCCGGACGTGGCTTATTTGTCCGCCGGTCCTGGGCCGACGAAATCTGGGTCACGGCGACAACTCCGCCGAAGACGGCGAGCGTGCCGACAACTGCCAGCAGACGCTTGCTCCGTGCGTTGCCGGACGACCGGCGCGCCCGTGTGGACCTGCGCATCGAATTGCTCTCCTTCGCGATCCGGTAGTGGATTCCTGCCCTCGGCGGACCGACGGATGTGAGATGGCATGCCACAACGGGCACCCCACCATGACGTACCCGGTAATGCGTCGATGGCCGACGATGCGCTTTCCGCACCGTCTCCCGCGTCTGGCTGACACGGATGGGGAGATCCTGTTCATTCGCGCAGGAGTACGGGGTGGCGGCCGGGAAGGTTCAACCGACGCACAGGAAATTGCCGCGACCCGACGCGCAGCCCGGGCCCGGCAGGGTTCAGCAGGTGAAACGGGCGCCGATCAGTCGGCGCAGAGGTGATCGAAGGCGAACCCGCCCACCAGTTCGTCGCGGCGCCGACTCAGCGCGACGATCTGCGCGGTCAGCTCGGCACGTGGCAGCAGCTCGGCTGTCGCCACCTCGCGCAGCCGCTCGCCGAGGGCGACCGTGGCGAGGTCCTCGGCCAGCCGAGCCGCGTCGATGCCGCACGAGAAGCGCTGCTCGGTCACCACGACCCGCTCGACGAGACACACGTCGGGGCGCACCTGCACCCAGCTCCACCCCTGCGCCGGCCCGTCCGCCCAGCGGACGTGCAGCCCCCGCACGATGGGGTCGGCCACCCGCCCGGCGACGTACGCCTCGACCGCCGCCGCGCGGGCCAGCGCGCCGAGGTCGTTGACCGGACCGGTGCGACCGTCCGGCAGCCGACCGAGGATGTCCCGGAAACCCACCGGGGCAGGGTCCTCCCCGACACCACCGGCGGCGTAGGCGCGCGCGTCGATGACGTACTCCACCAGCCGGCGACCGTGCTCGGCCGCCCGCAGGGTCGGCGAACCGATCCGCAGCACGGGCAGGCCGACGGCCGCGCCCACCGCGTCCTTGAGTCGCTGCACCCGCTGCTCGGCCGAGCCGGCGGCCGCGACCGGGCCGATCTCCACGGCGACGATCGGGTGCCCGCTGTCGGCGGCGTAGACCACGAAGTCGAAGCTGGCACGGCTCGCTGAGCTCCACTGGCTGCCGGTGACGCCGGGCGGGCGGCCCTGGACCAGGTCACTGAGCCGGCGCGTCGGAAGGACCCGGTGACCGGCGCGGTCCAGCAGGGTGTCGCGCCCGCGTCGGCGGGGACCGCCCGCAGCCAGCCGCGGTCGTCGCTGCCGATGCTCGTCATCTGCCTGATCCATCCGCCGGTCGGTCGAGCCGGGCCGAGTCTAGGCGGTCGATCATGGGCCGTCGCGCTGCCGTGTGACCGGGATCACAGTCCGCTGGATGTTCCAGAGGTGGCCACCGGGTGTATCCAGCCACGCCGGTACCGGGCCGGCCGGGAGGTGACCATGTCGCGACCGCAGTTCGGCTTCCTCGCCGGGTTCCTCGCCGTGGCGGTCTGGGCGCTCGCCGGGGTCGGCACCGCCGCCCTCGCCGTGCTCGCCGGCCTGCTCGGCTGGCTGGTCGTCCGGGTGCTCGACGGCGACCTCGCCGTTACCGGCCTCGGTGACCGCCGCGCGGACGCTCGGCGACGCCGATGACCACCCGTCCGTCCACCGGAACGAACCCCGGCGCCGGCCCGCGCGCCGGAACAACCGGATCGCGGCGACGCCCGGGCGACGCGGCGGACGTGGCCCGGATCGCGGTGCGCGCGGCCGGCCTGGTACCGGGCGTGTCCGTGGTCCGCCCGGCGCGGTCCGCCTCGACGACCGGACCGTCGGACTCGACCTGCACCTGATCACCTGGTACGGACACAGTGTGCCGACGATCGCCGAGACCGTCCGCACTGTCGTCGCCGACCAGGTCGCCGCTGACACCGGGCTCACCGTGGCGGTGGTGACGGTCACCGTGGACGACCTTCTCGTGCCCGGTGTGGACGTCTGCGGCGTGCTGAGCGTCCCGCCGGAGGACGGCTGAGATGCGCGCCGTCAACCGGGTCGCCTCCCTGGTGTTGGCCGTGGCCCTGCTGGTCGGCGGGGCGCTGGTGGCCGTCCAGACGCTGCTGCGCGCCCTGGGCCGGCCGGCCCCGCTCGACACCACCGGCTGGCTGGACGCGCTGACCAGCACCCGGTGGCATGACCCGACGGTCCGGGCGGTGGCCGGCGGCGCACTTGTCACGGGCCTGGCCATCCTGGTCGCCCAGCTGCGCCGGTGGGCCCCGGTCCGACTGCGCACCGACGACGCGACGGCTGGCACCTGCACCGGCGCTGCGTGGAACGGCGGCTGGCCGACGCCGCCCGCGCGGTGCCGGGCGTGCGACGCGCCCGGGTCCAGATCGGACGGCGCGACGACCGGTGGCAGCCGCGGATCCGCGCGACCGGCGACCCGGCCGCCCGGTCGGAGATCGAGTTCGCGGTACGGCGGGAGTTGCACCGCCTCACCGCGCCGCGGCCCGCCCGGATCGAGATCCGGCTGCTGCCACCGCGACGGCCGGCATGACCAACGCCGGGCACCGACTGCTCTGGACCATCATCGCGCTGCTGCTGGTGGCGGGCGGCGCGACGGTGCTGGCGGCCGGCCTCGGCACGCTGCCTGGCACCGATCCCGCCGCGGTGCTGCTCAGCCCCGCCCTGGTCGACAGGTGGCGGACGACAACGCCGTGCAGCACCCTGGCCGCGGCGGTCGCCGGGACGCTCGTCGCCCTGGCCGGGCAG
>NZ_JAEVHL010000333.1 GCF_016803395.1 Micromonospora tarensis | reverse complement strand
GATGTCGGGCCATCACCAGGCCGCGGATACCCCGGTTTCCGTGAACCCGAGTCGATCACCCCGGCCCGCCGCCCGGATGAGGCATTGGGGAAGGCGGGGGAATGCAGAGAAGGCCACCCCGTTGGGGGTGGCCTTATCTGGAAGATTGTCCGGCGGTGTCCTACTCTCCCACACCCTCACGAGTGCAGTACCATCGGCGCTGGAGGGCTTAGCTTCCGGGTTCGGAATGTAACCGGGCGTTTCCCCTCCGCCATGACCGCCGTAACTCTATGAACATATCAAACAACCCCGGCACCATACTCACGGGTGTTCGCTTGTTCAGAGTTGCACAGTGGACGCGTAGCAGCTTAGTAGTCAAGTCCTCGGCCTATTAGTACCGGTCAACTGAACCCGTTACCGGGCTTACATTTCCGGCCTATCAACCCAGTCGTCTAGCTGGGGGCCTTACCCCACAAAGTGGGTGGGATACCTCATCTTGAAGCAGGCTTCCCGCTTAGATGCTTTCAGCGGTTATCCCTTCCGAACGTAGCTAACCAGCCGTGCCCTTGGCAGAACAACTGGCACACCAGAGGTTCGTCCGTCCCGGTCCTCTCGTACTAGGGACAGCCCTTCTCAAGTATCCTACGCGCACGGCGGATAGGGACCGAACTGTCTCACGACGTTCTAAACCCAGCTCGCGTACCGCTTTAATGGGCGAACAGCCCAACCCTTGGGACCTGCTACAGCCCCAGGATGCGACGAGCCGACATCGAGGTGCCAAACCATCCCGTCGATATGGACTCTTGGGGAAGATCAGCCTGTTATCCCCGGGGTACCTTTTATCCGTTGAGCGACACCGCTTCCACTCGCAAGTGCCGGATCACTAGTCCCGACTTTCGTCCCTGCTCGACCTGTCAGTCTCACAGTCAAGCTCCCTTGTGTACTTGCACTCAACACCTGATTGCCAACCAGGCTGAGGGAACCTTTGGGCGCCTCCGTTACCCTTTAGGAGGCAACCGCCCCAGTTAAACTACCCACCAGACACTGTCCCTGAACCGGATAACGGTCCGAAGTTAGATACCCAAATCAACCAGAGTGGTATTTCAAGATTGCCTCCACCCATACTGGCGTATGGACTTCACCGGCTCCCACCTATCCTACACAAGCTAATTCGAGTACCAATGTCAAGCTATAGTAAAGGTCCCGGGGTCTTTCCGTCCTGCCGCGCGTAACGAGCATCTTTACTCGTACTGCAATTTCGCCGGGCCTGTGGTTGAGACAGTGGGGAAGTCGTTACGCCATTCGTGCAGGTCGGAACTTACCCGACAAGGAATTTCGCTACCTTAGGATGGTTATAGTTACCACCGCCGTTTACTGGCGCTTAAGTTCTCCGCTTCGCCCCCGAAAGAGCTAACAGGTCCCCTTAACGTTCCAGCACCGGGCAGGCGTCAGTCCATATACATCGAATTACTTCTTCGCATGGACCTGTGTTTTTAGTAAACAGTCGCTTCCCCCTGCTCTCTGCGGCCATACAACGCTCCACCCGCGCGGGGCTTCACGTCTCCGGCCCCCCTTCTCCCTAAGTTACGGGGGCAATTTGCCGAGTTCCTTAACCACAGTTCGCCCGATCGCCTCGGTATTCTCTACCTGACCACCTGTGTCGGTTTGGGGTACGGGCCGCTAAGAACTCGCTAGAGGCTTTTCTCGGCAGCATAGGATCACTGACTTCACCTGAATCGGCTCGGCATCACGTCTCAGCCTACATGTGGTGCGGATTTGCCTACACCACGGCCTACACGCTTACCCCGGCACAACCACCGGCCGGGCTCAGCTACCTTCCTGCGTCACCCCATCGCTTGACTACTACCCGCCAGGTTCCCACGCTCCCCACCATCCGTCCGAAGACATCAGGCAGCTCGGGTGGTTAGCACAACGAAGTTCATCACGGGCGCTCTTTCGCGGGTACGGGAATATCAACCCGTTGTCCATCGACTACGCCTCTCGGCCTCGCCTTAGGTCCCGACTCACCCAGGGCGGATTAGCCTGGCCCTGGAACCCTTGGTCATCCGGCGGAAGGGTTTCTCACCCTTCTTTCGCTACTCATGCCTGCATTCTCACTCGTGCCGCGTCCACAACTGGGTCACCCCGCTGCTTCACTCGCGGCACGACGCTCCCCTACCCATCCACACACCTGCACAAGGAATCAAGTCCAAGCGAGGTTAAAATGTGAATGCCACAGCTTCGGCGGTGTGCTTGAGCCCCGCTACATTGTCGGCGCGGAACCACTTGACCAGTGAGCTATTACGCACTCTTTAAAGGGTGGCTGCTTCTAAGCCAACCTCCTGGTTGTCTATGCGACCCCACATCCTTTTCCACTTAGCACACGCTTAGGGGCCTTAGCTGGTGATCTGGGCTGTTTCCCTCTCGACTACGAAGCTTATCCCCCGCAGTCTCACTGCCGCGCTCTCACTTACCGGCATTCGGAGTTTGGCTGATTTCGGTAAGCTTGTGGGCCCCCTAGACCATCCAGTGCTCTACCTCCGGCAAGAAACACGCGACGCTGCACCTAAATGCATTTCGGGGAGAACCAGCTATCACGGAGTTTGATTGGCCTTTCACCCCTAACCACAGGTCATCCCCCAACTTTTCAACGTTGGTGGGTTCGGCCCTCCACGCGGTCTTACCCGCGCTTCAGCCTGCCCATGGCTAGATCACTCCGCTTCGGGTCTAGGACACGCGACTGAATCGCCCTATTCAGACTCGCTTTCGCTACGGCTCCCCCACACGGGTTAACCTCGCCACATGCCACTAACTCGCAGGCTCATTCTTCAAAAGGCACGCCGTCACCCCGCAAGGCTCCGACGGATTGTAGGCGAACGGTTTCAGGTACTATTTCACTCCCCTCCCGGGGTACTTTTCACCATTCCCTCACGGTACTCGTCCGCTATCGGTCACCAGGAAGTATTTAGGCTTACCAGGTGGTCCTGGCAGATTCACGGCAGATTTCAGGGGTCCGCCGCTACTCGGGAACACCCACAGAAGGTCAGCAACTTTCACCTACCGGACTCTCACCGTCTACGGTCAGCCATTCCAGACTGTTCGACTAGCCACTGACTTTGTAACTCCTCGAGTGCATGTCAGTACACTCAGCGGGGTCCCACAACCCCGACCACGCAACCCCTGACAGGTATCACACGCAGCCGGTTTAGCCTCAATCCGCTTTCGCTCGCCACTACTCACGGAATCACTAAATTGTTTTCTCTTCCTACGGGTACTGAGATGTTTCACTTCCCCGCGTTCCCTCCACACACCCTATGTGTTCAGGTGTGGGTGACACCACATGACTGGTGCCAGGTTTCCCCATTCGGACACCCTGGGATCACAGCTTGGTTGACAGCTCCCCCAGGCCTATCGCGGCCTCCCACGTCCTTCATCGGCTCCTGGTGCCAAGGCATTCACCGTTCGCCCTTGACAACTTGACCACAAAGATGCTCGCGTCCACTGTGCAATTCTCAACAAACGACCAACCCACAACCCGAAACGCCCCACACCAAACCCAAACTCACGTCTGGCGGTATGCGAGGCCAGGCCATGCCTGGCAACCTCACGAACCCACAGGCTCGCTACGGCTCCGAAAGAAACAACCACCGGTTGTTCTTTCAGGACCCAACAGGGTGCTCACATTCTCCCCCAGCCGCACCAACAGCATCCGTTCCCACCACCCAAAAGATGGCTGTACTAAGCGCCGCCGGCCGTTGCCAGGGCAAAACTTGCCAGTGTCTCCGCCATTCGAGCACCCCACCACCACAGTCGGGCAGCGCGGGCTCCTTACCGACTTTCGTCGGAAGGTGCTCCTTAGAAAGGAGGTGATCCAGCCGCACCTTCCGGTACGGCTACCTTGTTACGACTTCGTCCCAATCGCCAGCCCCACCTTCGACGGCTCCCTCCACAAGGGTTGGGCCACCGGCTTCGGGTGTTGCCGACTTTCGTGACGTGACGGGCGGTGTGTACAAGGCCCGGGAACGTATTCACCGCAGCGTTGCTGATCTGCGATTACTAGCGACTCCGACTTCACGGGGTCGAGTTGCAGACCCCGATCCGAACTGAGACCGGCTTTTTGGGATTCGCTCCACCTCACGGTATCGCAGCCCATTGTACCGGCCATTGTAGCATGCGTGAAGCCCTGGACATAAGGGGCATGATGACTTGACGTCATCCCCACCTTCCTCCGAGTTGACCCCGGCAGTCTTCGATGAGTCCCCGCCATAACGCGCTGGCAACATCGAACGAGGGTTGCGCTCGTTGCGGGACTTAACCCAACATCTCACGACACGAGCTGACGACAGCCATGCACCACCTGTGACCGCCCCCGAAGGACCCCCCATCTCTGGAGGTTTTGCGGCCATGTCAAACCCAGGTAAGGTTCTTCGCGTTGCATCGAATTAATCCGCATGCTCCGCCGCTTGTGCGGGCCCCCGTCAATTCCTTTGAGTTTTAGCCTTGCGGCCGTACTCCCCAGGCGGGGCGCTTAATGCGTTAGCTGCGGCACAGGGAACCGGAGAGGCCCCCCACACCTAGCGCCCAACGTTTACAGCGTGGACTACCAGGGTATCTAATCCTGTTCGCTCCCCACGCTTTCGCTCCTCAGCGTCAGTATCGGCCCAGAGACCCGCCTTCGCCACCGGTGTTCCTCCTGATATCTGCGCATTTCACCGCTACACCAGGAATTCCAGTCTCCCCTACCGAACTCTAGCCTGCCCGTATCGACCGCAGGCTTGGGGTTGAGCCCCAAGTTTTCACGGTCGACGCGACAAGCCGCCTACGAGCTCTTTACGCCCAATAAATCCGGACAACGCTCGCACCCTACGTCTTACCGCGGCTGCTGGCACGTAGTTGGCCGGTGCTTCTTCTGCAGGTACCGTCACTCTCGCTTCGTCCCTGCTGAAAGAGGTTTACAACCCGAAGGCCGTCATCCCTCACGCGGCGTCGCTGCATCAGGCTTCCGCCCATTGTGCAATATTCCCCACTGCTGCCTCCCGTAGGAGTCTGGGCCGTGTCTCAGTCCCAGTGTGGCCGGTCGCCCTCTCAGGCCGGCTACCCGTCGTCGCCTTGGTAGGCCATCACCCCACCAACAAGCTGATAGGCCGCGAGCCCATCCCAAGCCGAAAAACTTTCCACCCACAGTCATGCGACCACAGGTCCTATCCGGTATTAGCCCCCGTTTCCGAGGGTTATCCCAAAGCTTGGGGCAGGTTGCTCACGTGTTACTCACCCGTTCGCCGCTCGAGTACCCCGAAGGGCCTTTCCGCTCGACTTGCATGTGTTAAGCACGCCGCCAGCGTTCGTCCTGAGCCAGGATCAAACTCTCCAACAAAAAATGAGTTGAACAGCTATCCCGACAACAAACAAATGTTGCCAAAGGAATCCCAACCAGCCAAACCGAAGCCTGACCAGTCCGGGGTATAAATCATAATTGGCACTGGCTTTACAAGCACCCTGTTGAGTTCTCAAAGAACAACCACACACCGACCAGAAGCCCCACCACAGCGGAACCCCAACCGGGG
>NZ_JAEVHL010000332.1 GCF_016803395.1 Micromonospora tarensis | reverse complement strand
CCGGGAGACCGCACGTCAGGCCCGCGCCGGGGGTGGACGCCGCCGAGGAGCGGCTCCGGGCCGGGTGGCGAGCCTTCGACACCGCCCGGGACGGGCTGGCCCGATTCGGTCCGCCGGCGACCGACCGGGACGACGTGGCCGCCGCGTGGGCGGCGCTTACCGACTGGGCAGCGGTCGAGGCGGACCGTCGCCGCGCCGAGCGGGCCGGTCGGGCCGCCGCCGTCGCCGAGGCCGAGTCGGTGGCCGACGCGGTGCAGCGGGACATCGCGGCCCTCTTCGCGGCCGCCGACGTGCCGGTCGGGGACGATCCGGTGCACGCGGCGACCATCGCGGTGGAGCGGGCCGACGCGGACCGGCGACGGCTCGAAGAACGCCGCGAGCAGGCCGGGGCGCTGCGCGAGCAGCGGGCCGGGCACGAGCGCGAGGCGCAGGTGGCCCGTGCGCTCGCCGGGCACCTGCGGGCCAACAACTTCGAGCGGTGGCTGCTGGCCGAGGCGTTGGACCTGCTGGTCGACGGCGCGTCGGGCATCCTGCGGGAGCTCTCCTCGGGGCAGTACGAGCTGGTGCACGACAAGGGCGAGTTCGCCGTGGTCGACCACCACGACGCGGGGCTGCGTCGGGGCGTGCGGACCCTCTCCGGCGGTGAGACGTTCCAGGCGTCGCTGGCGCTGGCGTTGGCGCTCTCCGAGCAGTTGGCCGGGATGTCGACCACGGCGGCGAGCCTGGAGTCGATCGTCCTGGACGAGGGCTTCGGCACGCTCGACGCGGCCACCCTGGACACGGTGGCGGCCACCCTGGAGAACCTGGCCGCCCGGGGCGACCGGATGGTCGGCGTGGTCACTCACGTGTCGGCGCTGGCCGAGCGGATCCCGGTCCGCTTCGAGGTGCGCAAGGATGCCCGGTCCGCCCGGGTGGAACGGACGGGCCGGTGAGCGACGCGGCGTTCTTCGTCGATTCGTGGGATCCGGCCTACGGCGCGTCGTTCGAGGCGTCCGCCGCTGGTCCGGCCGCGCCGAGCAGTCAGCAGGTCGACGCGGACGTGGAGCTGCCCGCCGTGGACTGGCGGGCGATCGGGGTACGCTCCGGGGTCCGCGCGCCCGACGTGGTGCTGCTCGTCGACGGTGTCCGCCGGATCGACGCGAGTATCTGGACGGCGGAGAGCGACGGTCTGTCGTTTCCCGGGTTGGCCGCCTCGTACGCGGCCGGGGTGGTCCGGTGTGACCTGGGCAGGGGCGCGGCGCAGCTGGCGGGCACCCGGGTGGGTCGGGGCCTGTTCACCGCGAGCCCGTCGGCGCAGGACGTGGTGGCGGGCGCGATCCGTTATCCGGTGCACCGGGTGGGTGGCACCGGCGAGCTGGCGAAGTTGCCGGCCGCCGTGCAGGCTCCGCTGACCGCGCTGGAGGTGGCGGTCTCCGATGCCGCGCGGGTCGACGGTGACCTGCTGGTGGTGGACGGCCCGCTGCGCAGTCGCCGACAGTTGCCGCGCACCCTGGGGTACATCAAGACGCAGCACAGCCAGTACCTTGACGCCCGGCTGACAGCGGTGGTGACCGGCCTGGCGTCCGGTGAGCGTTCGCCGGTGTTCCGGCTGGGCACGCCTGGGGTGGTTGGTCGTGGTATTTGCGGCTGCCGGTGGCGATCGGCGCGCCGTGGGCGGGGATCGTCCGGGTGGAGTGCTCCGCCGATCTGCCGTCGAGGCGGCGATCGAGCTGGCCGACCTGTCGTTGGTGACGCTGCCCCGCTTCGCCTCCACCCCGTACAAGGACCCCCGGGCACCACAGAACCTGATCCCGATCGCCGGCCTGGAGCGCCGACTGCGTGCCCTGCTCGGTGATTCCCGGCTGCTGCACCGCGCGTTGACCGCCGCGGCCCGCGCCGCCCGTTGACCGTGGGCGCTGGTCGCGATGGGGCGTAAACGGGCAGCTGACCGGGTGGTCGAGCAGGTGGACACCGGGCAGGCGGAGCTGGTCCCGGACCCGGACCGGGCCGGCTCGTGGACGCTGCTGCTGGACGGCGCGCCGCAGTCGCACGTCGACCTGACCGATCCCACCCATCTGGAGTTCGAGTACGTGCGGCGGCTGGCGGCGGCCGTCGACCTGATCGCCCCGGCCGGCGCGCCGCTGCGGGTGCTGCATCTGGGTGGCGGCGCGCTGACCCTGCCCCGCTACGTCTCCACCACCCGGCCCGGTTCCAGCCAGCGGGTGTCCGAGGTGGACGGCGCCCTGGTGGAGCTGGTCCGTCGGGTGTTGCCGTGGCCGTCCGACGCCCGGTTGCGGGTCCGGGTGCAGGACGCCCGGGCCGTGCTCGCCGCCACCCGGGAGGCCAGCTACGACGTGGTGGTCGCCGACGTGTTCGCCGGTGCCCGTACGCCAGCGCATCTCACCTCGGTGGAGTACGCGGCGGAGGTGGCCCGGGTGCTGCGCCCCGCCGGTTGGTATCTGGCCAACCTGGCCGACGGTCCGCCGCTGCGGCACGCCCGTGGGCAGGTCGCCACGGTCCGCTCGGTGTTGCCGCAGGTCTGTCTGGTCGCGGACGCGGCGGTGCTGCGCGGGCGGCGGTACGGAAACCTGGTGTTGGTCGCGGGGCGGACCACACCACCGGTGCCGGAGCTGTCCCGGCGCGCGGCCGGCGACTGGTTCCCCGGCCGGGTGGTGGCCGGTGACGAGTTGGACCGGTTCGCCGGTGGGGCGGCCGTGGTGCGGGACGCCGACGCCACCGGCTCCGACCCGCCCCCGCCGGGGCTCTTCTCGGTACGCCGCTGAGCGTCCACCCGACACCGGGGAAATTTTTCGCCGTTTGTTGATCCGCTCCGGCCGGCCGTGCGTACCACCGGGCGGCCCACCCCACGGGCCGGCGTTGGTCACGGACATCCCGGAGGTCTGCATGCACGCAGTGGCGGCCGGTTGGCACGGCGACGCGGTACGCGCTGACTGGTTGTCGGCGCGGCCCACGTCACGGTCGACCTCGTCTGCCCGAGGGGTCGACGCGCGTGCGACGTCTCGCCAGAATGGTCCGGTGACGCCGCGACCGGCGCCCGGGCGCCATCAGGCGACGTCCACCGAGGCCAGCCACTCCGACCAGTTGATCCGGTTGCTCTATGCCGAGCACGCCGGTCCGTTGCTGATGTTCGTCATGCGCCTCACCGGGGGGGACCGGCAGCGCGCGGAGGACATCGTCCAGGAGACGCTGCTCCGGGCGTGGCGCAACGCGCACCGCCTGGGCACCCAGGGGCAGGGGTCGTTGCGGCCCTGGTTGGTCACGGTGGCCCGTCGCATCGCCATCGACGAGCACCGCAGCCAGGAGGCCCGGCCGCCGGAGACGTACGACCGGGACCTCACCGCGTTCGCCGAGGCGGACAGCACCGACCGGGTGCTGCGCACCATGACGGTGGCGGACGCGCTGCGTACGCTCAGTCAGTCGCACCGGGAGATTCTGATCTCGACGTACTTCCGGGGGCGGACGGTGCCGGAGGCCGCCGAGGAGCTGGGGCTGCCGCTGGGCACCGCCAAGTCGAGGGTCTACTACGCGCTGCGCGCGCTGCGCACGGCTCTGCAGGAGCGGGGGGTGACAGAATGAGCCGGCCGGATCACATGGACGTCGCGGCGTACGCGCTCGGCGTGCTCGACGAGCAGGACACTGAGCGGTTCGAGGAGCATCTCGCCAGCTGCTGGGCGTGCGCGGCCGAGTTGGAGACGATGGTGCCGGTGGTCGGGCTGCTCTCCGACATCGACGGCGAGACGATGATGGCGCTGGAGCAGACCGCTACCGATCCGGCGCTGCTGGACCGGACGCTGGGCGCGGTTCGGGCCGACCGGCGCCGTACCCGGTTTCGGCAGCTGCTCGCGACGGCCGCCGCGGTGGTGGTCTTCGGTGGCCTGACCGGGTATGGCTTCGTCAGCGTGGCCGGCGACGGGCAGTCGCCGGGGGTGCTGGCCGAGTCTACGCCGAGCGCGCCGAACGACCCGCCGACGAGTGCGCCGACTGCCGCGCCGAGCGGCCCGGGTGTGGGTGGCACCGAGGAGGAGGGTGACCAGGTCGACGCGACCGACCCGACGACTGGTGTGCAGACGACGATGTTCCTGGTCAAGCGGGAGTACGGCACCCGGATCAATTTCAGCATGCGTAAGCTGCCCGGCCCGCGTATCTGCCGACTGGTGGTGATTCGCAAGAACGCCAGCACCGAGGTCATCTCGACCTGGTCGGTGCCGGAGGGCGGCTACGGCACCAACACCAGGCCGCAGGGCCTCGAACTGAGTGCGTCGACGTCGGCCCTGACGGCCGAGATCAAGCAGCTCCAGGTGCAGTCGGTGGATGCCAATGGTGTGGCGAGTCCGCTGGTCACCGTCCCGCTGTAGTTCGCGTGCCGTATCGGCGCCGGTCATTGACACAATGGCCGCGCCGATCTGTCGTTGCGGCCGACACCCTTTCGGGGGCGTACGTGTCGTGGCTCGATTCGGTTCAATCAATCTCAGTGAAATTGACCACTGTTACTTGTTCAACCTTGACAGCCTGCCCGCCGTACCAATGGGTGAACTGCCAAGAATGAGGAGGGCACGTGGCACAGATGAAGCGGACCGTCATCGTCGCGAGCGCGATGGTCGCACTAACGGCCTGCGCTCCCGCGGGTTACGACCCCGCGAGTTCGAGCGCGGCCGAGCCGGTCGCCGTCGCCGCGGCCGAACCCACCGCGTCGGTTGAGGCGGAGGCGTCGCCGTCCGCGGAGGCCCCGGCCGCCGATGCCCCGCCCGCGAACGTCGACCTGACCGAGAAGTTGATCGGCAAGAGTGTCGCCCGGATGGGCAAGGTGGTCACCGACCAGGACGGCTGGATCCTGTACCGCTTCGACAAGGACACCGCCGACCCGCCGTCGTCGAACTGTGTCGACAAGTGCGCCGAGGTGTGGCCTCCGGCGCTGACCGACGGCAACCCGCAGCTCACCGGCGTCTCCGACGACAAGGTCGGCAGCGTGACCCGGCAGGACGGCACCCGGCAGCTCACCGTCGGCGGCTGGCCGGTCTACCGCTACATCGGCGACAAGAAGCCCGGCCAGTGGAAGGGCCAGGCCGTCGGCGGCACCTGGTTCGTGGTCCAGCCGGACGGCAAGAAGAACCTGAGCTGCCTGCCCAAGGGCACGCCGAAGGCGGTCGCGCCGCCGGCGGACAGCGGCACGAGCGACGCCGGCGGCTCGGGCTACTCGTACTGAGCCTGGTCGCCACGAGGTCACGGTGGTCGGTCGTCGCCGGGGAGGGCGCGGCCGACCACGTCGTGCGCGGGACGTCGGCGTACCGGTGGTGCCGGCGTCCCGCCGCGCCCGTGGCAGAGTGGGCGGGTGACCGCCACCGAACCCGCCGCGACCAGGGTGTTGCACCCTCCGGTCGGCTACCGGCTGGCCGCTTCGGTCCGCGCGCTCACCTTCAGCCCGTACGACCCGTGCGCCCGGGTGGCCGCCGGCACCTTCTGGTGGGCCACCCGCACCCCCGGACGGGCCGGCCACGCTCGCCCTGCGGCCCGCCGGCGGCGCGTTGCTCGCCGAGGCTACGGGCCGGGCGCCGCGCACGTCGCTGGCC
>NZ_JAEVHL010000331.1 GCF_016803395.1 Micromonospora tarensis | reverse complement strand
TGGCCGGGGGCCGGCGCGGCGGCGGGCGGCGCCGCACCGTCGACGCGCTCCACCACGTTGCGCCGGATCACGTTCTTCCCGGGCTCCCGGACCAGCTCCATGGCGGCGGAGTTGAGCAGCACACAACTGCCCGACGGCCCGGTCACCGTCACCGTGGCGGCCCGGTTGTTGTCCAGGTTGGTCACCCGCAGCCGGGTACCCACCGGGAAGCGGTCGCTGGTCGCCGCCGGCGCTTCGCCCTCCGCCGAGAAGGTGACCGAGCCGGAGCAGACGGACGCCCGTGCCGGTTCGGTGCCGGCGAACCCCAGACTGGTCCCCACCGCCACACCCGCGACGGCCAGCACCGCCACGCTCGCCGCCAGCACGTGCCTGCGCTGCACCCTCATCGCCGTCACTCCCGTCCTCGGTGTTTCTCTCACCGCCTGGTACGGACGCCAGGGCCCTACCGTTCAGCCGGGACGGGTATCGATCGTGCGGCGGCCAGGTCCACCGGCCCGTATCGGGTGCGCGGCGCCCCGGTGATCAGCGCCCAGTAACGGTCACCGTACGACCAGTGCCACCACTCGGTCGGGTAGTTCACCATCCCCGCACCGCCGAGGGCGTCCACCAAGATCTGTCGGTGCCGGCGGGCGGTGGCGCCGATCGCCGGAGCGTCGGTGAAGCAGGCGTCGGCGCTGTCCTCCGGGGTGGCGTCGATGGCCGTGCCCAGATCCAGCTCCACCCCGTCGTCGGTGCAGAGCGTGAGGTCCACCGCGCCGCCCGTGCTGTGCGGTGCCACGTCGACCGGTGAGACGAACTTGGTGGTCTCCCGGTGCAGGCGCTCGGGCGACCAGTCCGGGTGTCGCCGACGCAGCTCGTCCCGGTAGCCGGTGAAGATGGCCAACTGCGCCTGGTACGGCCGGTAGCCCTCGACGACCAGCAGCCGCATTCCCCGGGGCAGGGCACGCTGCGCGGCCAGCAGGCGGTCGACGACCCCGGCGCGCAGCCGGGCGTACGCCCCGGCCGGGTCGGCCGCCCGAGCGTCGAGCCGCAGCTCCGGCAGCTCCCGCAGGTCCAGCAACGGGTCGCCGTCGTCGGCGCTGGGCACGGCCGCCACCCGGGGGTCGGAGAGCAGGATCATCGGACGCTCCCCACCGTGTTCGCCGCCCGTTCGGCGTGTCGGGCGCGGGCCAGCCCGACGAGCCGGTCCACCACCTCCCGGTAGCTGACCCCGGCGGCGGCCCACACCTTCGGGTACATCGAGTGCGCGGTGAAGCCGGGCATCGTGTTCAGCTCGTTGACGTACAGCTCACCCGCCGTCTCGTCGTAGAAGAAGTCCACCCGGGCCAGGCCCCAACCGCCGATCGCGGCGAACGCGCGCAGCGACAGCTCGCGGACCCGCGCGGTCACCTCGCCCGGCAGGACGGCGGGGACGATCATCGGATCGGCGACGCCGAAGTACTTCTGCTGGTAGTCGAACCAGCCGCCGGCGACCCGCACCTCGCCGACCGCAGACGCCTCGGGGCGCCAGCCACCGAGCACCGCGCACTCCAACTCGCGGCCGGTGATGCCCTGCTCGACCAGGACGTGTTGGTCGTGGCGAAGCGCCTCCTCCACGGCGGCGGCCAGGTCGTCGTCCTCGCCGACCCGGGAGATGCCGATCGAGGAGCCCATGCTGGCCGGCTTGACGAAGAGCGGCCGGGGCAGCCCGCGCACCAACTCCTCCGGGTTCTCGGTTGCCCGGTAGGTGGGCGCGTCGAACGCGACGTACGGGACGACCGGGACGCCCTCGGCCCGCAGCGCCCGCTTCATCGCCACCTTGTCCATGCCCACCGCCGAGGCGAGGATGCCGCAGCCGACGTAGGGCACGTTGAGCGTCTCCAGCAGCCCCTGCACCACACCGTCCTCACCGAACGGGCCGTGCAGCACCGGGAAGACCACGTCCAGCTCGGCGTGCACCGCGCCCGGGGCGTTCGCGGCGGCCACCTGCACGACCCCCGGGCGCGGGCCGCGCCGCAGCTCGACGCCGGGCCGGTCACCATCAGTTGGTCGTCGATGGCCCGCTGCGCGGCGGGCCGGTCGCGCAGCTCGGCCAGGAGCGCGTCGGGCATCAGCCGGAACCCGCCGGCGCGGGTCACGCCGATGGCGACAGTGCGGTAGCCGCCGCCGGCGAGCGCCCGGGCTACCCCGAGCGCGGAGGCGCAGGACACCTCGTGCTCCGCCGACGGTCCACCGAACAGGATTCCGATCCGAGTTGGCGCGCTCACGCCGCCACCGCCTGCACAGTCGTGGCCTCGGCGGGCCCCTGGGCCAGCAACCGGGCCACCAGCGCCGCCTCCACGTTGCCGCCGGTCAGCACCACGCCGACGGTCCGCCGACGGTCCGGCAGCACGCCCGGTTCGGGGGCGAGTCGGAGCGCGCCGGCCAACCCCGCCGCGCCGGACGGCTCGGCGAGCAGCTTGAGTTCCATCAGGATCAGCCGGAACGCCGCCGCGATCTCCTCGTCGTCGACCCGGATCACCCCGCGCAGCTCGTTGCGGACGATGGCGAACGCAGCTCACCCACGCAGGAGGGGCGCAGCCCGTCCGCGATCGTGGGTGCGGGCGCGACCGGGACCCGCTCACCGGCCGCCAGGCTGCGGGCGAGCGAGTCGCAACCCACCGGCTCCACGCCATACACGTCGATGCCGGTGCCGGCCGCGGCCAGGCACGCGCCGGCCACCCCGCCACCACCACCGACCGGTACGACAAGCGTGTCCAGTGGGGTGCCCGCGCGCTCGGCCTCCTCGATCAGCTCCAGGCTGGCGGTGCCCTGCCCGGCGATGACATCCGGGTGGTCGTAGGCGTCGATCACGGGGTGTCCACTGTCGGCACTGAGCCCGGTGGCCATCGCCACCCGCTCCTCGACGTCGGTGCCGGCGAAGACCACCCGCGCCCCGGCCGCTCGGGCCCGGTCGACCTTCGTCGTCGCCGCGTCGACCGGCAGGACCACGGTCGCCGCGAGCCCGTGCTGCCGGGCCGCCAAGGCCACCGCCACCGCGTGGTTGCCGGTGCTCTGCGCGATCACACCGTGGTGGCCGGCCGCGGCCAGCCGGCCGACCGCCCGCAGCGCGCCGCGCATCTTGTACGAGCCGCCGTGCTGGAGGTTCTCCGCCTTGAGCAGGACCCGCGCCCCGGCGAGTTCGTCGATCACCGGGGACCGCAGTACGGGGGTGCGGACCACGCGGTCGGCGAGCCAGCGGGCGGCCTCCGTGACATCGACCTGGATCTGATCAACGGTGTGTGACATCGACTTGCCTTCCTGTTCGCGGACACACCCCCGGCGGGATCCAGCGGCACGCGGACCCCGGGCGGAGGTGGATGGAGCGCTAGGTCAGTTGGGGTAGCTGGACGTCGACCCGCAGGCCACCGTGCTCGGCGGGCCGGGCCGCGATGATGCCGTCGTGTGCCTGCGTGATCGAGCGGGCGATGGCCAGGCCGAGGCCGGCCCCGCCGCCGTGTGAGGTCCGGTCCCGGGCGAGCCGACGGAACGGCTCGAAGAGACCGGCCACCGCCTCGGCCGGCACCGGCTGGCCGGTGTTGACCACGGACAGCGCGGGCACGCCGCTCACCGTGACGGTCAGCGAGCCGCCCGGCCGGTTGTACTTGATCCCGTTCTCCACCAGGTTGGTGACCAGGCGCTCCAGCAGCACCCGCTCGCCGACGACGACCCGGGGTACGAGGTGGGTGTCGATGGTGACCCCCGCGTCCCGGGCGCGATCGAGGTACCCGGCGAGCACCGCCTCGACGATCGTGTCGAGCCGCTGCGGGATCCGCGAGCGCAGGCCCTGGTCACTCTCGCTCAGCGCGAGCAGACCCTCGATCAGTCGCTCGTTGCGCTCGTTGGTCTCCAGCAGCTGGCTGGTCAACAACTCCAGTTGGTCACCGCTGAGCGCCCGCGCCATGCCGACCTCGATGAGCGTCCGCTGCACCGCGAGGGGCGTACGCAGTTCGTGCGAGGCGTTCGCGGCGAACCGCCGCTGCCCCTCGTACCCGGCGGAGACGCGTTCCATCATCTCGTCGATCGCCCGGGACAGCCGGGCCAGTTCGTCGCTGCCCCGGGGCCGGATCCGGTGACCGAGGTTCTGCGGGCCGAGGTGCCCGATGGGCCCGGCCAGGTCGCGGACCGGGCGCAGGCACCACGCCGCGCCGAACCAGAGCGCCGCCAGCGCGGACAGGGTCACCAGGATCACCGCCGCCAGGGGCAGCACGAACGCTGTCGGTCGTACGTCGGCACAGACCGTGGTCAGTCCGGGCACCGGCAGGTCGCAGAACTGTTGCCCCCAGGTCCAGGTCGCCCCGGTCAGCCACTTGCCGATCGTCGGCAGCACTGGCCCGGCCAGCAGCGCCAGCAGACCCACCAGCAGCACCCGGCGGCGGGGCGTCCAGCTCACGCGGTGCCGCCGATGCGATAGCCGGCCTTCGGAACGGTGTGGATGATCGGGGGATCGCCGAGCTTCTTGCGCAGGGTCATCACGGTGACCCGTACGGCGTTGGTGAACGGGTCGGCGAACTCGTCCCAGGCCTTCTCCAGCAACTCCTCGGCGCTCACCACCTGCCCGTCGGCACGCAGCAGCACGTGCAGCACCGCGAACTCCTTCGGGCTGAGCGCGAGCGGGTGCCCGTCCCGGGTGACCACGTGCCGGCCCACGTCCAGCGCCAGGCCGTCGCGGGCGAGCACCGGGGGCAGCGCCGGCGTGGACCGTCGACCGAGTGCCTGCACCCGGGCCACCAGCTCGGCGAAGGCGAACGGCTTGGTCAGGTAGTCGTCCGCCCCCAGGCCGAGACCCTCCACCCGGTCCCGGATACCGGCGGCCGCGGTGAGCAGCAGCACCCGGGTGCCGACCTGCGAGTCGGCGATGCTGCGGCACACTTCGTCACCGGTGTGCCCGGGCATGTCCCGGTCCAACACCGCGACGTCGTACCGGTTCACCCCGACCCGCTCCAGCGCGCCGTCACCGTCATAGCAGACGTCGACGGCCATCGACAGGCGGCGCAGCCCTTCGGCCACCATGTCAGCCAACAACCGCTCGTCGTCCGCCACCAGCACCCGCACGTCTTCCGCTCCCCCGAGTTCGGCTTGCCCGGCATACCGTCGCAGGCCCGGGTTAAGGGTTCTGTAAGCACCCGCCGCAGCCATCCTCCACGGGAGCGTCGAGTGGGCAACCCACCCCAACCCAGGCACTGTCGGCTTGCTGCCCGGCCCATCCCGTCTGCGTGGTTCGTCCACCGGCGACCACGCCGGTCGGCGGCCACTGGTGAGCTGCGTCACCGGCGTGCGGTGGTTACCGGCAGCCCGGCACCGGGCGGAGAACCCGTTCGGCTGCTGCGACGGCTGTGCCGGGAGGCGCTATCCGGCGGCTGAGTTCCGCACCGGCTCGTCGACGTGCTGCATCTCCGCTCCGGCTGGCCGCCAGAGGCCGGAGCCATAGCCGCGCAGAGCGGTATACCTGTGCGGCATATTTATGGGTCTTCTGCTGGGTTTGTGGGTTGTTTGGTGGTCATCGTTTGGGGAGTTGGGGCCGGTGGCTGCCGAGGCTGAGCATGGCCAGGGC